>NZ_SMOA01000128.1 GCF_004353985.1 Paracraurococcus ruber | reverse complement strand
CCGCCCGCCGCTGCGGGACCCGGCGGCGCGCGATGCCGAGCGGCGCCCGCGCGGCGGCGGGCCCTGACCGCGATCCTTGGGCTTCCGGGTCCGCCCGGCCTTCGAGGCGCGCCGGCGGCAGGCCGATGGCCCTGCCCGATGACACCGGGCCGGCGCCCGGCCCGCGGGCGGCGAGCACCCCCCCTTCGGGCACCCTGTGCCGGCCCTGCGGGCGCGGCGGGCCGATGCCCCAGGCGTCAGGCCGGGCCGGCCGAGACGCCTTCGAGCTGGTCGAGATAGGGGTCCATCGCCAGGGCGAAATCCACCATGGCGGCGATCAGCCGCGTGGCGGTCGGCGCCGCCGGGGTTTCCTGCTCCGCCTCCACCCGGATCCGGTGGTCCGGCAGCAGCTTCACCCGCCAGCCCGGCGGCAAGGCCTCCGGCAGGGTCCGCACCGTCGCCAGCGCCCCGGCGCGGTCGGCCCCCGCCTCGGCGGTGGAGGGGATGCGGCCGGCGATGGCCGCCAGCCGCAGCCCGTCCGGCACCACCGCGGCTTCGAACCGCCGGCCGCGCCAATGGAAGGACAAAGCCGGCGGCGCATGCGGCTCGCGCGGCCGGAGGGCGCCGTCCCGCTCGACGGCGAAGGGTCCGAGGGTCAGGGGCTGCATGGGGAGGCAGCTTGCCCCCGAAGGATGAAGACACCATAAACCGCCGCCATGGCGATCGGACGCAGTCTGCGGCTGGTGCTGGCCCCGCCGCATCCGGCTGGCCGGCCCTTCATTTATGGTGGCGTGGCGGTGGCCGTGCTGGGCGGTTGGCTGCTCGGCGGCTGGCTGTTCCAGCTCGCGCTCCTCTTCACCCTCTTCTGCCTGTACTTCTTCCGCGACCCCACCCGGGTGCCGCCGCGGCGGCCCGGGCTGGTGCTGGCGCCGGCGGATGGCCGCATCGTCGGCGTGACCCAGGCGGTCCCGCCGGAGGAGCTCGGCCTCGGGCCGCAGCCGCGCTGGCGGGTGGCGATCTTCCTCTCCGTCCTCGACGTGCATGTGAACCGCGTGCCGGTGGATGCGGTGGTGACGCGCATCGCCTACCGGCCGGGCAAGTACCTCAACGCCTCGCTCGACAAGGCGTCCGTGGACAATGAGCGCAACGCGCTGGCGCTGCGCCTGCCCGACGGGCGCGACATGGCGGTGGTGCAGATCGCCGGGCTGATCGCCCGCCGCATCCTCTGCGACGCGAAGGAAGGGGACCGGCTGGTGGCCGGCGACCGCTTCGGCATCATCCGCTTCGGCAGCCGCACCGATGTCTACCTGCCGGACGGCGTGGCGCCGCTGGTCGCGGAAGGCCAGACCATGATCGGCGGCGAGACGGTGATCGCGGAACTGGCATCGTGAGCGGCGCCGCCGGCGCCAGGCCGCCGGGGCTGCGCGGCCGGCTGCGGCAGTTCCGGCCGCGCACCCGGCCGCGCTACAAGGGCCCGTCCTTCAACCGGCTGGTGCCGAACATCCTGACCATGCTCGGCCTCTGCGCCGGGCTGACCGCCATCCGCGTCGCGCTGGATGCGCAATGGGAGAAGGCGGCGGTGCTGATCGTCGTCGCCGGCGCGATCGACGGGCTGGATGGACGCATCGCCCGGATGCTGAAGGGCACCAGCCGCTTCGGCGCCGAATTCGACAGCCTGTCCGACTTCCTCTGCTTCGGCGTGGCGCCGGCCCTCGTGCTGTACATGTGGACCTTGCACGACGCCCGCGGCATCGGCTTCGCGCCCTGCCTGCTGTTCGCGGTGTGCTCGGCGCTGCGGCTGGCGCGCTTCAATGCCTCCATCGTCGATGCGCCGGCGCTGCCGCTGACCGGGCCGCCGCCCAAGCCGGCCTATGCGCAGAATTTCTTCACCGGCGTGCCCGCGCCGGCGGGCGCCGGGCTGGCGCTGTTCCCGCTGTTTGCCGCCCTGACCTTCGAGGGCTGGGACCTGCCGGGCCTGGCCGCGGCGGTGCGCCACCCGGCCTTCGTCGGGCCGCTGCTGGTGCTGGTGGGCGGGCTGATGGTCTCGACGCTGCCGACCTGGAGCTTCAAGAATTTCAAGGTGCCGGCGGAATACGTGCTGCCACTGCTGCTGGGCATCGGCGCCTATGTCGCCGTGCTGCTGACCGAGCCCTGGGCGGCGCTGGCCGCGGCCGGCTTCATCTATGGCGGCATGCTGTTCTTCTCCGCCCGCAGCTACGCCAGGCTGAAGCGGGAGGCGGAGGCGATGCTGGAGCCGGTCCTGGTCGGCGGCGGCGAGGGCAAGGGCTGAGGTGGTGTCAGCCAGCGGGGCTTTTCCACCGGCCCGCCCGCCTGCCGCCTTCGGCCACAGCCGGCGGTGACGACCAGCCTCCGGCCGTGCGGAGGGGTGTGCCCGTGGGTCCTCGTCCGCGGCGCGCAACCCGCCCGCGCCAGGCCGCTGCGGGCCGGGAGGGTTCAGCGGATCGATGCGGGCCGTGCCGGCGAGCCATTCGGCCGGCCCCTTGCCGGATGGCTGCGAGTCCGCCCGATCCCGATCCGCTCTCTCCCTTCCTGTCCCCTGGGCGACGTCCCCATGTCCTGGCCCGGGCCGCCCGGCGGCGCGCCTCAGCGCCCGGCGAATTCCGCGTCCTTCTTCGGGATCAGGTCATAGGGCAGGGCGAAGCCGGGCAATGCCGCCAGCCGCTGCGCCCAGCGCTGCAGGCGGGGATAGTCGCCGATGTCGAGCCCGCCCTCGGCCATGAAGACCATGCGGCCCCAGCAGCCGATATCGGCGATGGAGGGCGCCTCCTCCCCCGCCAGCCAGTCGCGGCCATCGGCCAGCGCATCGTCGAGGAAGCGCAGCGCACCCTCCGCCAGCGGCCGGAAATAGGCCATCACCGCCGGATCCACCGCGCGGAAGCGGCTGTAGTGCCGCACCTTGGCGATGTTGGTGACCGCATCCGCTTCCCAGCTCAGCCATTCCCGTGCCGTCCAGCGCGCCTGCTCCGTCCGTGCCTCGAACGCGCCGGTCGCGCGGGCGAGGTAGTCGAGGATCACGTTCGACTGGATCACGGTCAGGCCGCGATGCCGCAGCGCCGGCACTTGGCCGTGGCGGTTCACCGCCAGGTAGTCCGGCGCCCGCTGCATCCCGGTCTTCAGGTTCACCGTGCGGAAGCTGAAGGGCAGGCCCGACAGCGACAGGAACAGCATCGGCTTGTAGCTGGAACTGCTGGTGAAGCTGCCGAACAGCACGAGGCGTTCGGGGTCCGCCGCCGCGGTGTTGACCATGCCCGTGCCCTCCGCGCGCCATGCTCGGCCGTGCCGCCGGCACGGGTCAAGGCCGCGGCTTTCGCTTTCCCTGCCAACCGATAGCCGGCTAGGCTTTCCGCAGAAGGCGGCCCCCATGCGGCGAGGCCGCCCAGCGCCCTGGAGGGTCGGCCATGAAGCTCATGTGGTTCCACCTGATGCCCTATACCGAGCTGCCGGAGAATTTCCGGCAGGAACATCCCTCGGTCTGGGTGGACATCCACAGCTCGCTCTTCGATCCGAAGCGGGCGCACCTGATGTACAACGACTTCATGGATGAGCTCGAATACGCCGCCGATTGCGGCTTCGACGCCATCTGCGTGAACGAGCACCATTCGAACGGCTACGGCCTGATGCCGAGCCCGAACCTGATCGCCAGCGCGCTGGCGCGGCGGACGACGCAGGTGCCGATCTGCGTCCTGGGCAATTCGCTGGCGCTCTACAACCCGCCGACCCGCGTCGCCGAGGAATTCGCGATGCTGGATGTCATCAGCGGCGGGCGGCTGATCGCCGGCTTCCCGGTGGGCACGCCGATGGACACGGTCTTCGCCTATGGCCAGAACCCGTCCACCCTGCGGGAAAAATACCTCGAGGCGCACGACCTGGTCATCAAAGCCTGGACGGAGAAGGAGACCTTCGCCTTCAACGGCCGCTTCAACCAGCAGCGCTACGTGAACATCTGGCCGCGCCCGGTGCAGCAGCCGCACCCGCCCATCTGGATCCCGGGCGGCGGCAGCATCGAGACCTGGCAGTGGTGCGCGCAGATGGACTACGTCTACTGCTACCTGTCCTACTACGGCTACAAGGCCGGCAAGGCGACCATGGACGGCTTCTGGGCCGAGATGGCGCGGTTGGGCAAGGACCGGAACCCCTACCGCGCCGGCTTCGCCCAGGTGATCGCGGTGGCCGAGAGCCGGCAGCAGGCGATGGACCTCTACACCGAACCCGCAGAATATTTCTTCAACCGCTGCCTCCACATCGACCCGCGCTTCGCCGCGCCCGCCGGCTACAGCACGGAGGCGACGCAGCGTGCCGGCCTCGAGAGCATGGTGAAGAAGGCGGCCAACGCCCAGTCGCTGATCATGGGCGACAAGATGAACCGCGGCATGACGATGCAGGACTTCGTCGATCGCGGCTACATCGTCATCGGCAGCCCGGATGAGGTGCTGGAGCAGATCAACGCCCTGGCGGACGACCTGCATGTCGGCCACCTCATGACGCTCATGCATTTCGGCAACATGGACAAGGCGCTGACCCAGTACAACACGCGCATGTTCGCCGAGCATGTGATGCCGCGGCTGAAGGACCGCTTCGCGGATTACGAGGATCGCTGGTGGCCGCAGCCGATGCAGCCGGCGGAAAGCGCGACGCCCGCCGCCTTCGCGCCGAAGCTGGCGGCGGAATAGCCCGGTGCAGGGGCCGGAGGTCACGACCCTCGACTTCGAGGGCTTCCCGATCCGCGTCTGGAGCAAGGGCAGCGGTCCGCCGCTGGGGTTCCTGGCGGGCTTCGGCGGGCTGCCGCGCTGGGTGCCCTTCCTGGATCGCCTGGCGGAGCGGCGGCACGTCGTCGTGCCGTCCTTGCCGGGCTTCCCCGGCGGCGACCGCGCGCACACCGTGCTGGACACGCATCTGGACTGGGTGCTGGCGGTGCGGCGCATCCTGCAGGCGGCGGGACTGCAGGGCGCGGACTTGGCGGGCAGCTCGGTCGGCGGCTCGCTGGCGGCCGAGGTGGCGGCCATCTGGCCCGACAGCCTGCGGCGCCTGGCGCTGATCGCGCCCTTCGGCCTCTATGACGAGGCCGATCCGCCGGCCGATCCCTGGGCGCAGCGGCCGGATTCCCTGGCGGCGCTGATGTGCGCCGATCCGGAGACCTGGAAGGCGCTGAGGGCCCCGCCGGAGGGCGCCAACGGCGTCGAATGGCCGATCGAGCAGACGCGCGCCATCGAGGCCTCGGCCCGCATCTTCTTCCCGCTGGGCAACACCAGGCTGGAGAAGCGCCTGCCCCTGATCAAGGCGCCGACCCTGCTGCTTTGGGGCGAGGCGGACCGCGCCATCCCGCCCGCCTATGCTGCGCGCATGGCGGCGAAGCTGGGCGGGCCGCATGAGATGGTGACGATCCCCGGCGCGGGGCATCTGGCCGAATTCGACCAGCCGGATATGGTGGCCCGGCATGTCCTGGACTGGATGGGGTGAGACGATGCCGATCGATCCGGGGGCGGTCTCCGTCCTCAACCTGATCAAGGAACTGGGCCGGCCGCCGCTGCACACGCTGAGCCCGGCCGAGGCGCGCGAGGCGAGCGCCAAGTCTCGCGCCGTGCTGGGCGCGCCGCCGGAAGATGTCGGGCTGGTGGAGGACCTGACCTGCCCCGGCCCGCGCGGGACGATCCCGCTGCGCCGCTACCGCGCCGCCGGCACCGAGGCGGGGGAGGCGCTGCCCTGCCTGGTGTACCTGCATGGCGGCGGCTGGGTGATCGGCGACCTCGACAGCCATGACGTGCCCTGCCGCATCCTGGCCAATGCCGCGCGCTGCAGCGTCATCTCGGTCGATTACCGCATGGCGCCGGAGCATGTGTACCCGGCGGCGGTGGAGGATTGCGCCGCGGCGCTGCGCTTCGTGGCGGAGAACGCGGCGAGCCTGCGCATCGATGCGAACCGCATCGCGGTCGGCGGCGACAGCGCCGGCGGCAACCTGGCCGCCGTGCTCGCCATCATGGCGCGCGACGGCACGGCGCCGAAGGTCGGGTTCCAGATGCTGCTCTACCCCGCCACCGACATGGCGGGGGAGCGGCCGGCCTATCAGCGCTTCACCGAGGGGCTGATCCTGACCGACAAGACCATGCGCTGGTTCATCGACCACTACACCCCCAACCGGTCGCGGCGGGTGGAATGGCAGGCCAGCCCCCTGCGCGTCCCGAGCCTGGCCGGCGTCGCCAGCGCCTATGTCATGACCGCCGGCTACGACCCGCTGGTGGACGAGGGCATCGAATTCGCCCGGCGGCTGGAGGCGGATGGCGTGCGCGTCACGCATGTCCACATGTCCGACCAGATCCATGCCTTCCTGACCATGGGCAGGTTCATCCCGGCCGCCGACCTGGCGCTGCGCCAGGCGGCGCTGGCGCTGGCCCACCATTTCAAGGGGGGCTGAGGCGATGCCGGGACTGCTGGAGGGCAAGTCGGCGCTGGTCACCGGCGCCGCATCGGGCATCGGCCGCGCCGCCGCGCTGGCCTTCGCGCGGGAAGGGGCCTGGGTGGCGGCGTCCGACCGCAACCTGGACGCCGCCAAGGGCACGGTGCGCGCCATCGAGGCGGCGGGCGGCCAGGCGGTGGCGATCGCCTGCGACGTGACCGAGGATGCGCAGGTGGCGGCCATGGTCGCCGCGGCGGTGGAAGCCTTCGGCAGCCTGGACTGCGCCTTCAACAATGCCGGGATCGCGCCCTACCAGCTCAACTCGGCCGGCGTGCTGGCGGCGGACCTGGAGGAAGCGGCCTGGCTGGGCCTGATCGACGTGAACCTGCACGGCGTCTGGCGCTGCCTGCGGCATGAGGTGGCGCAGATGCGGAAGCAGGGCGGCGGCGCCATCGTCAACACCGCCAGCATCCTGGGGCTGGTGGGGTCCGGCGGCGCCGCGTCCTATGTCGCGGGCAAGCATGCGGTGGTGGGGCTGACCAAGGCGGCCGCCATCGACCATGCGCCGGAGAACATCCGCGTCAACGCCGTCTGCCCCGGCTATATCGAGACGCCGATGACCGAGGAGACCATGCGCCGGCGCGGCGAGGCGATTATGGCGCGCGTGCCGCTGGCGCGGATGGGCACGCCGGAGGAGATCGCCGAGGCGGTGGTCTGGATGTGCAGCGACCGCGCCGGCTTCGTCACCGGGGCCTGCTGGCAGGTGGACGGCGGCTACACGGCGCGCTGAGCGGCCGGCGCCGGGGCCTGCGCCGGGCATGGGAGGCGCGGGGCATCCGCCCCGCGCCGGCCCGTCACACATTCGCCCCTTCGATCACCCCGCCGAAGCGCTGCCAGGTCTGCCCGGTCCAGCGTTGCAGCTGCATCTGCCGGATCGGGTGGAAATTGGTCGGCGAGGTCGAGACCTTGATACCCGGGATCAGCGTCGCCGGGATGAAGTCCCTGATGCTCGCCGCCTGCTTCATGATGCTTTCGCGGCTGAAATTCCCCTCGCACTGCTTCAGCACCTGCATCAGCGTCTGCGCGATGCCGTAGGCGAAGGGGTAGCTGCCGTCCTTCTGGTCGCCGTTCGGGATGTGCTTCGCCATGAAGGCGCGCCATTCCCGCATGCCGGCGTCGTTGTCCCAGCCCGGATCGGTCGGGTCCTTCAGATAGGCGCTGGTGATGATGCCGACGCCCTTCTCCGGCCCCGCCGGCTCCATCACCGTGCCGACGCTGATGGAGACGTTGGTCAGGTAGTAGAAGGCCGGGCGCCAGCCCACGTCGAAGACGCGGCGGATCGCCTGGGCGGCGAATTTCGGCGTCGTCGCGGTCAGCATCACGTCGCAGCCGCCCTGCTGCAGGGACACGACCTGGCTGTCGATGGTCGGGTCCGTCGCCTCGTGGCTCACGGCCCGCACCATCTGGTCGTAGCGGGCGCCGAGGATGTCGCGCACGCCCGTGACGTAGTCCTTGCCGAAGTCGTCGTTCTGGTAGAGCAGGCCGATCCGCGGGTTCGGCCGCTCCGCCAGCAGGTGCTTCATGTAGATCTGCGCCTCGGTCCGGTAGCTGGGCTGCCAGCCGATGGTCCAGGGCGTGTCCTGGTAGTTCCCCCACTTGTCGGCGCCGGTCGAGAGAAAGATGTGCGGCACCTTGCGCTGGTTCATGTAGCGCAGGATGGCGCTGTTGGCGGCGGTGCCGAGCTGGTTGAAGGTGAAGGCGACGCGGTCCTGCTCCACCAGCCGGCGGGTCTGCTCCACCGTCTTGGGCGGGCTGTAGCCGTCGTCATAGGTGATGAAGTTGATCCGGCGGCCGGCGATGCCGCCCTGGTCGTTCACCATCCTGAAGAAGGCTTCGTGCGAGCGGCCGATGACGCCATAGGCGCTGGCCGGGCCGCTATAGGGCATGGTGTTGCCGATGCGGATCTCGGTGGCCGTCACGCCCGGCGTCTCCTGCGCGCGCGCGATCCCCGGCATGGCGAGCCCGGCCGCCGAGGCGGCGAGGAAGGTCCTGCGGTTCAGCATTCCTGTCGTCTCCCAGTTCGTTCAGACTTCCGCGCCCTCGATCAGCCCGCCGAAGCGGACCCAGGAGGCGCCGTCCCAGCGCTGCAGCTGCATCTTCTGGATCGGCCGGTAGTCCTGCGGCCCGGTGTCCAGCGTGATGCCCGGCAGCAGCACCGGGATGGCCACGGTCTTGAGGCCGGCGGCCTGCTTCATCACGTTCTCCCGGCTGAAATTGCCGTCGCACTGCGTCAGCAGCTGCTGCAGCGTGCGGCCGAGCGCGAAGCCGTAGACCGTGTTGGCGTCCTGCAGGTCGCCTTCCGGCATCCACTGCTTCATGAAGGCGCGGTACTCGTTCATGCCGGGGTCGTCGCGCCAGGCGGCGTCCCCCTGCTCCTTCAGGTAGCCGGAGGTGATGATGCCGATCCCCTTCTCGACCCCCGCCGGCTGCATGACCGCGCCGACCGAGAGCGAGACATTGGTCAGGTAGCGCTGCGCGTTCCAGCCGATGTCATGCGTCTTGCGGATGGCCTGCGCCGCCGCCTTGGGGCCGAGCGCGATCATCAGCGTGTCGGCGCCGGTCCCCTGCAGCGACAGGATCTGGCTGTCCGGCGTCGGGTCGGTGATCTCGAAGCTCGCGGTCTTCACCGTGGCGTCGAAGCGCTGCGCGCCGATCACGTCGCGCAGGCCGGCGATGTAGTCCTTCCCGAAATCGTCGTTCTGGAAGATGATCGCCAGCCGGAAATCCTTGCCCTGGGACAGCAGGTGCTTGGCGTAGATCTGCGCCTCGGTCCGGTAGCTGGGCTGCCAGCCCATGGTCCAGGGGAATTCCTGCCAGTTGCCCCATTTGTCGGCGCCCGTCGCGACGAAGAGCTGCGGCACCTTGCGCTGGTTGCAGTAGCGCTGGACCGCGCTGTTGGTCGGCGTGCCCAGCGTGTTGAACAGGAAGGCGACGCGGTCCTGCTCGACTAGGCGGCGGATCTGCTCCACCGTCTTGGGCGGGGAGAAGCCGTCGTCGTAGCTGATCCAGTTGATCTTGCGGCCCGCGAATCCGCCCTGCTCGTTCAGCATGCGGATATAGGCCTGCTCGGTGCGGCCGATGACGCCATAGGCGCTGTTCGGCCCGCTATACGGCATGGTGTTGCCGATGCGGATCTCGGTCGCGGTGACCCCGGGCAATTCCTGCGCCCGCACCACCCCCGGCGCCGCCAATCCCGCGGCCGCCGCCGCCAGCACATGCCGCCTGCCGAGCATCCTGTTTCCTCCCCCCCCTGTTCGGACCGGGCCGCCGCCGGGCCGGTCGGCCAGGCGGCGTGGTCCCGTTCCGTGGACCCCGGGGGCGCGCGTGCCGCTACACGTTCGCGCCCTCGATCACATTGCCGAAGCGCACCCAGCTTCGCCCGTCCCAGCGCTGCAGCTGCATCTGCCGGATGACGTGGTAGTTGTCCGGCTGGGTCTGCACCCGGATGCCGGGCAGCAGCGTGGCGATGTCCATCGGCGCGATGTTCGTCGCCTGCCGCATGACATTCTCGCGGCTGAAGTCGGTGCCGCATTGCCGCAGCACCTGGATCATCGTGCTGCCGGCGCCGTAGGCATAGGTATAGTTGTTGTCGGTCAGGTCGGCATCCGGGATGTAGCGGCGCATGAAGTCCCGCCACTCGTTCATGCCGGCATCGGTCGCCCAGGCCGGGTCGGTCTGGTCCTTCCGGTAGTCGGAGGTGATGAGGCCGACGCCCTTCTCGACGCCCGCGGGCTGCATCACCGCGCCGACCGAGACCGAGACGTTGGTCATGAACATCATCGGCCGCCAGCCGATGTCGAAGACGCGGCGGATCGCCTGCGCCGCGAAGCGCGGCGTCGTCGCGCAGACCAGCACGTCATGGCCCTGCAGCTGGACGATCTGGCTGTCGATGGTGGGATCCGTCGCCTCGTAGGTCGCGGTGGTCAGCGGCCGGTTGCCGAGGACGTCCTTCAGCCCGTTCAGGTAGTCCTTGCCGAAATCGTCGTTCTGGTAGAGCAGGGCGATGCGCCCCTGCGGCCGTTCCGCCAGGATGTGCTTGGCGTAGATCTGCGCCTCGGTCCGGTAGCTGGGCTGCCAGCCGATGGTCCAGGGGAACTCCTTCGGCTGCGCCCATTTGTCGGCGCCGGTCGCCAGGAACAGGTGCGGCACCTTCCGCTGGTTGACGTAGCGGTGGATGGCGTTGTTGGTCGGCGTGCCCAGGCTGTTGAACAGGAAGGCGACGCGGTCCTGCTCCACCAGGCGGCGGGTCTGCTCCAGCGTGCGCGGCGGCTGGTAGGCGTCGTCATAGACGGTGAAGCTGACCTTGCGGCCGCCGACGCCGCCCTGGTCGTTCAGCCGCCTGAACATCGCCTCCAGGCAGCGGGAGATGACGGAATAGGCCGATACAGGGCCGGACAGCGCATTGGTGCTGCCGATGCGGATCTCGGTCGCGGTCACGCCCGGCGCATCCTGCGCCGGGGCGAGGCGAGGGACGGCCAGGGTGCCGGCAGCGGCGGCCCCGATCAGCGTGCGGCGTTGGATGGTCATGCAGGCACTCCCGGTCTTCGTTGGTCGTTTCAGCCGCGCCCGCGCAGCTTCGCGGCGATCCGCCGCAGCAGCCCCGCGAAGCCGTCCGGCAGCAGGAACAGGAACAGGATGAGGATGACGCCGTAGATCACGCCCGGCGCGGCCTTGCTGATGGCTTCCGCGATGTTCGGCACGAACAGCACGAACAGCCCGCCGAAGAGCGAGCCGAGGATGGAGGCGACGCCGCCCACCACCATCCCGACGAAGAGCGTGATGGACACGCCGAAGGAGAAGCTGTCGGGCGCCACGAACTCGATCGCGACCGCCGACAGGCTGCCGGCGATGCCGGTGATCATGGCGGACAGCGCGAAGGCCTTCGTCTTGAGCGAGCCGATATCCATCCCCATCGCCTCGGCCGCCGTGGCATGGTCGCGCGTCGCCATCAGGGCGCGGCCGATGCGGCTGCGGATCAGGTTCCAGACCAGCAGGAAGCAGGCCCCGGCGACGATCACCGCCACCAGGTACATCCACTGGTCGGAGGAGAGCGGCAGGCCGAAGGGCGCGTCCGGCTTGACCAGGAACAGGCCCTGCACGCCGCCGGTCCAGTCCTCGATGCTCTTGTGCTTGAGGATCTGCGGGACCGCCACGGCCAGGGAGAAGGTGGTCAGCGCCAGGTAGTGGCCGGCCAGCCGCAGCGCCGGGAAGCCCACGCCATAGCCCAGGCCGGCGCAGACCGCGGCCGAGATCGGCAGGGTCGGCCAGAAGGACCAGTCGAAATGCGACATCAGGATGGCGGTGCAATAGGCGCCGACGGCGAAGAAGGCGCCATGCCCCAGGCTGATCTGGCCGTTGTAGCCGGTGACGATGTTCAGCCCCAGCACCGCCAGCGCCATGATGACGGCCATGGTCAGCTGGAAGAGATGGAAGCTCTCCAGCACGAAGATCGGCGCGATGGCCGCCGCCAGCCCCAGCAGGACCAGCGCGATGCGCTGCCAGGCCGGGGTCGCGGCGGCGGGAAGCGGGATGGCCGCGATCGCGGCATCGGCGGGCAGGCCCTTGCTGACGCTCATGGCTTCCTCACACCCGGCTGAAGACGACGCGGCCGAACAGGCCGGAGGGGCGCACCACGAGCACGCCGATGATGATCGCCAGCGCGACGGTCAGCTTGAGCTCGGTGCCGACCACATAGGCGCCGGCCAGGTTCTCCAGCACGCCGACGGCGAAGCCGCCCAGCACCGCGCCCATCGGGTTGTCGATGCCGCCCAGCAGGGCGCCGGCGAAGGCGTAGAGCAGGATGCCGAGCATCATGGTGGGGTCGAGGAAGACGACGGGCGCCACCATCATCCCCGCCACCGCGCCGATCGCCGCCGCCAGCCCCCAGCCCAGCGCCAGCATCCAGCCGACGCGGATGCCGACCAGGCGGGAGGAGCGCGGGTTGTAGGCCGCCGCCCGCATGGCCAGCCCCAGCTTGGTGAAGCGGAAGAAGGCCCAGACCAGCGTCAGCACGGTCAGCGTCACCACCGTGCTGCCCAGTTCATGCGCCGAGACCAGGCCGCCCAGCAGCGGCCCGTCGCTGGTGAAGGGGCTGGGGAAGACCTTGGTGGTGTAGCCGAAGATCCACCCCGTGGCGTTGCCGACGATCAGCAGCAGGCCGATGAAGACGCCCACCATGGTCAGCACCGGCGCATTCGCCACCGGCCGGATCAGGATGCGCTCCACCACCACCCCGATGGCGAAGGAGACGACGATGGTGCCGAAGAAGGCGACCCAGTAGGGCAGGCCGGCCTGCACCATGCTCCAGGCGATGAAGCAGGACAGGGTGGCCATTTCCCCTTGCGCGAAATTCACGTGGTGCGTCGCCTGGTAGATCATGACGATGGCGAGCGCGACGGAGGCATAGATGCCGCCCGTGGCGATGCCGGCGACGATCTGGTGCGCTAATCCGTCCATGGTCACACTCCGTTTGCGCGGGCCGATCCAGGTGTCCGCATCTGCGATGCCGCGGTCACCGGACGGCGTGGCGGGCCGGCCGCCTCGGGCTTGCGCATCTGCGGTGCCCCGGTCATCGGGCGGCTAGTATCCCAGGTAGGAACGGCGGATCGCCTCGTCCTGCCGGATCTCGGCGGCGCGGCCGGACATGACGATCGTCCCGGTCTCCAGCAGGTAGGCCAGGTCGGCGAGCTCCAGCGCCAGGTTGGCATTCTGCTCGACCAGCAGGATGCCGACCCCGCTCTCGTCCCGGATCCGGCGCATGATGCCGAAGATCTCCTGGACGATGAGCGGCGCGAGGCCGAAGCTCGGCTCATCCAGCAGCAGCAGCTTGGGCCGCAGCAGCAGCGCGCGGGCGATGGCCAGCATCTGCTGCTCCCCGCCCGAGAGCGTGCCGGCCTGCTGCTTCCAGCGCTGCTTCAGGCGCGGGAACCAGGCGCACATCCGGTCGAAATCGGCCTGCACCTGGTTGTCGTTGCGGACATAGGCGCCGAGCTTGAAATTCTCCTCGACCGTCAGCTCCATGAAGGTGCCGCGACCGTCGGGCACATGCGCGATGCCGCGGCGGACGATGTCCTCCGTCGCCCGGCCATGCAGCCGGTCGCCCCGGAAGCTGATCTCGCCTTCCGTGCGCACCATGCCGCAGATGGCGCGCAGCGTGGTGGTCTTGCCCGCGCCATTGGCGCCGAGCAGCGCGGTGACGCCGCCTTCCTCCACCTGGAAGTCGAGCCCGTGCAGCACATGCGTCGGGCCGTAGCCGGCCTTCAGCCCCTTGACGTCAAGCAGCGTGGGCATGGCCGTCCCCCGCGCCGAGATAGGCGGTGATCACCGCCGGGTCGGCGCGCACCTGCTCCGGCGTGCCGTCGGCGATCTTCTTGCCGAAATCCAGCACCGCCACCTTGTCGGAGACGCGCATGACGAGGCTCATGTGATGCTCGACCAGCAGGATCGAGAGGTCGAAATTCCGCCGGATGTCCACCAGCAGCCCGGCGAGGTCGTCCACCTCGCCATGGTTCAGGCCGCCCGCCGGCTCGTCGAGCAGGAGGAGCTTGGGCTGGCTGATCAGGGCGCGCGCCATCTCCACCCGCTTCTGCCAGCCGAAGGGCAGGGCGGTGACCGGCGCGTCCGCCACGCGTTCCAGGTTCAGCAGCGCCAGCAGCTCATCGGCGCGGCGGCTGGCCTGCGCCGCTTCCCGCCGCACCTGCGGCAGCGCGAAGGCGCTGGCGACGAAGCCGGTCCGCCCGCTGCTATGCGCGCCGGCCAGCACATTCTCCCGCACCGTCATGCTGCGGAACAGCGCCAGGTTCTGGAAGGTGCGGCCGATGCCGAGGCCGGTCATGCGGTGCCGCGGCAGGCCGGTGATCTCCTGCCCGGCGAAGACGATGCGGCCGCTGTTCGGGCGGTAGATGCCGCTGATGCAGTTGAAGGTGGTGGTCTTGCCGGCGCCGTTCGGGCCGATCAGCCCGCAGATCTGCCGTTCCGCGACCTCGAAGGACACGCCGGCCACGGCGGTCACGCCGCCGAAGCGGATGACGATGTCCTGCACCTCGAGCAGGGGCATGCGGCCGCCGGTCAGCGCAGGCGGCCGCGCCGCGGGGCGCGTAGGGGATGGGTGCGGGGCCGCGCCGGCGGCCCCTGGCGGCGATGCATGAAGCCTCCCCTTTTTGCGGGGCCACGCGGCGATGCCGGCGGCCTGTTCGTTCCTGGACGGGCGGCATTAGACCGGCGCCGCGCGGGGGGCGCAAGCGGGCAGGCCGGCCGCCGCGGCGCCCCGCCGCCTTCATCGCAAATTTACGACGGCGCGCTATCGCCGGGGCCCATGGCTGCTCTGGACCATCCGGCATGACCAGCGTCGCAACGGGTTCCGCCACCGGCCTGCGGGGGCGGCTCCTGCTGCTCGGCCTGGGGTCGGCCTTGCTCGGCCTGCTGCTGGCCGGCCTCGCCGGGCTGCTGGCCGGGCGCGACCTGCGCGATGCCGCGCTGCGCGACGCCATGGCCGGCGCCCTGGTCCGCGCCGACACCGCAATTGGCGATGCCTCGGCGGCGATGCACGCGACCGCCGCCGCCCTGGCCCGCCGCCCGGATGTCGCCGCTGCCCTGGCGGCGGGCGATGCCGCGCCGCTGCGCGCCGCGCTCGCTGACGCCTTCGAGACGCTTCCCGGCGGCCGCCTGGCCTGGCTGGACGCGACGGATGCCGCCGGCCGGCTGCTGGCCCGCGCCGCGGATCCGGCCGCCATGGCCGGCGAAGCG
>NZ_SMOA01000127.1 GCF_004353985.1 Paracraurococcus ruber | reverse complement strand
CCAGGGCGACGAGGCCGGCAAGGCCGGCGCCGAGCAGGCCGAGCGTCGCCGGCTCCGGCACCACGGCCGGGCCGCTCGGGTCGGGCGGGACGGGCGTGCCCGGCCCCGGCCCCGGGGGAGCCCAGGCGCCGCTGCCGAAGAAGGTGATGTGCGAGTAGCCGGGCTGGCGGAAGAGCTGGCCGAGCGCGATGTCGAAGGACTGGATCGGCAGCAGCCGGCCGGCATCCGCCGGATCCGGCCGCGAAAGCAGGTAGTAGCCATCGGCCTGCTTGATGGCGACGTAGTAGGGGAGGGGATCGCCCGGGTTGGGCACGAACTGGAAGCTCAGCCGGTCGGTCGAGGCGTCGAAGCGCACCGGGAATTCCGAGCCGTCGACGGTGACATACCGGCCGAGATCGGTGCTGCCATCGGCGTTGAGCTTGAAGATGGTCGGCTCCCCGCCGCTGCCCGAGGCGGTGCCGCCCGGCGTGGCGACGCAATTGGCGAAGCCGCCGGCGCCGCACTCGTTCTGCGGGATCAGGCCGAAGACGGTGAAGGCGCCGAGTTGGAAGCTGCCGGGCGGCGTGCTGGTGCCCTGGCCGTTGCCTTGGCCGTTGCTGCCGCCGGTGTTCGCCTGGCCGTTGCCTTGGCTGTTGCTGCCGCCGGTGCTTGCTTGGCTGCCGCCCGGGCTGTTGCTGCTGCTGCCGCCCGGGCTGTTGCTGCTGCTGCCGCCAGTGCTTGCCTGGCTGCCGCCCTGTCCGCTGCTGCCACCGGTGCTCGCCTGGCCGCCACCCTGTCCGCTGCCCCCGCCGGTGCTCGCCTGCCCGCCACCCTGTCCGCTGCTGCCACCGGTGCTCGCCTGGCTGCCGCCCTGGCTGTTGCTGCCGCCGGTGCGCGACTGGCCGCTGCCCTGTCCGCTGCTGCCGCCGGTACTCGCCTGGCTGCCGCCCTGGCCATTGCTGCCACCGGTGCTCGACTGGCCGCCGCCCTGGCTGTTGCTGCCACCGGTGTTCGCCTGGCTGCCGCCCTGTCCGCTGCTGCCACCGGTGCTCGCCTGGCTGCTGCCCTCGCCGTTGCTGCCGCCGGTGCTCGCTTGGCTGCCGCCCTGGCTGTTGCTGCCACCGGTGCTCGCCTGGCTGCCGCCCTGACCGCTGCTGCCGCCGGTGCTCGCCTGGCCGCCACCCTGTCCGCTGCTGCCACCGGTGCTCGCCTGGCTGCCGCCCTGTCCGCGGCTGCCACCGGTGGTCGTCTGGCCGCTGCCCTGTCCGCTGCTGCCACCGGTGCTCGCTTGGCTGCCGCCCGGTGCGCTGCTGCCACCGGTGCTCGCTTGGCTGCCGCCCGGTGCGCTGCTGCCACCGGTGCTCGCCTGGCTGCCGCCCTGTCCGCTGCTGCCACCGGTGTTCGCGTGGCTGCCGCCCTGTCCGCTGCTGCCACCGGTGCTCGACTGGCCGCCGCCCTGGCCATTGCTGCCGCCGGTGGTCGACTGGCTGCCACCCTGTCCGCTGCTGCCACCGGTGCTCGACTGGCCGCCGCCCTGGGCGTTGCTGCCACCGGTGTTCGCCTGGCTGCCGCCCTGACCGCTGCTGCCGCCGGTGCTTGCCTGGCTGCCGCCCTGGGCGTTGCTGCCGCCGGTGCTCGCCTGGCTGCTGCTGCCGCCGGTGCTCGCCTGCCCACCGCCCCGGCCGCTGCTGCCACCGCCGTTCGATTGGCCGCTGCCCTGGCCACCGGCCCCGGCCCGCCCCGCGGCGCCCTGGCCGTTGCCGGAAGGGATGGCGGCGGCACGCTGGAGGAGGGCCGCCGGCATGCCGGCCCCGCCGGCCCTCGCCTCGCCCGGCGGGCCGGCCGGCGCGGCCGAGGGCCCGCCCCAAGTCACCACGGCAGCGAAAAGTCCGCACGCCGCCGCGCCTGCCAGCACCAATCCCTGCGCGATCCTCGTACCCATCATGCGCGTCCCAAGACCCGGGTGGCGGGCTTCTAGGCCCCGGGGCGGATGCGGGGCGGGACGGCCGTGCCTCAATCCATGCCGCCGGCTGGCGGGATGGCGCAGGTCTCGGTCGGGTACGATGCCGCCGCCGCGATCGCCGCACGCGGCGGCGGCCCCGGCGGGGCGTGGAAATCCCGGCCCGGCCACGGGCCTCGCCGCATGCCTGCGGACTCTAGGGGCGGTTTCGCTGCCAAATCCTTCATGCCGCCGTCCCGGGGCGGTGGCGCCACGCGGCGGCCGGTCCGGCCTCGGGCGTCACCCGTCCGGGATGCGCTTCCGCCCGCCCCGTCATGCCCGCGGGGCCAGCGGCCGTGCCGCGCCGGGCGCGCGCCGTGCCGGAGGATGCCGCCCGCCGCGGCTCAGCCGGCGCGGCGGGCCTTCCAGACCTGCCAGGCGACCAGGCCCAGCACCACGGCCATGATCGTCAGCCCGATCGGCCCGGCCCAGTCCTCCACCAGGTGGAACTGATCCTCCAGCGCATAGCCCGCCACCGCCAGGCCGCCGGTCCAGATCGTCGTCCCCACCGCGGTCCAGAAATAGAAGACCCGCCGCGGCAGGGCGATCAGGCCGGCGGGGATGGAGATGCCGGTGCGCACCCCCGGCATCATGCGGGCGATGCAGACCGCGGCGGGGCCGTTGCGCCGCAGCGCTGCCTCGGCCTTGCCCACCTCCTCCCGCCCCAGCCGGGTGAAGCGATGCAGCCGGTCGAGGATGCGGTACATCCGCTCCGTCCCGAAGGCGCGGGCCAGTTCGAACCACACGGCATTGCCGGCCAGCGACCCGGCGATGCCGGCGAGGATCACGCCCGGCAGCGGCATCTGCCCGCGCGCCGCGGCGAAGCCGGCCAGCGGCATCACCACCTCGGACGGGATGGGTGGGAACAGGTTCTCGGCGACCATCAGCAGGAAGACGCCGACGAGGCCGCCGGAGGCGACGAGGTTGGTGGCCCAGTCAATCATGGTTCAGCCAATCATCGCTCAGGCGGCCCGGCGGAACAGCAGCAGCGTGACCCAGCGGCCACGCGTGTAGTTGAAGCCCGTCACCTGGCCGATCTCCTGGTAGGGCAGCGCCAGCGCCGCCGCCTCCTCGCGGAAGTCCCGCTCCGCCCGGTCCCCCACCGCCACCACCCGCGCCGGGCCGCCGCCGAGGAAGCGGGCGGCGTCGCGACCGGTGCGCAGCAGGCTCACCTCCCCACCCAGGGCGAACAGCACCGAAGGCTCGGAATGCCCGGTGATCCCGAAATCCCGCGCTGGCAGGCCGGGCGCCTGCGCCTCGAGCGTCGCCGCCAGCCGCGGCGCGACCCAGAGCGGCGCGAGCCGTGGTGCCACGCCTTCCATCACCGCGGCGTAAAGCGGCACGGCCAGCAGCGCGCCGAGCAGCCCGGCGCGGCCCCAGCCGCCCTGCCGCGCGCTGCGCCAGACCAGCCAGACCAGCAGCGCCGCCAGCGGCAGCACCAGCAGCCCCGCCTCCAGCCAGCGGCGCATCAGCATCCCGAAGGCGGCTTCCGAGGCTAGCGCGATGCCGAGCGCGACCAGCGCCAGCGCCGCGAAGGCGACGCGCCGCCACCAGCGCGGCGGCAGGCGGCGCAGCGGGTCCATCGCCCAGGCGGCGCCCAGCAGCATCAGCGCGGGATAGAGCGGCAGCGTGTAGTGCGGCAGCTTGGTCTGCACCGCCTCGAACACCAGCCAGCTCGGCACCACCCAGGCCAGCAGGAAGCGCGTCGGCGGGTTCAGCCTCTCCCGCCAGGCCGTCGGCAGGGCGCACAGCACGATCCAGGCGCCGGGAAAGGCGGCGATGCCGAAGGTCAGCAGGTAGAAGCCGGGGGGCGCGCCGTGCTTCTCCTCCCCGCTGCCGATCTTCGACAGCATGTCGCCGCCCACCGCCTGCTCGAAGAACCGGCCTTCGGTGGCGATGCCGATGGCGACGAACCAGGGCGCCGCGGCGGCGACCATCAGCGGCAGGCCCCAGCCGGGCCGGAGCGCCCGCAGCCAGGGCGCGCCCTTGTCGGCGATGGCGAGCGTGATGCCGGCGAGCAGCGGCACCATCGGCCCGACCGGCCCCTTCAGCAGCATGGAGGCGCCGAGGACCAGCCAGAACCCCGCCGCCTGCCGGGCGGTGAACTGCCCCGGCCGCAGATAGGCCTGGGCGAACAGGCCCATGGCCGCCGCCACCGTCGCCAGCAGCGCCGCATCGGTCTTGGCGATATGCGCTTCCGCCATCAGTACCATGCAGGACGCCAGCATGGCGGCGCCGAGGAAGGCGGCCCGGCGCCCGACCAGCGACCGTCCCCAATGGAAGGTCGCCAGCACCGCCAGGATGCCGCCCAGCAGGGACGGGACGCGATAGGCCCAGATGTCGTCGCGCCCGCCCAGCCGCGCCGCTTCCAGCACATGGACGGACGCCGCCTGCGCCCAGTGGATGCCGGCCGGCTTCTTGTTCCGCTCCTCCTCGCCGACGCGGATGCGGACATAGTCGCCGCTGTCGAGCATCTGCTTCGTCGCCTGGGCGAAGCGGCTCTCGTCCCGGTCGGTCGCCGGCAGGGTGAAGAAGCCGGGCAGCCACAGCAGCAGGCAGAGCAGCACCAGCGCCAGGCGCGGCCGGCGCTGCAACGCCTCCGGCAGGGCGCCGAGGGAGCGGTCGGGGCTGGACGGCGCCGAGATATGCATGGGCGGGCGGATAGCCCGTTTCCCGCGGCGGGGATAGCGCGCGCCGAGGGGCATCGAGGAGGGCGCTGCCCTCCTCGAACTCCACCCGCCAGGGGTCAGGCGACCCCTGGACCGGCCCGAGTCATCGCCAGGGTGGGGCCCCATCCAGGGCCCTCGCCCTGGCGATAACCCACACGGGGGTCCGGGGGCCGGTTCGGTCCCCGGCGGGAGGGTCCGGGAGGGCGGCGCCCTCCCGGCACGGCGACGCCCCCGGTTCGCGCCCGCCGCGCGTCTGCCCTACACCGCGGCATGGCCAACCCCGCCCGCCGCGCTGCCGCCGCCCTGCTCGACGCCGTCCTGACCCGCCACCGCCCGCTGGAGGAGGCGCTGGACGCGCTGCCGACCGACGGCAAGCCGCACAAGGTGCGCGGCAAGGGGGAGGCGCGGCCAGGCGCCGCCGTCGCCCCGCGCGACAAGGCGGCCGGGCATCGCATCGCCGCCGCCGTGCTGCGCCGGGCCGGGTCGCTGGATGCGGTGCTGGAGCCCTTCCTGCGGCGCGAACCCCCGCCGCCGGTGCGCAACGCGCTGCGCATCGGCGCGGCCGAGCTGCTGCTGCTGGCGACGCCGCCGCATGCCGCGGTCGCCAGCGCGGTGGACCTCGTCCCCGCCCCCTTCGCCGGCCTGGTGAACGCCGTGCTGCGCCGCGTGGCCGAGGCCGGGCCGACGGCGCTGGAGGGGCTTGAGGCCGAGCGGCTGGACACGCCCGGCTGGCTCTGGACCGCCTGGCATGCCGCCTATGGCCCCGCGGTCCGCAGCATCGCCGCGGCGCACCGGGCGGAGGCGCCGCTCGATCTCTCCCTCAAGCCCGGCGCCGCGGCGCCGGAAGGCGGGGAGGCCCTGCCCGGCGGCACGCATCGCTACCCCGCCGGCACGCGGGTGACCGAGCTGCCCGGCTTCGCGGACGGGCAGTTCTGGGTGCAGGACGCCGCCGCCGCCCTGCCGGCCCGGCTGCTCGGCGCGCGGCCGGGCGAGCGCGTCGCCGATCTCTGCGCCGCGCCCGGCGGCAAGACGGCGCAATTGGCGGCCACCGGCGCGCAGGTGGTGGCGGTGGAGCGCGACCCGCGCCGCGCCGCGCGGCTGCGGGAGAACCTGGCGCGCCTCGACCTGCCGGCGGAGCTGGTGGTGGCGGATGCGCTGCACTGGTCGCCCGAGGCGCGGTTCGATGCCATCCTGCTGGATGCGCCCTGCACCGCGACGGGCACCATCCGCCGTCACCCGGACGTGCCGCACCTGAAGCGGCCGAAGGACGTGGCGAGCGCGGCGGAATTGCAGCGCGGGCTGCTGGCGGCCGCGGCGGCACGACTGGCGCCGGGCGGCCGGCTGGTGTTCGCCACCTGCTCGCTGCAGGCGGAGGAGGGGGAGGCGCATCGGGATGCCGCCGCGGCGCTGGGCCTGGCGCCGGACCCGATCCGCGCGGAGGAGCTGCCGGGCCTGGCCGAGGCGGTGACGCCGTCCGGCACGCTGCGCACCCGCCCCGACCTCTGGGCCGGGCGCGGCGGGATGGACGGGTTCTTCGCCGCGCGGTTCCGCAAGCCGGCGGGCTGAGACGCCGCGACGCGAGGCCCGGCGGCGCGAAGGCCGGGCGCCGCCGACCGGCGTTCCTTCGCCGGCCTGGCCGCCTTGACGCATGCAGGCCGGCATCGTCCACTCCCCGGCAACGGCCGCGCGGTGACAGGACGCGGCGATGGAGACGTCGCAGGAGGGCCGGCACGCGCGTGCCGCGCCGCGCGCATCCCATCGCCGCCCGCCCCGATGGCCGAGAGGCAGGGAAGGGACGACGCGGATGCAGGGCAACGGAACAGGACGCCGCACGCTGCTTCAGGCGGGGGCCGGGCTCGGCCTTGCCGCCACGGTGCCGGCGCAGGCGCGGGCGCAGACGGCGCCGGCGCGCGGCGGCGACCCTCTCCGCATCGGCGTGATGACCGACCTCTCCGGCCCCTTCGCCGGCGCCGGCAGCGTGCCGCTGTTCCAGGGCGCCGAGGTGGCGATCGAGCTGTTCAACCAGCGCGGCGGCGTCGATGGCCGCCCGGTCGCCGCCGTCTCGGCCGACAGCCAGTCCAAGGCCGATGTGGCGATCAACGAGGCCGAGCGCCTGCTGGGGCAGGAGCGGCTGGAGGTC
Organism: Paracraurococcus ruber; assembly: GCF_004353985.1. Lineage (GTDB taxonomy): Bacteria > Pseudomonadota > Alphaproteobacteria > Acetobacterales > Acetobacteraceae > Paracraurococcus > Paracraurococcus ruber. Next base: position 8,451 of record NZ_SMOA01000127.1, on the reverse strand, counting down.
GTCACCGGCATCTATTCCTCCGCCCATGCCGTGCCCCTGTCGGGCCGGTTCGAGGCGCAGAAGAAGATGATGTGGATCACCTCGGCCATCGCGACCGCGGTGCTGAAGGACAAGGGCTTCCGCTACGTCTTCCGCCCCACCGTGCATTCCGACCAGTATGCCGAGGGCACCGTCTCCGTCGTCGCCGAGCAGGCCAGGGCCAAGCTCGGCATGGACCCGGAGAAGGTGAAGCTGGCGGTGATCTACGAGGACGGGCCCTATGGCACCGGCGTCTCCTCCGCCATCGAGGCCAATGCCAAGGCCCGCAGCATGCCGGTGGTGCTGAAGGAAGCCTATTCCTCCACGACGCCCGACCTCTCGACGCTGGTTACCAAGCTGCGGCGGGAGAGGCCGGACATCGTCTACCAGGTGGGCTACAACCCGGACATCACGCTGTTCCTGCGCCAGGCCCGGTCCGGCGGGCTGCGCTTCCGCATGCTGTTCGGCCATGGCGCCGGCTGGTCGCAGATCGACAAGCTATGGGACACCTTCGGCAAGGATATCGAGTATTTCTGCAACGCCGACCCGGCGGCGACGCAGATGCTGGACTGGGCCAAGCTGCGGCCCGGCGTCGGCGACCTGGCCAAGACCTTCGTCGAGCGCTTCTCCGCCAAGCACCAGCTGCGCGACCTGCCGCCGCATGCTTCCATGGGCTTCAACAACACCTGGATCTTCCTCGAGCACGTGCTGAAGCCCGCGGTGCGCAAGACCGGCGGCATGACCGCGGATGCGCTGCGCGAGGCGGCGCTGGAGGTCGACATCCCGGTCGGCGGCACCATCCAGGGCTACGGCGTGAAATTCGAGCCGCCGGGCAGCAGCATGGCCGGGCAGAATGCCCGCAGCCTCTGCGTCGTCATGCAGTTCGAGAATGCGAAGTCGCATGTGATCTGGCCGGCCGCGCTGGGGCGGGAGCCGGTGATGCCGCTGCCGGCCGGCAACCCCTACGCGCTGCGGTCCTAGCGTGCGGGACCAGGACGCGGCGCCGTTGGCCGGAGCGCCGGCGGCCGCGGCGCCCCTGCTGGAGGTCGCGGGGCTGACCAAGCGGTTCGGCGGCTTCACCGCCGTCGATGCCGTGTCCTTCAGCGTGGCGCCGGGCGAGATCCTCGGCCTGCTCGGCCCCAACGGGTCGGGCAAGTCCACCACCTTCAACTGCATCGCCGGCATGCTGCGCCCGAGCGCGGGGTCGATCCGCCTGGCGGGCCAGGAGATCGGCGGCCTGCCGGCCGAGGAATGCTGCCGGCGCGGGATCGGCCGCACCTTCCAGATCCCGCGCCCCTTCCGCACCCTGTCGCTGCTTGAAAATGCCGTGCTGGCGGCGCATTACGGCGCCGGCGGCCGGATCGACGCGGCGGAGGCGGAGCGGCGGGCGCGCGACGCGCTGCGCCTGGCGCAACTGCCCGACGACCCCAACGCGACCACGCAGGGGCTGGGCGCCGCCGGCCTGAAGAAGCTGGAGCTGGCACGGGCCCTGGCGACGCAGCCGAAGCTGCTGCTGGCCGATGAATCCCTCGGCGGGCTGGATGCCGGGGAGATGCGGCAGGCAGCGCAGATGCTCAAGCGCATCCGCGACGAGCGGGGCATCACCATCGTCTGGGTGGAGCATATCATGGGCGTGCTGCTGTCGGTCGTGGACCGCGTGGTCGTCCTCGACCATGGCGCGGTGATCTTCCGCGGCACGCCGGCCGAGGCGCAGGAGGACACGAAGGTCGCCGAGGTCTATCTCGGCCCGCCGGAGTCGCGCGCCGCATGAGCGCCGCGCTGCATCAGGAGGCCGGGTCGACATTGGAGTTGTCCGGCATCCAGGCCGGCTATGGCGACTTCCAGGCGCTGTTCGGCGTCTCGCTCCGCGTCGAGCCGGGCGAGGCGGTGGGCGTCGTCGGCCCCAACGGCGCGGGCAAGACGACGCTGCTGCGCGCCATCTCCGGCCTGATCCGGCCGCGCGCCGGCACGCTGCGCTATGGCGGGCAGGATTTGACCGCGGTGCCGCCGCACATGCTGCCGGGCATGGGCATCGCGCATGTGCCGGAGAACCGCCGGTTGTTCCCGCACCTGACGGTGGAGGAGAACCTGAAGGTCGGCGCCTTCACCAAGGCGGCGCGGGCGCGGTTCGAGCAGCGGCGGGAGCATGTCTTCGAGCTGTTCCCCCGCATGAAGCAGCGCCGGCACCAGCTGGCCGGGACGATGAGCGGCGGCGAGCAGCAGATGTGCGCCATCGGCCGCGCGCTGATGTCCGGCCCGCGCATCCTGCTGCTGGACGAGCCTTCGGCCGGCCTGGCGCCGCTGGTGGTGCAGCAGGTCTTCGAGCTGGTGCGGCGCATCCGCCAGGAAGGGCTGACGGTGCTGATCGTCGAGCAGAACGTGGCGCAGGTGCTGCGCGTGGTGGACCGCGCCTATGTGCTGGAGACGGGGCGCGTCGCCGCCGAGGGCCGCAGCGCCGAGCTCGCGGCCGACCCGGCCATCCGCCGCAGCTACCTGGGCGGGCACTGATGATGCCCCGCGGCTCCGCCGCGCGCGCCCACAGGGCACCACGTGACACCGCCGCGCGGCACCGCCCGCTAGCGCGGCCGCGCTGAGGCCGGCCGCAGCAAGGAACAGGCATGGATCCCTTCTTTCTCGAAGCCCTGGTGAACGGCATCCTGCTGGGCGGCGTCTTCGCCCTGCCGGCGCTCGGGCTCAACCTCGTCTTCGGCGTCGTGGACGTGGTCTGGCTCTGCTATGCCGAGCTGGTGATGGTCGGCATGTATGCCGTCTGGTTCCTGCACACCCAGGCGGGCTGGCCGCTCTGGCTGGCCTTCGCCGCCTGCCTGCCCGTCGTCGCGCTGCTCGGCCTGCTGCTGCACCTGCTAGTGGTGCGGCCGCTGCTGAACAGCCCGCCGATCAACCAGGTGCTGGCGACGGGCGGCGTGCTCTTCGTGCTGCAGGGCGCGGCGACGCTGGTCTTCTCCACCGAATTCCGCTCGCTCGGCGTCGACATGCCGCCGATGGAGGTGGGCGAGGTGTTCGTGAGCGGCACCAAGCTGGCGGCCTTCGTCGCGGCGCTGACCGGCGCGGGCATCCTCTGGGCCTTCCTGAAATTCACCTATGTCGGCACCGCCATCCGCGCCATCGCCCGCGATAGGGAGGTGATGCCGCTGATGGGCGTCGACCCGCAGCGCATCTACCTCATCGCCTCGGCGGTGGGCGGGGCGCTCGCCGGGCTGGCCGCCTGCCTGCTGGTCGTCCAGCTCGACGTGCATCCCTTCGTCGGCCTGTCCTTCGGGCCGATCACCTTCATGATCTGCGTCATGGGCGGCCTCGGGAACATGCTCGGCGGCTTCCTGGCGGCCTTCCTGATGGGGCTGATCATCTCGGTCGGCGGCTTCTGGGGCACGACCGAATTCTCCTACGTGGTGGCCTTCGCCTTCTTCATCCTGGTGATGTTCCTGCGGCCGAAAGGGCTCTTCGCGCGATGACCGGAACCTTCCTGGGCGCGCTGGTGCTGGCGGCGCTCGCCGCCGTGCCGCTGCTCTCGCCGCCCGACTACCTCATGCACCTGCTGATCACCGCGCTGCTGACGGCGCTGGCCGGCACCGGCTGGGCGATGATGGGGCGCTTCGGCCTCGTCTCCTTCGGGCATGGCGCCTTCCTCGGCGTCGCCGCCTACACCATGGCGCTGCTGTGGAACGAGGCGGGGCTGACCCCCTGGCTCGGCATCCCCATCGGCATGGCGGTGGCGGTCGCCGCCGGCGTGCTGCTGGGCTACCCGGCCTTCCGGCTGCGGGTGGTCGGGCACTACTTCGCCCTGGTCACGCTGGCGGCGGGCGAGATCGTCCGCATCCTGATCGTCGCGCTGCGCGAGCATACCGGCGGCTCGCTCGGCATGACGCCGGCCAAGGCGCCCGATGGCGGGGCCTTCCTGGCGATGCAGTTCGACAAGGCGGGCTTCTGGTGGATCGCGCTGCTGGCCTGGGCGGGCGGCCTCGTCGCCTGGCGGATGCTCGACCGGTCCATGTCCTCGAAGGCGCTGGCGGCGATCGCCGAGGACGAGGATGCGGCGGCCTCCATCGGCATCCGCGTCACGGCGGAGAAGCTGAAGGTCACGGTGATCTCGGTGGCGCTGGCGGCGCTGGCCGGGGCGCTGACGGCGCAGTACCGGCAATACCTGAACCCGGAATCCCTCGCCGGCCTCGGCATCTCCCTACAGATCGTCTTCGGCGCCATCGCCGGCGGGATGTACGTGCCCTTCGGCCCGACCATTGGCGCGCTGATCACCATCGGGCTCGAGGAAGGGTTGCGCATCTTCTTCGGCACGGAACTGACCGGCGCCGCCCCCCTGGTGTACGGCCTGCTGCTGGTGCTGTTCATGCTGTACCTGCCGCGCGGCATCGCCGGCCTGTTCGAGCGCCGCGCCAAGCGCTCCCCCGCGGCAAAGCCGGCGCCGGTGACGGCGTAGCCCGGACCGGTCCAGGCCGGGTGCCGGCCTGGCGGGATGGGGTCCGGGGAAGGGCAGGGCCCTTCCCCGGGATCAGCAGCGCGGCGAAGGGCAGCAGCCACACGATCCGCGCCTGGTAGCGATGGTGCGGCTTCGACAGCGCGCCGGTCGCCGCAGCATTGACGAGGACGGCGAGGATGACCCACGCCGCGAAGCCCCGTCGCCGCGGGTCGCGCAGCGCCAGCAGCACCCCCGCCGCGCCCAGCAGCAGCGCGGCGAGGTGCAATGCCAGGAAGGGTTGCGCCGCGTCCCGCAGCATCCCCCGCGCCTGCAGCGACGCCGCGAAGCGCGCCTGCTCCCCCGCCGGGAAGCCGAGGGCGAGTTGCCGCGCGACGGAGGCCTCGAGGTTCTCCTTACCCAGCGTGTCGCCGACCCGCACAAGGCGTAGCTGCGCCCAGGCATTCGCCAGCGCCGCCCGCAGCACCGCCAGCGGTTCGCGCCGCAGCGTCTCGGCGACGATGGTCGCGGCCTCGGGCGCCAGGGAGATGGGCCCGCCCGGCTGCGCGCCATCCGTCCGCGGCGCCCAGACCGGGCCGTCGCCGGCCCAGAGGAACTCGTCGCTGTCGGCGGGCAGCCGGCCGGCCCAGCGGCAGAGATGCCAGCCCGCTTTGGGGCAGTGCGCCGCGATGGTCCGCGCCGCCGGCCCGTCCGCCGCCAGCCGGGCGAGGGCGAAGACCGCGCCATAGGGCGAGACCGCCGGCCGCCCATGCGCCCAGAGATTCGTCGTCAGCAGCAGCGCGAGGGCACCCGCCAGCGGCAGGGCGCAACGCAGCGCCGGCCGCCAGCCGCGCCACAGCGCCAGCAGCGCCAGCGCGGCGGCAAGGGGCAGGTGCGAGAGATGCGCGGCCATGGCCAGCATGGCCAGCAGCCCCAGCGCCGCGCGTTCCCACCCCGCCAGCCGGTCCCAGGCGAAGCCCAGCAGCCACAGCGCCAGCACCAGGGCCGGCGCCAGCCAGTCGGGCATCAGCGTGGCGGCGAACCAGGGCGCCGCCGTCGCCGCCGCCAGTCCGGCGCAGAACAGCAGGTGCCGCGCCGGGCGCACGCCCACCACCTCCCGCTGGGTCAGCCAGAGCAGCCAGGACAGCGCGACCCCCTGCGCCGCCATGGGCGGCCAGAGCGTCACGCGCCAGTGGAAGCCGTGCAGCAACGGGCCATAGACCAGCGGCTTGTCCCAGACCGGCCAGCCCTGCACGGTCTGCGCCAGGAAGGCGCCGGTGTCGCTGAAGACCAGCGGGTAGCCATTGAGCAGGGCGGGCCAGAGCAGCAGCGCCGCCCCCGCCAGCACCGCCACCGCCCTCACGCGCCGGCGAACAGCTCGATGACGTTGCCCTCGGGGTCCGCCACCCGCAGCAGCCGCGGCGGCGCGCCGGATGGCCCCGGCGCATCCAGCACCGCGACGCGCGCGGTCAGCATGCGGCGGTGCCAGCGTTCCAGCTCGGCATCCGCCACCGGGAAGGCCAGCAGGGTCCCGGCCTCGGTCGCGCGGGCGCTGGGGAACAGCGCATCGCCGCGTGGCCGCAGCACCAGCTCCACCGCGCCCAGGCGGTAGCGCAGCGTGTTGCCCGGCTCGGCCGGCGGCAGGCCGAGCACGCGGCCGAAGAAGTCGCGCTGCCGGTGCGGGTCGCGGCAGGCCAGCTCCAGCCGCGCCAGGGGGCCCAGGCTCATCGCCCGCCGCCCGCGTCCTGGCGGTCCCAGCGCGCGGCGGCGGCATCGTCCGCCGCCTTCGCCTCGACCCAGCGTTCGCCGCCGCCGGCGAACTCCTCGCGCTTCCAGAAGGGGGCGCGGGTCTTCAGCCAGTCGATCAGGAAGGCGCAGGCCTCCAGCGCGGCGGCGCGGTGGGCGGAGGCGGTGAGCACCAGCACGATCGGCGCCCCCGGTTCCAGCCGGCCGACGCGGTGCACCACGGTGCAGCCGGTGAGCGGCCAGCGCGCGTAGGCCTCCTCGGCGATGCGGCGGATCGCCCGCTCCGTCATGCCGGGATAGTGTTCCAGCACCAGGGCGGAGAGCCCGTCATCCGCCCGGCACAGCCCGACGAAGCTGGCGAGGCCGCCGACATCCTCCCGCCCCCGGGTCAGCAGGGCGCCCTCGGCGGCCAGGTCGAAGGCCGCTTCCTGCACCCGCACGGTCACGCCCCTGGGGGGCTGCGCGCCGCTCATCCGCCGGTCACCGGCGGGAAGAAGGCAACCTCGTCGCCGCGGGCCACCGGGGCGTCCGGCGTGGCGAATTCCTGGTTCACCGCGCAGCGCACCTGCCTCGGCTGCGCGAAGGCCGCGGCATGGCCGGGGCTGCGGCCGGACAGCCAGGCGATCAGCCCGGCCACGTCCCGCACCTCGGGCGGCGGCGCCACCTCCTCCTCGCCCAGGCCCACCTTCTGCCGCAGCCAGGCGAAGTACAGCACCCGCATCAGCGCGACGGCACGGTCTGGACCTGCCCGTTCGGCCCGATCAGCGTCGTGGTGTTGCCGTCGCGGATCGCCGTGCCGGTGCCGCCGCCGGGGGTGATGAAGCTTTGCACCCGGTCGGTGCCGCCGGTGGTCAGGGCGGGGCCGGAGGGGGTGGTGATCACCTGGCCTTCCGGCCGCCGGCCGGGCGGGGCGGACAGGCCGGGCGGCAGCGGCGCCACCGCCTGCGGCGGCGGGATCTCCGGCTGGCGGATGGGCGGCGGCGGCGGGGAGGAGCTGCCGCGCAGCCCCGGCGGCAGGTCCGGGTCGGTCGGCTGCCATTGCGACCGGCCGGCCGGGCGGGACGGCCGGTCCAGCTCGCTCGGCTGGTAGTTCGGGATGTTGCGCATGGCGGCATCCGGGTTGGCCAGCGTCGAGCGCGGGCCTTCCGGCACCGGCCAGACGTCGCCGTCCTCGGACCGCAGCGTCTCGACCGCCATCGGCATGCCGGCGATGCGGGCGACGGTGGTGGACTGTTCCGCGGGGGGCTGCGCCGTCGGGCCGCCCCAGGGGGCGCCCAGCCTTTCGCCGACGCGACCGATGCCGTCCGTCAGCCCGCCGGTGGAGTTGTTGAAGCCCGTGCAGCCGCCGAGCGCCAGCCCGGTGCTGAGCAGGGCCAGGGTGGCCAGCCGGGGGATGACAATCCTTGACATCAGACGCTCCTGTCGCCCCGGGGGCGGGGCCGGCTTGGGACATGCTGCCCGGGGATGCGGGCCGGGGCTGCACCTCGTGGGACATGCGACGGGTTGCGGGCCCGGGCAAGGCCCTGGCAGGCCCGGCCGCGTCAAGGCCGGACCGCCGGGCCGGGTTGCCGCTTCGCCCCCTCTGCCCGGGGATCGGTTCCCGCATGGTGAAGGCCGGCCATCAGGTAGTCCCAGCCGGTCACCAGGGTCAGCGCCGCGGCCGTCCACAGCATCGCCTCCCCGATCAGGGAGACCGGCAGGACCGATATCTGCAGTGCCGCGGCGGCGGTGTCGCCGGCCAGCAGCGTGCCGAGCGCGCCCATCTGGAAGCCGGTCTTCCACTTCGCCAGGCGGGACACCGGCAGGCCGATGCGCAATTCCGCCAGGTATTCGCGCAGGCCGCTGACCAGGATTTCCCGCAGCAGGATGATGATGGCGGGATACAGGGTCCAGCCCGTCAGCTTCTCATGCCCCGCCAGCAGGATGAGCGCGGCGCCGACCAGCAGTTTGTCGGCGATGGGGTCCAGCATCCGGCCGAAGCCGGAGACGATCTGCCGGCTGCGGGCGATCTTGCCGTCGAAATAGTCGGTGATGGCGGCGGCGGAGAAGACGACGCAGGCGGCCACGTCCCCCCAGGGGTCGCGCAGGGCCACCAGCGCCACCAGCAGCGGAATGGCGGCGATCCGCGAAAGGGTGAGCAGATTGGGCAGGTCGGTGGGCATGGAAGGCGCAGTCATGGCCGAGCGGCGGCGCGCGGGCAAGGCCGGCGGCGCCGCGCCGCCGCCGCGGCGGCGGGAGTGGGGTGGCGAACGGGCCGC
>NZ_SMOA01000126.1 GCF_004353985.1 Paracraurococcus ruber | reverse complement strand
GGGGGGGGTGCCGCGCCGGGTTTCGGCCGCCGCGCCGCGCCGCGCCTGTCCCTGGCGCGGGCCTGGCCAGGGGCAGGCTGCGGCATGGCCGCCCCTTGCCGCGCCGGCCGGCCCGCCCAACTCGAGCGCATGAGTGCCACGACCGCGCCGACCGCCGCCGGCCCGCAACCCGACATCGCCATCGCCCCGCTGCTGCGCCGCATTCCCGGCCTGCTGGGCGACCTGCGATCCGACCATGCCGGCGAGACCGGCGCAGTCATGATCTATCGCGGCATCCTGGCGGCGGCGCGCGATCCAGCGATCCGCGACTTCGCCACCCGCCACCTGGCGACCGAGAGCGAGCATCTGAGGCTGCTGGACGCGCTGCTGGCGCCCGGCCAGCGCAGCCTGCTGCTGCCGGTCTGGCGCGTGGCAGGGTTCCTGACCGGCTTCCTACCGGCCCTGGCCGGCCCTCGCGCCACCTACGCCACGATCGAGGCGGTGGAGACCTTCGTGGACCACCACTACGAGGAGCAGATCGCCAAGCTCGGCCGCGAGGGGGAGGAAGGCGCGCTGCGCCGCCTGCTGGAGACCTGCCAGGCCGAGGAAGTGCATCACCGCGACGAGGCGGCGGCGCTGGGCGGCGCCTCGGCGGGACCGTTGCTGCGCGCCTGGGCCCGGCTGGTCGGCACCGGCAGTGCGGCCGCGGTGTCGGCGGCGCGGCGGATCTAGCCATGGCGACGGAACCCGCGCCGGTCACGATCTTCTACGACGGCGGCTGCCCGGTCTGCTCCCGCGAGATCGCCTTCTACCGCGACCGCCAGGGGACCGAAGGGCTGGCCTGGGTGGATGTCTCGCGCGAGGCGCCGCCGGCGGGAGTGGACCGCGCGGCGGCGCTCGCGCGTTTCCATGCCCGCCTGCCGGACGGGCGGCTGGTCGCTGGCGCCGCCGCCTTCGCCGAGGTCTGGCGCCGCGTGCCCGGCTTCCGCTGGCTGGGCGCGCTGGTGGCCTGGCGACCGGTGACGCCGCTGGCCGACTTGGCCTATGCCGGCTTCCTGCGGCTGCGGCGGCTGTGGCGGTGACCGCCGGCGCCATGGCCGGCACCGCCGTGGTGCTGGGCGCGACGGGCGGCATCGGCGCCGGGCTGCTGGCGGCGCTGGAGGCGGAGGGGCGCTGGCGCCGCGTCCTCGGCCTCTCCCGCCGCGGCGACCCGCCGCTCGACATCACCGACGAAGCCAGCGTCGCGGCGGCCGCTGCGTGGCTGGGGCGGGAGGCGCCGGACCTGGCGCTGGTCATCCTCGCCACCGGCTTCCTGCACGATGCCCGGTTCCAGCCGGAGAAGGCGATGCGCCAGCTGGACCCGGCGCATCTGGCGCACAGCTTCGCGGTGAATGCCATCGGCCCCGCGCTGGCCATGAAGCACCTGCTGCCGCGGCTGCGACGGGACGGGCCCGCGGTGTTCGCCGCGCTCTCCGCCCGGGTCGGGAGCATCGGCGACAACCGGCTGGGCGGCTGGTGGAGCTACCGCGCCAGCAAGGCGGCGCTGAACCAGCTGGTCCGCACGGCAGCGGTGGAGCTGCGCCGCTCCAACCCCGGCGCGTCGATCGTTGCGGTCCATCCCGGGACGGTCGATACCGGCCTCTCCGGCCCCTTCTCCAAGGCGGGGCTGGAGGTGCAGCGGCCGCCGGAGGCCGCCAGGCACATCCTGGAGGTCCTGGCCGCGGTCGGGCCGGACCGGTCGGGCGCATTCCTGGACCATCGGGGCGAGCCGGTGCCCTGGTAGGGAGGCAGGCGGATGGCGGGCAATCCCTTCTGGCCCTGGGTTGAGCGGATTGCGGCGCTGACGGCCCTGGCAGGCACCCGCGGCTGGGCAACGCAGGCGGAGATCCGGGCGGCGCTGTCGCATCCGCCGGCGCCGGACGGGCTGGTGGCGGAGTTCACCGCCATGCTGGCGGCCCAGGGCGTGCAGGTGCTGGACGGGGCGGCACCGCCGGATCTGCTGTCGCTGCTGGAGGCCCGGCTGTCCGAGGCGATGCGGCAGCTTGTCGCGCGCGGTCAGGCGCGCGGCTATGTCACCGTGGCGGAGCTGAATGCTGCCCTGCCTTCCGACGAGGTGTCGTCGGAGGTGATCGAGGACCATCTCGCCACGCTGAGCGATCTCGGGATCGACCTGGTCGAAGCCGAGGACGAGTGATCCCGGTCCCCAGGCATCCTGCCGTTCGTGGCCCGGGATAGGTCCTGCCGTCGGTAACGCGCCCGATGGGCGTGGTCCCCGCCGCGTACCCCCTAGAGCGGTTTCCGTTCGCCATGGCCCACGGCAACCGCTCTAGTGTTTTGATCCTACGAGCATCTTCACCCGATCAGGTGGGTCGACCTGATCGGGATCTGCTCGAGCGAAGCCCGGACGAAGGCAAGGACTCTGATCCGGATGGGGCGCAGGCCGGCGGGACAGCGGCGCATCGTCACGCCGGGCGGGCGGCGGCTTGGCGACGGTGTCCGGACAGGTCGCTGCGCGCCGTCGCCCCGCAGGCAGGCCCCTAAAGTGCGAAGGGGCCCTTTTCGGGCCCCTTGCGATCCTTCGGCGGGCGGCCCGGATCAGGCCGCCTTGGCCATCCCGCGCAGCACGTAGTGCAGGATGCCGCCGTTCTTGTAGTACTCGACCTCATCCGCCGTATCGACGCGGCACAGCACCTTCGTGGTGTGCTTGCTGCCATCGGCACGGGTGATGACCAGGTCCAGGGTCATGCGCGGCTTGAGGTCCTCCAGCCCGACGATGTCCACCTGCTCATTGCCGGTGATGCCCAGCGACTTGCGGTCCTCGCCATTCATGAAGACCAGCGGCAGCACGCCCATGCCGACCAGGTTGGACCGGTGGATGCGCTCGAAGCTCTCGGCCACCACCGCCTTCACGCCCAGCAGGAAGGTGCCCTTCGCCGCCCAGTCGCGCGACGACCCGGTGCCGTATTCCTTGCCGCCGAACACCACCAGCGGCGTGCCTTCGCGCTTGTAGCGCATCGCCACGTCGTAGATCGGCGCGACGTCGCCGGACGGGTAGTGCTTGCTCAGGCCGCCCTCGGTCCCCGGCACCATCTCGTTCTTGATGCGGATATTGGCGAAGGTGCCGCGCATCATGACTTCATGGTTGCCGCGGCGGGCGCCGTAGCTGTTGAAGTCGGCCTGCCGGACCTGGTGCTCCAGCAGGTATTCGCCGGCCGGGCTGGTCTTGCGGATGTTGCCGGCGGGCGAGATGTGGTCGGTGGTGATGCTGTCGGCCAGCACCGCCAGCACCCGCGCCCCGGCGATGGGCTGGATGCCCGCCACCTCCGGCGTGATGCCCTCGAAATAGGGCGGGTTCTGGACATAGGTGGAGCCGCTGTTCCAGCGATAGGTGTCGCTGTCCGCATCCACGCGGATGGCCTGCCACTGCTGCGGGCCCTTGAAGACGTCGCCGTAGCGGGTGACGAACATCTGCCGCGTGACGACGGCATGGACGGTGTCCGACACCTCCTTCTGCGTCGGCCAGATGTCCTTCAGGTAGACCGGCTGGCCGTTGCTGCCGGTGCCGATCGGATCCTTGCTGATGTCCTTCGTCACCGTGCCGGCCAGGGCATAGGCGACCACCAGCGGCGGGGAGGCGAGGTAGTTGGCGCGCACATTGGCATGCACGCGGCCTTCGAAGTTGCGGTTCCCCGACAGCACCGCGGCGGCGACCAGCTTCTCGTTCTCGATCGCATCCACGATCGGGTCCGGCAGCGGCCCGCTGTTGCCGATGCAGGTGGTGCAGCCATAGCCGGCGATGTTGAAGCCCAGCGCATCCAAATGCGGCTGCAGGCCGGATTGCGCGAGGTAGTCGGTGACCACCTGGCTGCCGGGCGCGAGCGAGGTCTTCACCCAGGGCTTCGCCTTCAGGCCAAGCTCGTTCGCCTTCTTCGCCACCAGCCCGGCCGCGACCAGGACATAGGGGTTGGAGGTGTTGGTGCAGGAGGTGATGGCGGCGATCACCACGTCCCCGTGCCCGAGGTCGTAATTCGCCCCGTCCACCTTCACCCGCTTCGCCGCCTCGTCGCCCGGCACGCCCATGACGCCGGCGGCGAGGTCCTTGGCGAAGGAGGAGGCGACGGAGGACAGCGCCACCCGGTCCTGCGGCCGCTTCGGCCCGGCGAGGGACGGCTCGACCGTCGAGAGGTCGAGTTCCAGCGTGTCGGTGAAGACCGGGTCGGGCGTGTTGGCGTCGCGCCACATGCCCTGCGCCTTGGCGTATTCCTCGACCAGCCTGATCCGGTGCTCGTCCCGGCCGGACAGGTTGAGGTAGCCGATGGTGGTGGCATCCACCGGGAAGAAGCCGCAGGTCGCGCCGTATTCCGGCGCCATGTTGGCGATGGTGGCGCGGTCCGCCAGCGCCAGGTCGTCGAGGCCGGCGCCGAAGAATTCGACGAACTTGCCGACCACGCCCTTCTTGCGCAGCATCTGGGTGACCGTCAGCACCAGATCGGTGGCGGTGACGCCTTCCTTCAGCTTGCCCACCAGCCTGAAGCCGATGACGTCGGGGATGAGCATGGCGATGGGCTGGCCGAGCATGGCCGCCTCCGCCTCGATTCCGCCGACGCCCCAGCCGAGCACGCCGAGGCCGTTGACCATCGTCGTGTGGCTGTCGGTGCCGTAGCAGCTGTCCGGGTAGGCATAGAGGTCGCCGGCATCGGACATGGTCCAGACCACCTGCGCCAGGTATTCCAGGTTCACCTGATGGCAGATGCCGGTGCCCGGCGGGACCACGCGGAAATTGTCGAAGGCGGACTGGCCCCAGCGGAGGAATTCGTAGCGCTCGCCGTTGCGCTCGAACTCGATGTCCACGTTCTTCTGCAACGCGTCCGGCGTGCCGGAATGGTCCACCATGACGGAGTGGTCGATGACCAGGTCGACCGGCACCAGCGGGTTCACCCGGCGCGGGTCGCCGCCCAGCTTGATGATCCCGTCGCGCATGGCGGCGAGGTCCACCACGCCCGGCACGCCCGTGAAATCCTGCATCAGGATGCGGGCGGGGCGGAAGGGCACCTCCTTCTCGGACTTGCCCGAAGGCAGCCAGCCGGCGATCGCCTTGGCATCGTCCACGGTGTAGCTGCGCCCGTCCTCGTAGCGCAGGACATTCTCCAGCAGCACCTTCAGGCTGTAGGGCAGCCGCGCGATGTCGCCGATGCTCTTGGCCGCTTCGGGCAGGCTGAAGTAGTGGTAGGTCTTGCCGTCAACCGTCAGGGTGCGGCGGGTCTTCAGGCTGTCCTGCCCGATCATCCGCATGATCCGGAACCTTTCTATCGGCGCGCCCTGTTGCGGCGCGTCACGGACGCGGTTTTAAGCATGGCCGGCCTTGACGGTCCACGGGTCGCTGCTTTTCCAAGGGGCTAGGTCGGGTAATGCTGGAAGCGCGTAACCTGGCCTGCTTCCGCGGCGAACGGGCGGTGTTCGCCGGCCTGTCGTTCCGGCTGGACGCCGAAGGCGCGCTGCTGCTGGTGGGGGCCAATGGCGCCGGCAAGTCCACGCTGCTGCGCCTGCTGGCCGGGCTGCTGCGGCCGGAAGCCGGCGAGGTCGCCTGGGGCGGGCGGGATGCCTTCGCCGACCGCGCCGCCCATGCCGCCAGGCTGCGCTACCTTTCCCACCAGGATGCGCTGAAGCCCGCCCTCACGGCCCGGGAGAATCTCGGCTTCTTCGCCAGGCTCTGGGGCGGGGAGGTGGAGGCGGCGCTGGCGACGCTGGACCTTCTGCCGCTGGCCGATCTGCCGGCGCGCGTCCTGTCGTCCGGCCAGAAGCGGCGGCTGGCGCTGGCCCGCCTGGCCCTGGCGCCCGCGCCGCTCTGGCTGCTGGACGAGCCGACGGTGGGGCTGGACGCCGCCTCGGTGGAGCGGCTGGGCGCGCTGCTGGCGCGGCACCGCGCGCGCGGCGGCATGGTGCTGGCGGCCACCCATCTGCCCCTGCCCCTGCCCGGGGCCAGGGAGTTGCGGCTGTGAGCGCGCCCGGCGAGGCCTTGCCGAGGCCGGCCATGGCGGACATCGCGCCGGCCGGCGGCGGCCGGGCCTGGCTGGCGCTGCTGGGACGGGAACTGCGCCTGGCGCTGCGCCACCCGGCGGACACGCTGGCGGCGGTGCTGTTCTTCGTCCTCGTCGCCGCGCTGTTCCCCTTCGGCGTCGGCCCGGCGCCGGAGACGCTGGCCCGCCTTGCCCCAGGCGCCCTGCTCGCCGCCGCGCTGCTGGCGGCGCTGCTGCCGCTCGACCGCTTGTTCGGCGCGGATGCCGAGGACGGGACGCTCGACCAGCTGCTCCTCTCCGGCCTCGGGCCCAGCGCGGTGGCGGCGGCCAAGGCGGCGGCGCATTGGCTGACCACGGGACTGCCCCTGCTGCTGGCGACACCCATCGCCGCCGCCATGCTGAACCTGCCGGTGGAAGCCTGGCCGGCGGCCATGGCGGCGCTCGGCCTCGCGGCCGGGTTCCTGTCGCTGCTCGGCACCGCCGGGGCGGCGCTGACGCTCGGCGCCCGGCGCGGCGGCGTGCTGCTGCCGCTGCTGGTGCTGCCGCTGGCCATCCCCGCCGTCATCTTCGGCGCCGCGGCGATCGAGGCGGCGGCGGCCGGGCTGGAGGCACGCCCCTACCTGCTGCTGCTGGCCGCCCTGCTGGCTGCGGCGACCCCGCTGGCACCGCTGGCGGCCGGCGCCGCCCTGAGGACGGAATGATGCTGCAGCAGGCCCTGGACTGGATCGCGCAGAACCGGCCGGCGATGATCGCGCTGGCCGTCGTGCTCGGCCTGACGCTGCTGGCGGGACGGCGGCGCTGAGGCCGCCGCCCTTGCGCCTCAGGCCGGGCGGAATTGCGGGTAGGGCGGCCCGTCCCCCTGGGTCGGCCGCCAGGTGACCACCACCCTGTCGCCGATCGCCACCCGGTCGAAGTCGCACTCCACGATGTTGGTCATCATCGTGGGCCCTTCCTCCAGCGTCACATAGGCCACGGCGTAGACCTCCGGCGCGCGCTTCATGACGCTGACGCTGTAGATGGTGCCGCGGCCGGAAGCCTCCCGCCACTCGGTCTTCTCGCTCATGCAATGCGGGCAGATGGCGCGCGGGTACCAATGCGCCTTGCCGCATTCGGTGCAGGCGCGGATGAGGAATTTCCCCTCCCGCGCCGCGGCCCAGAAGGGTTCCGTCTCGGGGTTGGTCAGCGGCGCGGGGATGGCGCGTTCCTTGGCCATGGCGGTCACTCCCGTTCCATGATGAGCGTGGCGGCGCCGTGGCGGCTGCCGAGCAGGCCGCCGGTGCCATGCACCAGCGCGATGTCGCAACTCCTCACCTGCACGGCGGGGTGCGCTTCCCCGCGCAACTGCCGCACCGCCTCGATCACCTTGGTGATGCCGCCGCGATTGGCCGGGTGGTTGTTGCAGAGCCCGCCGCCATCCGTGTTGAAGGGCAGCTTCCCGGTGCCGCTGATGAGGTTGCCATCGGCGACGAATTTCCCGCCCTGGCCCTTCTCGCAGAAGCCCAGGTCCTCGATCTGCATCAGCACGGTGATGGTGAAGCTGTCATAGATCGAGGCGTATTTGATGTCGGTGGGCTTCACCCCGGCCTCGGCAAAGGCGGCGGGGCCGCTGCGGACGGCGGCGGAATAGGTCAGGTCCACCTCCCCGCCCATCTGGCCCTTCATGCTCTCTCCCGCGCCCAGCACTTTGACCAGCGGCCGCTTGAGGGATCGGGCGATCTCGGGGGAAACGACGACCAGGGCACCGCCGCCGTCCGACACCACGCAGCAATCCAGCCGGTGCAGCGGCGTGGCGATCAGCGGGCTGTCCACCACCTGCTCCACCGTCACCACGTCCCGCAGCATGGCATGCGGGTTGTGCTGCGCATGGTGGCTGGCCGCCACCTTGATCCAGGCCAGTTGCTCGGAGGTGGTGCCGTACTGGTGCATGTGCCGCGCCGCGCACATCGCATAGGCATTCACCGTGGCGATGCCGGTCGGAAATTCCCATTGCGTGTCGGGCGCATCGGCGCCGCGCACCCGCGGCACCGCGCCGGAATGGCCCTCGCTGCGCGGCCGCCCCGCCAGGGTGATCAGCGCCACCCGGCACTTGCCCATGGCGATCGCTTCCGCCGCATGCGCGACATGGGCGATGTAGGAACAGCCGCCGACATCCGTGCTGTCGAGATGGCGCAGCGTCAGGTTCATGTAGTCGGCCATGGCCAGCGGGCCGAGGCCGGGCGCGTCGCCGGCGCAGAAATAGCCGTCCACGTCGTCCTTCGTCAGCCCGGCATCGCGCAGCGCACCCAACGCGCTTTCGGCGTGCAGCTGCGCGACCGACTTGTCCTTGGCCAGCCGGGTCGGGTGCTCATAGGCGCCGGCGATATAGGCCTTGCCCTTGATGGTCATGTCACAACCCCTTTCACGCCGGCAGGATGGCGGCATGCGCCAGGTTGCTCAGCACGTCCATGCGCTGGTTGTGGAAGGCCTCCGTCTGTCGGCAGTTGGAGAAGAAGGCGAAGGAGACGCCGCTGGTCGGGTCCGCCCAGCAATAGGAACTGCCGACGCCGCCATGGCCGAAGGTGCGCGGATGCGCGATGGCGCCCAGGCCCCGCGCCACCGGCCAGTCGCCGCGCGAATGCGGGCCAATGCCGCGATGCATCGGCAGGTTCATGTATTCGTCGATGCGGTCGCCCGTGAAGTCGCGCGTGACGAATTCGATCATCCGCGGCGAGAGGATGCGCGTGCCGTTCAGCACGCCGCCCTGCGCCAGCATCTGGTAGAAGGCCGCCATGCCGCGCGCGGTGCCGTAGCCGCCGCCGCCCGGAACACCCACCCTCCAGTGGCCCGGATGGTTCTCCCCGGCGCGGGAGGGGAAGGCACCCTCCGCCGGCGGGTCGTAGATGAAGGCGGCGCGGCCATGCTCGGCCTCCGGCAGGCCGACGAAGACCTCATTGGCCAGCCCGATGGGCGCCAGCACCCGGTCGCGGATGAACGCGCGAAAATCCTGGCCGGTGATCGCCTCGATCAGCATCGCCGCCACCCAGTGGGCGGAGGTCGGGTGGTAGCGGACCTTGCTGCCGGGCGTCCATTCCAGGGTGAAGTTGCAGACCGCGCGCCGCACCGCGTCGTGATCCGCCGCGATCTCCGGCGACACCATGGCGGATGGGAAGCCGCCCTGATGCGTCAGCAATTGCAGGACGGTGACCTGCTCCTTCCCATGCGCGGCGAATTCCGGAAGGTGCTGGGCGATGGTGTCGGAGAAGCGCAGCAGCCCATCCTCCGCCAGCAGCCAGACCGCGGCCGCGGTCACCACCTTGGTGTTGGAGTACATCAGGAACAGCGTGTCGGCATTGGCCGCCATGTCCGGCGCGACGCGCGACCTGCCGAAGCTGCGGAACACCGCCAGCTTGCCGTGCCGCGCCACCGCGACCTGGGCGCCGGGATGATGGCCCTCGGCGATGTGCCGCTCGACGGTGGCGCAGAGCCGCTCCAACGGCCGCGGATCGAGGCCGAGCGCCTCCGGGTTCGACTCGGGCAGCGGGAAGGTCATGGGTTGCTCTCCTTCGTGTCTGGCCGGCCGATCCAGACCTCCGCGGCCTTCGCGGCTGCGGTCATCGGACGGCAAAGGTTTGGCCGCCCGATTCAGACCTCCGCGGCCTTCGCGGCTGCGGTCATCGGGCGGTAAAGGTCTGGCCGCCCGATTCAGACCTCCGCGGCCTTCGCGGCTGCGGTCATCGGGCGGCCAGTCGTCACGCGGCTTCGCGGTGGTCTTCGGCCAAGGCCGGCATGATCTCGCGCGCGAAGAGCTGCGCGGAACGCAGCATCTCCGCCTCATCCTGGTCGCCGAAGGCGAAGCGGGCGACCAGGTAGTTCACCCCGGTCTGGCGCACCTGGCGGCGCAGCGCGTCCCGCACCTCCGCCGCGGTGCCGGCAAAGGCGAGACCGGCGGCCTCGGCCTCGGCGAAATCCTCGCTCATCCGCGCGTTGATCGGGGTCGTGCCGTGCTGCCGCCACAGCTTGAGGAAGCTGATGGCATGGGTGCGCCAGGCGCGGCGGGCGACCGCCTGCGCCTCCTCCCGCGTCTCGGCCACCACCAGTGCGCGGGACAGGCCGATGGGCGGCAGCGGCGCCGGCCGCGTCCAGTCCGCGCGGAAGCGCGCGACGATCCCGGCGACGCGGTCCACGGGGCCGTTGCAGACCGTGGCGGCCCCCAGCCGCGCGGCGCGCGCCGCATGCTCGACCGTGGCGGAGGGCATCCAGAGCGGCGGGTGCGGCCGCTGCCTCGGCCGCAGCACCACCGGCACGCGACGGCATTGCCAGAAGCGGCCCTCGAAGCTCACCTCCTCCTGCGTCAGGGCCTGCAGCAGCAGCGCCAGCCCTTCCTCCAGCATGGCCGGGCTCTCATCCGCCGCCACGCCGTGATAGCCGAGCTCATGGGGGGAGACGCCGCGGCCGATGCCCAGCTCGAACCGCCCGCCGCTCATCTGGTCCAGCAGGCAGACCTCCTCGGCGACCTGCAGCGGGTGGCGGAGCGGGAGGATATAGACCAGCGGCCCGAAGCGGATGCGCGTCGTGCGCTGCGCCACCGCACCCAGCCAGGCACCGGTCGCCGGCGTGGTGCTCAGCGGCGTCGCATGGTGCTCGCTGACATGGTAGCGGTGGAAGCCGGCGCGGTCGTAGAATTCCAGCAGGCGCAGCCGCGCCTCGTAATGCGTCGCCGGGTCCAGCGCGCCACGATCATTCTGGTCGAAGATGCCGAACTGCATGCCGGTCTCCCCCCATTCCTTGGGGGAAGCCTAGCAGGCGGGTGGGCGAAGGCTAGGGCGCGGCGATCGAAGGCCCGGCATCGGATCGGCGCGGGCGCCCGGAGTCCGCCCGGGCGGGCGGCTCCGCCTCTCGCGGCGAAGCCCTCAGTCCGGCTGGATCCGCGCCCGGCGGACCACCTCGGACCAGCGCGCCGCATCGGCCAGGACCACGCGGCCGAGAGCCTCGGGCGGCGCCTCCACCGGCTCCAGCCCAAGGGCGGCGATGCGCTCGGCCACCTCCGGCCGGCGCAGCACCTGGGCCAGCGCGGCGTTCAGCCGGGCGCAGATCGCCGGATCGGTGCCCGGCGGCGCGACCACGCCGTGCCAGCCCACCGCCTCGGCGCCCGGCAGCCCGGCCTCGGCCAGTGTCGGCACCTCGGGCAGCGCCGCGGTGCGTTGGCCGGAGGAGACGAAGAGCCCGCGCAGCCGCCCCACCTTCACATGGTCGGTCACCGCGCCGATATTGATCAGCACGGCCTGCAGGCTGCCGCCCAGCAGGTCGTTCACCGCTAGCGCGCCGCCCTTGTAGGGCACATGGGTCCAGCGGATCTCGGCCGCCGCCTGGATCTGCTCGCCCAGCAGATGCGCGAGGCTCCCGTTGCCCGGCGTGCCGACCGCCGGCGGCTCCCGCCGCGCCGCCTCCACGAAGCGGGGGAAGTCGCGCAGCGGGCTGTCGGCGCGCACCACCAGGATCTGCGGCACCCGCACGCCCTGCGCCACCGGCGCGAAGCCCGTCACGTCGAAGCCCAGGCGCGGAAACAGCGCCTTGTTGATGGACAGGCTGTCGGAGCCCGCCAGCAGGGTGTAGCCGTCCGGCTTCTGCCGCGCGACGAACTCGTAGCCGATATTGCTGCCGGCGCCCGGCATGTTCTCGACCAGGACGTTCTGGCCGAGCACATCCGTCAGGTGGCGGGCGAAGAGCCGCGCCACGATGTCCTGGCTGCCGCCCGGCGCCACCGGGACGATGTAGCGAAGCGAGCGCTCGCGCGGCCAGGCCTCGCCTTGCGCCATGGCGGGCAGCGGCAGGGCGGCGGCCCCGGCCAGCGCCAGCAGGGAACGACGTGGGATCATCTCAGGCCACCCGCAGCCGCTGCCGCCGCAGGCCGAGCGCGCTGCCCGAATCCTGCGCCGGCTGGAAGGCGATGTCGACGACATCGAAGGACCGCCGCCACTGCGCCAGGTCGGCGCCCTCCGGCACCTCCACGGTCGTCACGCCGCAGCGCCGCAGCATGCGCCACTGGTCGGGCAGCACATGGCCGGTTGCGCGGATCTCGCCGCGGAAGCCAGCATGCTCGCGCAGCGCCCGGGCCTGGGTGAAGGCTCGGCCATCCTTCGCCTTGGGCAGCGCGATGGTCACCAGCGACAGCCGCGGCAGCAGGTCCGCCACCGCCTCCGGCGCGGTCGCGGGGTCGAGGGCGATGCCCAGCGGCGCGTTGCGCCCGGACAGGTCCTCGGCGCGCAGCCGCGCCGCGGTCAGGATCGCCGGTCCCTCCGGCAGCGGGGCGTCATCGGCGACGCGCACCCAGGCATCGGCCACCGCGCGGCCATGCTCATCCAGCAGCGGCATACAGCGCCTCCTTGAACGGCGCGGGGCCGATGCGGCGATAGGTGTCCACGAAGCGCTCCCCCGCCGCGCGGCGGGCGACATAGGTGCGGAGGATGGTCTCCACCGCATCCGTCACCTGGTCATAGGGGAAGCCGGGCCCCACCAGCTCGCCGATGGCGGCGTCGTTGGTGGCGCTGCCGCCGAGCGTGATCTGGTAGCTTTCCGCCCCGCGCTTGTCGACGCCCAGGATGCCGATATGGCCGATATGGTGATGGCCGCAGGCATTGATGCAGCCGGAGATGTTGATGAAGCACTCGCCGATGTCGAGCTGCCGGTCGAGATCGGCGAAGCGCTCGCTGATCATCTGCGCCACCGGGATGCTGCGGGCGGTGGCCAGGGCGCAGTAGTCCATCCCCGGGCAGGCGATGATGTCGCTGACCAGCCCGATATTCGGCGTGGCCAGGCCCACCGCGCGCAGCCCCTCCCACACCGCGAACAGCTCGTCCTGCCGGACATGCGGCAGCACCAGGTTCTGCACATGCGTCACGCGGATCTCGCCGAAGGCGTGCCGCTCCGCCAGCGCGGCGACCGCCTCCATCTGCTCGGCGCTGCAATCGCCGGGTATGCCGCCGATCGGCTTCAGCGAGATGGTGACGGAGGCATGGCCGGGCTGACGGTGCGGCCGCACGCTCTGCCGCGCCCAGGCGGCGAAGGCGGCATCGCGCGCCAGGGCGTCGCGGTAGGCCGGCGGGTCGTCCGCCAGCCGGGGGAAGGGCGGCGGGGCGAAATGCGCGGCGATCTGCGCGACGATCTCCGGGTCCAGCCGGTAGCGCTGCCGCGGCATGCGGGCGAACTCCGCCTCGACCCGCGCCAGGAAGTCCGGCCCCAGGTCGCGCACCAGGATCTTGATGCGTGCCTTGTAGATGTTGTCGCGGTTGCCCAGCGCGTTGTAGACGCGCAGCACCGCTTCCAGATAGGCAAGGAAGTCCTCTTCCGGCACCCAGTCGCGCAGCTTCGTCGCCAGCACCGGCGTGCGGCCCAGCCCGCCGCCGGCCCAGACCTCGAAGCCGGTCTCGCCGGCCGCGTTCTTCCGCACCACCACGCCGACGTCATGCGCCTGCAGCGCCACGCGGTCATGCGGCGCGCCGGTGATGGCGATCTTGAACTTGCGCGGCAGCCAGGTGAATTCCGGGTGCAGCGTCGACCATTGCCGGATGATCTCGGCATAGACCCGCGGGTCCGCCGCCTCGTCCGGCGCGGCGCCGGCATATTCGTCCGTGGTGGTGTTGCGGATGCAATTGCCGCTGGTCTGGATGCCGTGCATGTCCACCGCGGCCAGCGCCCGCATGATGGCCGGCACATCCTCCAGCTTCGTCCAGTTGAACTGGATGTTCTGCCGGGTGGTGAAATGGCCGAAGCCGCGATCCCAGCGGCGGGCGATCATCGCCAACTGGCGCAGCTGGGTCGCGTTCAGGATGCCGTAGGGGATGGCGATCCGGTACATGTAGGCATGCAGCTGCAGGTAGAGGCCGTTCATCAGCCGCAACGGCTTGAACTCGTCCTCCGTCAGCTCGCCGCGCAGGCGCCGTTCGATCTGGCCGGAGAACTCGGCGATGCGCTCCTGCAGGAATTCGCGGTCCACCTCGTCATAGCGGTAGGTCCGCGCATGCGGGGGATAGGCGGGCGCCGGCGGCGCCAGCGGTTCGACAAGGGCATTCATGCGGCAGGCTCCCGCAGGTCAGGAGGCAAGGAGGTACTCGGCGGGTTCGGCGGCGATGCTCGGTCCCTCGGCCCGCAGCCTTTCGCGGAACCGCACCGGCACGGCGATGCCGTCGCGGATCGCCACTTCGGCGCCATAGGCGCCGATGACGACCTGGTCGCGTTCACCCTGCTGCGCCAGGGCCAGGCCGGCCGCGGCCTCGGCGGGGGGGAAGACGCGCGCCTCCCGCACCGTCTCCGCCCACCGGCCGGGGCCGGCCAGCCAGACCACGCGGCCATCGCGCAGCCGGTTGGCGGTGAAGACCATGGGCGCGGTGGCGGGCTTCGCCTTCGCCGGGGCAGACATCGTCGGGGATTTCCTCGGGCACCGGGGCAGCAGCACGGCGGCCGCTGGCATGATGGCCAGATTTAACGCTCATCATACGGGCATTCAACCCTATCCACCCCATCGAGGGCGGATGATGTCCACGCGGCGCGGGGTCGCGGGCCGCGGTCGGGCCTGCCGCCCCGGCGTCACCCAAGTCGCAGCCGCGGAAATCACGCGATGCGTTCGCGTTATTTCCCCACAACCGCAGGCGGCAGCGGAAAGCGGAACGGCGTTCGCAATTATCCGGGAGAGTCGCATGCCGTGGGCGGCGCGATGCCTCACGGGTCGCCGGGATAATGACTTCGGGCCAAAGGAATGCTATGGTTTCAGGACTGTGGCGTTCCTGGCGCGTGATCCGGCGCTGCAGCACCAGATGTGGAACTTCGGCATGCAGAGCGAACCCGGCTGGCCTTCGCTCGATGGAATCGCCCGGCTTCCCCGTCGGGCCATCCCCCATCGGGCCGGGCCGGCTGGCCTGCCGCAGGAGAATGGTCCGGTATGAAGGCACCCGCCAAGGCCAAGGGATCGGGCGCCCGCACCAGCGCGGGCAAGCCCGCTGCCGGCAAGTCCCGCCCGGCGGCGAAGCCGAAGCAGGTTGCCGAGGCGCGCCGCAGCGTTGCCGCCAAGCCGGCGAAGAAGCCCGCCGCCCGCCCGGTGGCGAAGGCCGCGCCGCCGAAGCCGGCCACCGCCAAGCCGGCGGCGAAGGCCACCGCGCGGAAGACCGCCCCGGCGACGAAGCCGGCGGCAAAGCCGGTGGCCCGCCCCGCCGCCACGCCCGTGCCGGTGCCCGCCAAGCGGGCCGCGGCGAAGCCGCCCGCCCCGAAGCCCGCC
>NZ_SMOA01000125.1 GCF_004353985.1 Paracraurococcus ruber | reverse complement strand
CGGGACCGGCGGTGGCGCGCGGCGGCCGAGGCGCGCCGGCGCCGGCAACGCCGGGCGGCCGGGTCGGCGCGGGCATGGCCGCCGCCTCCGGCGGGATGGCGTCGCGCCTCCATGCATTCCCGCCGCCCCGCGGCCTGCCCTATGCTCGGGGGATGGGCGAGATCGTCAACCTGAACCGGGTGAAGAAGGCGCGGGCCAAGGCGGACCAGGCGACGCAGGCGGCCGCCAACCGCGCCAAGCACGGCCGCACCGGCGCCGAGAAGGCCAATGACCGGCGGGAGGAGGCACGCCGCCAGGCGCTGCTGGACGGCGCCCGGCGGGAGAGGCCCGACGACCCGGCGTGACCCGGACCGGCGCCGGCAGCCGCCCGCTGCCCGTGCGGCGCGCCGTCGCCCGGCTGACGGTTCGGCCTGGGCCTGGGCCTGGGCCTGGGCCTGGGCCCAAGCCCATGGCGCGATGCCTCGGGGCGCGGCGGCGCCGGCCTGGCGCACCGACCGCTCCCGCCCCGGTGCCCGGCGCCGTGCCGCGGCGGATCGCCCGGGCCCGGGGGCCGTTGCGCCAATGCCGGAATCGTGGAACCCCGGCCCCCCGACCGGCGACCGCCGACTCAAGTCCGGAGAGAGACCCCGATGGCCATCCGCACCCTGCTCCCGGCGCTGCTCGCGCCCTGGCTGCTCGCCGCCTGCGTGAATGAGACGGTGATCCCCGAAGCGACCCAGGCGCAGTCCGGCCGCCCCGCCGCGGCCGCCGCGCCCTCTCCTCCGCCCGCCGCGGTGACCGCCTTCGACGGCACCTATGCCGGCCGCCTCACCCTGAACCCGGACCGCACCCGCGCCTGCCCGCCCGCCCCGGCGGA
Organism: Paracraurococcus ruber; assembly: GCF_004353985.1. Lineage (GTDB taxonomy): Bacteria > Pseudomonadota > Alphaproteobacteria > Acetobacterales > Acetobacteraceae > Paracraurococcus > Paracraurococcus ruber. The sequence continues at coordinate 14,397 of NZ_SMOA01000125.1, read as the reverse complement.
GGAGCGGGAGATCACCGTCCGCCAGGGCCGCGCCGTCCTGCTGATCGACCCGCCGACCCGGCATGTGCTGACCGGCACGGTCGGCCCCGCCGGCGATGTGCGGATGGCCGACAACCTCGATCGCACCATCGCCACCACCGGCATCTTCGCCAACAGCCGCTTCCTCGGGGAGCACCGCAACGGCCTCTGCAGCTATGCGGTGCAGATGGCGAAGCGGGTCTGAGGGCGGCGCGGGCGACCGGCCACGGCGCGCCGGCGCCGGCCGGGTCGCCGGCCGGCATCAGGCAGCGCGCAGCCGCCCGATCAGGCTGCCGACCTCGGCGCGCAGCGTCTCTCCCTGCCGGGCCACGCCCTCGGCGCCGGCGCGCAGGTCGCGGAGCGCGCCCGTCGTCTCGGCGATGCCGGCATTCACCCGCTCCACCTGCTGCGACATCTCGCCGGTGCCGGCGGCGGCCTCGCTGACGCTGCGCGCGATCTCGCGGATTGCCGCGCCCTGCTCCTCCACCGCCGTGGCGATGCCGGCGGCAACCCCGCTCGAGCGCTCGACCGTCGCGCCGATGCCCCGGATCGCCTCCACCGCCTGGCCGGTCGCCCCCTGCATGGCGGCGATCTGGGCGCTGATCTCCTCCGTCGCCTTCGCCGTCTGCGCCGCCAGCGTCTTCACCTCGCTCGCCACGACGGCGAAGCCCTTGCCGGCCTCGCCGGCGCGGGCCGCCTCGATCGTCGCGTTCAGCGCCAGCAGGTTGGTCTGCGCCGCGATGTCGCCGATCAGCCGCACCACCTCGCCGATCCGGCCCGCCGCCTCGGCCAGGGAGCGGACGGTGGCATCCGTGGCCCGCGTCCCCTCCGAGGCCTGCCGGGCGATCTCGGCGGCTTCCGTGACCTGGCGGTTGATCTCGGCGCCGGTGGCGGCCATCTCCTCGGTGGCCGTCGCCACCGTCTGCACATTGGCGCTGGCCTGGGTTGCCCCGGCGGCCGCCGCCATGGCCTGGGCCGCCGTGCTGTCCGCCCCCGTCGAGAGGCGGCCGAGCGTCGCCTGCAACTCGGTCGCCGCGCCCGACAGGGTGGTGGTGACGCCGCCCACCGTGCGCTCCAGCTCATCGGCGATGGCGCGCTGCGCCGCGCGCCGGCTCTCCTCGGCCCGCGCCCGCTCCGCCGCCGCCTCCGTCTCCAGCGCGCGGGCGCGGACGGTGTTCTCCTTCAGCACGGCCAGCGCCTTGGCCAGCGCCCCGACCTCGTCCCGCCGCGCCGTGCCCTCGATGGCGACGGCCAGGTCGCCCTCGGCGATCCGCGTCACCTGGCCGGCCAGCCGCGTGATCGGCCGGGCGACGCCGCGCGCCAGGGCAAGGCCCGACAGCAGGGCGATGGCCGCGGCCGCCAGGGTCCCCAGGCCGAGCATCAGCCGCGCCTCGGAGAAGGCGGCGTCCTGCATCGCCGCCCGGTCCGCCAGCAGCCGCCGCTCCACCGCGGCGATCTCGGCCGCCCTGGCGCGCAGCGCGTCCATGGCGGCCTTGCCGGTGCCCTGCTCCTCCATCCGCCGCGCCTCGGCGCGGGAGGCATCGTCGCCGCGCGCCATCAGGGCGACCTGCCGGCCGGCATGACCCTCCGACCAGGACCGCGCGGCGGTCTCCAGCGCGTCGAGCCGCGCCTGCTGCTGCGCATTGTCCGCGGTGAGCCGCCGGATTTCGGTCAGCGCCAGGGCGAAGGCCTGGCGGCCGGCATTGTAGGGTTCGAGGAATTTCGGGTCGCCGTTCAGCAGATGGCCGCGCACGCCGGTTTCCTGGTCCACCATGGCGGCGACCAGCCGGTCCGCCCGTTCCAGCACGCGGTAGGTATGGGCGTTCCAATAGGCCGCCTGCTCGATGACGCCGAGCCGCCCCCAGGTCAGGGCGCCGGCCGCGGCCGCGGCCAGGATGACCACGGCGAAGGCCGCGGCCAGCTTGCGGGTGATCGAGAGATGCGTGAGGGTCTGGAGCATGCGTCGGGTCGGTCCGGTCAGGGGTTTGATCCGCAAGGCCGGACCTCGCCGCATGCCGGGCCCGGTGCGCGGCCCCTGTCCGTTGCGGTCCGGCCGGAGCGGTTTGCGCGGTTATCTGGACACGCAAATCGTTCCAGACCATTGATTGTCGCGCGGTTGCCCGCGTCCGGGCGTTCACGCCGTCCCGCGATCCGCGCTCGTGCCCTCAGTCTGAAGGAAGGGGTTTCGGCCTGCGGGAGAGCCGCGACGCCCGCCCTCTCGGCCCGGCGGTCGGGTGGCCATTCCCAAGGCCTGCGGTCGACCCGCCCGCGCGGGCGGGGCCTCGTCCCGCGGCGCCCGTCCGGCCGGCCGGCTGGCGGGTAGGCCGGCATCGCGGCCTGCGCGCGCCGCGCCTGCCATGCCGGGGTTCGCCGACCGGGTCCGGAGACGGCCGCTGTCGAATCCGGGGCCCGTCCTGCGTCATCCTGCTGCGCCATGGTGGCGCCCCGATGGGACGACGCGAAGGAAGGTTGCCATGGAATACGTATTGCTGATCCACAGCGAGGAAGCCGCCTGGGGCGCCATGCCGCCGGCCGAGCAGCAGGCCTGGATGGCCGCCTATGCCGCCTACACCCAGGATCTCATCCAGGCGGGCGTGATGCGCGGCGGCCATCGCCTGCAGCCGGCGGCCGAGGCAAGCCTGGTGCGCCAGGGCGCGGTGCAGGCCGGCCCGCGTGCTGGCGCCGGGGAGCAGCTCGGCGGCCTCTATGTCATCGAGGTGCCGGACCATGCCGCGGCGCTCGACTGGGCCCGGCGCTGCCCCGGCAGCCGGCACGGCATGGTGGAGCTGCGCCCGGTGATGGCGCCGCCCTCGCCCGCCTGATGCCGGGCCTGGCGATGCACCGGCGGGGCGCAGGGTGACGGCGCCGGCGGCCCGCGCGCGGCTGGCGGCCGAACGGGTGGCGCGGTCCAGCTATGGCCGGCTGGTCGCCCTGCTGGCGGCGCGCGGCGGCGACCTGGCCGCGGCGGAGGACGCGCTGGGCGATGCCTTCGCCGCGGCGATGGACCACTGGCCGCGGGAGGGCGTGCCGGACCGGCCGGAGGCCTGGCTGCTGACCGCGGCCCGGCGCCGCCTGCTGGACGGGCATCGCCGCCGCGCCACCTCCGCCCAGGCGGCGCCGGAGCTGCTGCGCCGCGCCGCCCTGCCGGAGGACCCGGCGGAACTGCCCGACCACCGGCTGGCCCTGCTGCTGGCCTGCGCGGGGGAGGAGGTGGAGCCGGCCGCCCGCGCCCCCCTGATGCTGCAGGCGGTGCTGGGGCTCGAGGCGGCGCGCATCGCCTCCGCCTTCTTGGTCGCGCCGGCCGCCATGGGCCAGCGCCTGGTGCGCGCCAAGCGACGGCTGAAGGAAGGCGGCGCCCGCTTCGCCCTGCCGGGACCGGAGGTGCTGGCGGACCGGCTGCCGGCGGTGCTGGATGCGATCTACGCCGCCTATGCCGCTGGCGCCGGCGACCCGGCGGATGGCGGCGCCCTGGCGGGGGAGGCCGCCTGGCTCGCCCGGCTCTGCGCCCTGCTGGTCCCGGTCGGCGCGGCGGAGGAGTCGGAGGCGCTCGGCCTCGGCGCCCTGCTGCTGCACCTGGAGGCGCGGCGCCCGGCCGGGCGCGACGCCACGGGCGGCTATGTGCCGCTGGCGCAGCAGGACCCGGCACGCTGGGACCGGGGAATGCAGGCGGAGGCGGAAGGGCTGCTGCGCCGCGCCGCCACGCTCGGCCGGCCTGGGCGCTACCAGTGGGAAGCGGCGATCGCCTCCGCCCATGCCGAGCGGGGGCGGACCGGGCGGGTGCCCTGGGACGGCATCCTGGCGCTCTACGATGTGCTGCTGGCCGCCACCGGGTCGCCGGTGGTGGCGGTGAACCGGGCGGTGGCGCTGGCCGAGGTCGCGGGGCCGGCGGCCGGCTTGGCGGCGCTGCGCGCGGCCGGGGCGGATCCGCGGCTGGCCGACTACCAGCCCTATTGGGCGGCGCTTGGGGCACTGGCGCGCAGGGCCGGCGCGCCGGAGGGCCGGGCGGCGCTGGAACGCGCCGCCGGCCTGGCCGACGACCCGGCCCTGCGCGCCTTCCTGCTCCGGCAGGCTAGAGCAGATCCCGATCAGGTGGAATCACCTGATCGGGTGAAGATGCTCGCAAAATCAGAAGACTAGAGCGGTTGCCGTGCCCCATGGCGAACGGCAACCGCTCTGGCGGATGAAGCCCGTATCCGGCGCCGGGCCGCCGTGGCGGCGGCACGCCGGGGACCAGGATCATGCCGGACCGCATGCGGGCTGGCTGGTGCGCTGCCCATGTCGCGGGCCGGGCCGGCGTGGCGGTGACACGCCCGGGCGCGGGACAGGGTGGCCAGGCCGGTCGGCATGGCGCCGGTATCCCGCGCCGGGCAGCGGGAGCCGACCCGCCGGCCGCCATCCGGGCGGGCTTCGCCGCATGGGCGTTCCGCCCCGGTCAGGGCACGGGGCGATTCAGGGGGCGGGGGAAGGCCGGCCGGCGCGGCGTGCCTGCTTGGCCCGGGCGCCGGGGGCGGTGCCCGCGGCCCGCCGTCAGCGCGCCGCGCCGTGCCGCATCAGCGCGGCGCGCAGCGGATCCGATCCGGGATTATGCGCCTGCATCGCCACCACGACCTGCCGCGCGGAAAGGTCCTGGCCGTAATAGGCGCGGTTGAGCTCGCTGCGGGCCGAGAGCAGCGACCCTTCCAGCGCCAGCCCGGCGAACAGCCCGCGCGAGCGGGCGAAGGCGATGATGTCCGCGCCGGCCGCCGCGGTGGTCGATCCCTCCACCCCCGCGCCGATGGTGGCGACGGCGAGGGAAGCATCGGCGCCGAACTTGAACTGGCTGTCCATCAGCGCCGTCAGCCCGCGGTCGGACATGATCATCATCATGACCTGCATGTCCTGGATGCCGGCCTGCAGCCCGATGCTGCCGGACGCCATGGCGTAGAAGGCCGGGGATGACCAGGACCCCGAGGCATCGCGCGCCACCAGCACGCAGGACCCGCCTTCCCCGCCCAGGATGAAGCCGGCGCGGAAGATGCGCGGGCAGACCAGCACGGCGCGGGCGCGGCGCAGGAAGCGCTGCGCATCCTGCACCGCGCCGGCATCGCCGGTGGTGAGGAGTTCCTGCACGGTCAGCGTGCTGCGGTCGACCAGCCCCTGCGCCTCGGACCGGTCGTCGGCCCGCGCCGGCGGCGCGCCGGCCAGCAGGGCCACGGGCGCGGCGCAGAGGAGCAGGAGGGCGAGCGCCGCCCGGGCCCAGGGCCGCTTCGGCGGCCGCGGCGGGGCGCGCATCAGCGCAGCGGCGGCAGGTCGGACCGCTGGACCGGCCCGCTGCCCAGCGTCTGGCCCGGGGTGAACCCGGCGGCATTGTCGGCCGGCGGCGGCGCGGCGGCGGCGGCGCCGCTGCCGAAGCGCATCAGCACCGCCCGCAGCGGATCGGCGCCCGGGTTGTGCGCGCGCATCTGCACGACGATCTCCCGCGGGCCGGTGTCCTGGCGGTAGTAGCTGCGGTTCCATTCGCTGCGGGCCGAGAGCAGGGAGCCTTCCAGCGTCAGCCCGGCATAGAGGCCGCGGGCGCGGGCGAAGGCGACGATGTCGCCGCCGACCGCGGCGGTGGTGGCGCCCTCGACCGACCCGCCGAGCGTCGCCAGCGCCACCGAGGCATCGGCGCCGAGCTTCACCTGGCTGTCCAGCACGGCATCCAGCGCCCGCTGGTTCATCACCAGCATCAGCACCTGCATGTCCTGGATGCCGGCCTGCAGGCCGAAGCTGCCGGACCCCAGGGTGTAGAAGGCCGGCGAGGACCAGGAGCCGGCGGCATCCCGCCCGGCCAGGACGCAGCCGCCGCCTTCGCCGCCGAAGAAGAAGCCGGCGCGGAAGATGCGAGGGCAGACGATCACCGCGCGGGCCCGGCGCAGCAGGCGCTGGGCGTTCAGCCGGTCATTGCCCTCGCCCAGGATCTCCTGGACGGAGAGGGTGGCGCGGTCGACCAGCGCCTGCTCCTCCCCCGCGCTCGGAGGGCCGCCGCAGCCGGCCAGGGTGGCCAGCGCCAAGCCCAGCGCCGCCAGCCGCCGCGTGATGAGACGCTGCATGAAGCCCCCCTGCCAAACCTCGGTATTGGCGGAAGAATACCGGGTAGGCTGCGGCCTGTCCAAGGCTGCTCTGTGGCGGTGGCGCGGCAGGGCAGCGCGCATCCCGCCTGCCTGCCTGCCTGCCTGCCCAACTGACCGGGCGGGCGTTGCGGCGCGCCGGCCGCGGCGGATCATCCGGCCGCGCGCCCATCCGCGCCGGAAGGCCTGCGGCAACCGGGCCGCGCCGGGGCCGCCGCGCGATCGCCCCGCAGGGTCGCGGGAACCGTGCCGGCCATCCCCCAGGCGCCGGGGCCGGTCACTCCCAGTCCGGCATCACCCAGGGTTCCTCGTTCACCCCGGCGACGCGCCAGTCGCCGCCCACCTTCTCCAGCCGGGTCAGGCCGAGATTGCGGATGGAGAAGGCCAGGGCCTGGTGGCCGGTGAGGCCCAGCGCATGCGCCAGGGCCGCGCGGATGGAGCCGCCATGCGCGACGATGACCACGTCGCCGCCCGCATGCTCCGTCGCCAGCGCCTCCAGCACGCGGCCGACCCGGGCCTGCACCTGGGCGAAGCTCTCGCCGCCGGGCGGCTCCTCCTCGGCCGCATGCGGCCAGAAGGGGTGGGGCGGGTGACGGAAGCGCTCGACCGCCTCCTCATGCGGCAGGCCCTGCCATTCGCCGAGGTCCTGCTCCGCCAGGTCCCGCTCCGCCCGCAGCGGCTGGTCGGGATAGCCGGCGGCGAAGATGGCGGCGGCGGTGGCGCGCGTGCGGGCCAGGTGGCTGGTCACCCACTGCGCCGGCCGCGGCAGGCGATGCGCCAGCCAGCGATACAGCGCCGCCTCCTGCACCAACGTGGCGTCGCAGAGCGCGACATCCATGCTGCCGTAGAAGAGGGTGCGGGCCGAGGGCTCGACCAGCGCATGGCGGATCAGGAAGAAGCGGGTGGGGTCGGACACGACGGCGGTGTAGCAGGGCCCGCGGCCCCGGCCTATTCCACCCGGATGTTCTGCGCCCGGATGATCGCGCCCCAGCGGTCGCGTTCCGCCGCCACCCGGCGGGCGAAGACGCCGGGGTCGTTCGGCAGGTAGATCAGCCCCTGCTCCGCCAGGAAGCGCTGCGTCTCCGGCAGCAGGGCGACGCGGACATATTCCGCGTGCAGCCGCGCCAGGACCGGCGGCGGCGTGCCGGCGGGGGCGATGACGGCATACCAGGTGGCGACGTCGATATCCGCATAGCCGCTCTCGATCAGCGTCGGCACATCGGGCAGTTGCGCGACGCGCACCGGCGTGGTGACGGCCAGCGCCCGCACCGCGCCGGCGCGGATCTGCGGCAGCATCAGCGGCAGGGTGTCGAACATCGCCTGGACGTCGCCGCGCAGCATGGCCGGCAGGCTCTCATTCGTGCCGCGGAAGGGAACGTGTTCCATCGCGATGCCGTCGCGCTGCCTGAACATCTCGAAGATCAGGTGCTGGGCGGTGCCGACGCCGACGCTGGCATAGTTGCTGCGGTCCGGGCGGGCGCGGACCCAGGCGATGAACTCCGCCACGGTCCGCGCCGGCACCTCGTTGGCGACCACCAGCACGAGGGGCGAGGCGGCGAACATCACCACCGGGATCAGGTCCCGCCCGGCATCGTAGGGGATGTCCCGGAACAGATGCGGGAAGATGGTCAGCGGGCCGAGATTGCCCATGCCGATCGTGGTGCCATCGGGCGCGGCGCGGGCGACCTCCGCCACCCCGATGCGGCCGCCGGCGCCGGAGCGGAAATCATTCATGATCGGCTGGCCGAGGGCGCGCGCCACCGGGTCGTTGAAGGCCCGCGCCACCAGGTCGTTCAGCCCGCCCGGCGGCCAGGGAACGATGAAGCGGATGGGTTTCTGCGGCCAGTCGCCTCCGGCCGCCCCCTGGGCCAGGGCGGGCAGCGGCACGGCGAGGGCGGCGGCGAGCAGGGCACGACGTTGCATGGCCCGATCCTGCGCGCGCCGCGGCGCCGCGCCAAGCGGGGGCGGAACGAGGTCGCGCGCCGGATGCAGCGTTAGGACAGGTCCGCGCGGCGAACCCGCGCAACCGGCGGTCCGCGCGCGCCCCGCATGCCCGGCACGGGCCTTTGTCGTCGCGGCGGCAGGGGCGTATCGTCGGGGCCATGACCGATCCCGTGCTCTCCCCCATCGGCGGCCGCGCCGCCTGGACCGGCGCCGACCTGGCGCGCGACCCGTCCTGGATCATGGCCCTGCCGCCGGCGGCGACGCGCGAGATCGATGCCGCGCTGGCCGGCCTGGGCGACCTGGCGCCGCCGCGCTTCGATGCACGGCATTTCCCGCTGCCCGAGACCGCCGGCTTCCTGGCACGCGTCGCCGCGGAACTGGAACGGGGCCGCGGCGTGGTGCGGCTGACCGGTCTCGATCCCGCGCGCTACCCGGCGGCCGACCTGAAGCGGGTGTTCTGGGGGCTGATGTGCCATCTCGGCACGCCGCTGCCGCAGAACACCACCGGCGAGATCCTGGCCGAGGTGAAGGACGAGACCGGCAGCGGCGTGGCGGTCGGCAGCGGCACGGCACGGGCGCGCAGCCGCTCCACCGGGCCGCTGCGCTGGCACACCGACAAATGCGACCTGCTGAGCCTGCTCTGCGCCTCCAACGGCATCGCCGGCGGCGTGTCGCGCATCGTCTCCACCGTGGCGATCCAGGATGCGATGGCGGCGCGCTGCCCGGACCTGCTGGCGGTGCTGTACCGCGACTTCTGGCGCGCCCGCCCGGCCGACGAGGAGGGCGAGGGCATGGCGGCGCGGCCCTTCCCCATGCCGGTCTTCGCCCGTGGCCCGGACGGCGGCTTCACCAGCCAGTACAGCCGCACCTATGTGGAGCTGGCGCAGGGCATGCCCGGCGTGCCGCCGCTGAGCGAGGCGCAGGTGGCGGCGCTGGACCGGCTGGCGGCGGTCGCCGACGAGCTCTGCATCGAGATGCCGTTCGAGCCCGGCCAGATCCAGCTGATGAACCAGCACGTCACCTATCACGGCCGGACCGCCTATGCGGATGGGCCGGGCGGCAAGCGCAACCTGCTGCGCATCTGGCTGGCGAGCCCGCTGAGCCGGGCGCTGCCGGCGGGCCATGCCGGGCAATGGGGCGACACGCGCGCCGGCGCGCTGCGCGGCGGCGCCATGCCGGGGCGGAGCGCGCTGGCGGCGTAGCGCGGCGCGGGCATCGGCCGGACCGCCGCGGAGCGTGGCTCCGCCGCTGCCGCGCCGCCCTACAGCGGGACCAGCCGGGTCAGGCGGTTGGGGTTCAGCTCGCTCTGGTAGATCACGCCGCTGCGCGGGTCCCGCCACATGCCATGCGCGCCGTTCAGCACCGGGCGGCAGCGGCCGAGCAGGCGGCCGTCGCCGGCGAACCAGGACAGGCGCGGCACCTGGTCGGTGACGTAGAAGGTCCCGTCCGGGCCGCCATGGACGTCCATCGGCTTGTGGACGTCGGTGACCTCGAACAGGAAGGCGCCCGCCGGCGAGAAGGCCTGCACGCGGCTGTTGTCGCGGTCGCAGACCAGCACCGTGCCGTCCGGCTGCACCCAGACGCTGTGCGGCGTGCAGAACTCGCCGGGGCCGCGGCCGGGCGCGCCCCAGCCGCCCTGCGGCGTGCCATCCGGCGCGAAGCGGTGGACCCGCGCATTGGCGTAGCCGTCGGCGACATAGATGGTGCCGTCCGGCGCGAAGGCGACGTCGCAGGGGGCGTTGAAGGGCGCCCCCGGCCCATGCCGGGTGCCGATGCCGCCCAGGCGCTCGCCCGTCGCGGCGAAGATCACCACCTCCTGCGCGTCGCGGTCCACGACGAAGACGCGGCCATCCGGATGCACGGTGAGCATGTGGCCGTCGGCGATGGACTCGCCCCAGGCCGCCAGCCGCGCGCCCTCGGCCGAGAGCACCACCACGCCGGGCGAGGGCGGGTCCACCATCGGGTCGGTCCGGTATTGCACGTAGACGCGCCCGGCAGCGTCGCAGGCGACGTCGCTGATGCCGCCCGGCGTCGCCGGCAGGTCGCCCCAGGGGCGCTCCACCCGGTAGCGCTGCGCGCCGAGCGCGACGGTGAGTCCCTCGCGCATCACTCGTTCAGCCCCTTGCCGGGATAGGGATGGGTGGCGACCCAGTGCCGGGCGATGTCCACCCGCCGCGTGATCCACACATCCTTGCGCTGCATCATGTAGTCCAGCAGCCGCTGCAGCCCGACCGCGCGGGCGGGGTGGCCGATGAGGCGCATATGCAGCCCGACCGACATCATCTTCGGCGCCTTCGCCCCTTCGGCATAGAGCATGTCGAAGGCGTCGCGGATGAAGGAGAACCACTGGTCGCTGGTGCCCATCCAGCCGACATATTTTCCGTCGTTGTTCGTGATGGAATAGGGCACGACGAGCTGCGGCTTGCCGTCCACCGTCAGCCAGAATGGCAGCTCGTCGCCATAGTAGTCGCTGTCGTAGAGGAAGCCGCCATGCTCCACGACCAGGCGGCGGGTGTTCACGCTGGGACCGTAGCGGCAGTACCAGCCTTCCGGCTTGCGGCCGATGGTCTTCTCGATGCTGGTAACGGCGCGGGCGATGTGCTCGCGCTCCTCCGCCTCGGACAGCTCGAAATGCTTCACCCAGCGCCAGCCATGGGAGCAGATGTCCCAGCCGGCATCGCGGATGGCGGCGCAGGCTTCCGGGTTTTCCTCCAGCGCCAGGGCGCAGCCGAAGACGGTCAGCGGCAGCCCGCGGTCGCGGAACAGGTCATGCAGCCGCCAGAACCCGACGCGGGAGCCGTATTCGAACATGCCCTCCGCCGCCAGGTCGCGGCCGGATTTCAGCTGGTTGATCCCATGCGCCTCGGTCAGCCCGGTCTCGGTGACGCCATCACCCAGGGCAAAGGACGGCTCCGAGCCTTCCTCGTAGTTGATGACGAAATTGACCGCGAGCCGCGCGCCGCCGGGCCATTGCGGATCCGGCGGGTTGCGGCCATAGCCGCGGAAGTCGCGCTGCACCTCGTAGGGCATGGTCACCTCCCCCCTGGGACCCCGGCGGCGCGGGCCGCGGCGGCGGTCAGATCTCCACCGTGAACTCGGGCACCTCGACGAATTCCTCGTCGCCGCTGGTGCCGTCCTTCCACATCGTCACGACGAAGCGCGCTTCCCGGTCCAGCACGGTGAAGGGGTGGTGCCAGACATCGGCGCCATAGGTCACGCCCTGGTCCGGCGTGCAGAGGAAGGCGCGCGCCCGCGCCATGTCGGGGCCGCCCCCCGGGCCATGCGGCGCAACGATGCAGAGCCAGCGCCCGCATTCCTGCGGCACGAAGGACTGGGAGGAGAACTGGTGCCGCTCCATGGTGGTGGAGCGCAGCGGCAGGACGGTGAGCGGCGCCTTCACGATCAGGGAAAGGCTGGGCCGCGCTGCGGGGCGCAGATTGGCCAGCGCATCCTCGAAATAGGTGCGGCCGGGGATGCGGGGACATTCGATGACCTCGCCATAGGGCAGGAAGGCGGCGGAGGTCAGGGGTTCGGCCTTGAGGTACATCGATCAGCCCCGCATGCGGCGCGTGAGGCCGGTGAGCCGTTCCATCACCAGCATGAGCACGAAGGCGACGAGGATGAGCGTGCCGGACACGGCGGCCACCCGGACGTCGAGCGTGCTTTCCATCATGCCCCACATCCGGATCGGCAGCATGTCCGTCCGCGCCGAGGAGAGGAAGAGGGAGACGGGGACATTGTCGACCGAGGCCATGAAGGCCAGGAAGGCCCCGGCCGCGATCCCCGGCGCGATCAGCGGCAGGGTGACCCGCCGGAAGGTGTGGACCGGCCCGGCCCCCAGGCTGCGGGAGGCATCGAGCAGCGCCGGGTCGAGCTGCGAGAGGGAGGCGCCGACGGTGCGCAGGATGAAGGGCGTCACCACCACCAGGTGGCCGGCGATGATCAGCTCCAGGGACGGCCGGAAGCCCAGCAGGGTGAAGTACATCAGCGCGGCCAGCCCGAAGGCGAGGCCGGGCAGCACCAGCGGCGACATGAAGAAGCCGTCCATCATCCGGCCTGCCTTCCCGGCAACCCGCGAGAGCCCGAGCGCCGCGAGCGTCCCCAGCAGGGTCGCCGACCCCGCCGCGATCAGCGCCACATGCAGGGTGTTGCCGGCGGCGCGGTGGATCTGCCGCGACCGCACCTCGTCCAGCAGCAGCTCGTACCAGCGGAAGGAGAAGCCCTGGGGCGGGAAGCGGATGGACCGGCTGTCGGTGAAGCTGGTCGCCAGCACGATCAGGATGGGCCCGACCAGCACCACCAGCGCCACCAGCGCCAGCAGGCCGATGACCAGGACATAGGAGAGTTCCCCGACCGAGTGCCGCCTAGCCACGGATGCTGTCCCCCATGATCATCCCGCGCGGCCCGCCCCGCGTCATCCCGCGCGGCCTGCCCTGCATCATCCCGCGCGGCCTGCCGCGACCCTGCCGACATAGGCGATCACCGCCAGCACCGCCGAGACCGAGACCAGCAGCGCGATGGCGATGGTGGCGGCGAAGGGCCAATGCGCCGCGATCATCGCCTGCTGCCAGATCATCGCCGGCAGGTAGACCAGCCGCCCGCCGCCGATGACGGACTGGCTGATGAAGGCGGTGGTGGCGGAAGCGAAGACCAGCACGCAGCCCGCCGCCAGCCCGGGCGCCGCCAGGGGCAGGATCACCCGGAACAGCGTCCGCCAGGGGGAGGCCCCGAGCGAGGCGCTGGCATCCATCAGGTTGGGGTCGATCCGTGCCATCACCGACAGCAGCGGTAGCAGCAGCAGAGGCATCTCGATCTGGGTCAGCGAGATGACCAGCCCGAGTTCCGTCTGGAGAAGGCGCAAGGGCTCCGCCGCCAGGCCGAGGTCCAGCACCAGCTTGTTCACCACGCCTTCCCGCCCCAGGATGACGATCCAGGCGAAGGTGCGGACGACCACGCTGGTCAGCAGCGGCATCACCACGATGAACAGCAGCACGCGCTGCCAGGCCGGGGATGCGGCGCGGTAGACCAGCGCCAGCGGGAAGCCCAGCAGCACCGTCGCCGCCACCGCCTTCAGCCCCAGCAGCAGCGTGTCGCCGATGACCTTCCAGTGGAAGGGATCGAACAGGAAGCGCTGCCACTGGTCCAGGCCGAAGCGCGTCATCCGCTCATCGGCATAGAAGGAAACGGCGATCAGCATGAACAGCGGCGCGACGAAGAAGGCCGCATAGGCGAGGCCCAGCGGCAGGGCGAGCGCCCAGGGGCTGCCCGCCCCCGGCGCCCGCGCCACCGGCATCGCCGCCGCGCCCGCCATGCCCGCGGCCCCGCCCTATTTCGCCATCTCGCGGTTGAACCGCTCGATCCAGGCGCCGCGCAGCGGGTTGATCTTTGTCCAGTCGTGCCGGACGAATTTCTCCATCTCGTCCAGGCTGCGCATCGGCAGGTCGCGGCCCAGCGCCACCTCCTTGTTCACCGGGATGAAATTGTAGGGCGGTTTCTGCAGCGCGTCCTGCACCCCGCGGCTGACCACCGTGTCGATGTACTTGTAGGCGGCGTCCACGTTCTCGCACCCCTTGGCCAGGTGCAGCGTGGTCAGGAAGGTGGTCGCTCCCGTCTCCGGCACCACGAATTCGATGTCCACGCCGCGGTCCTTCAGCGTGCTGACGGTCTGGGTGTTGGTGTAGGTGATGTCGCACTGGCCCTGCTGCAGCAGGCCCGGCAGGGCGGCCGGGGCGCTGACGGCGGCGATCTTCGGCAGCACCTTCTTCAGCTCGACCAGCGCGGGTTCCACATTGGTCTCGCTGCCGCCGAAGATTTTTGCAATCTCGATCAGGCTGACGGTGCCGAAGGTCGTGCCGAAGCCGGTGATGCCGAGCCGGGACACCCAGGGGTCGCGGAACAGGTCGGCATAGCCCTTCGGCCGCGGCAGCTTCTTCGGGTTGTAGGCGATGCCCACCACCTGGGCGTTGCAGCCGATGCCCCATTCGTCGATCAGCCCGGCCGGCACCAGGGCGCGGTTGGACAGCTTCGAGGCATCGAAGCGATCGAACATCCCGCGTTCCACCGCCGTGGCGCGCGGCCCGGGGTCGAGCACGAAGCAGTCGAAGGGCGGGGCGCCGCGGCTGGCGGCGAATTTCGCCACCTGATCCACCGCGAACAGCGCCTGCATTTCCAGGTCGACATTGTGCGCCCGCTTCAGCGCCGGCGCGACATGGTCGCGGAAGGCCTCCTCCCAGGCGCCGGGATAGATGGCGGCGGTGACGCTGCAGGCGGCGGGGCTGCGGGTGGAACTCGACCTCAGGAACGAGAAGATCAACCGCAAGGTCGTCGACCATATCGACCAGCGCGT
>NZ_SMOA01000124.1 GCF_004353985.1 Paracraurococcus ruber | reverse complement strand
GGAAGGCGGCGCGGCCGCGACGGCGACGGGGCTGCTGGACCTTGGCCGCGGCGCGCTGGACCTGCGGCTGGCGACGCGGCCGGCGGCGGAGGGGCCGGAGGTGGCGCTGCGCCTGACCGGCCCGGCGGCGGCGCCGCAGCGCCTGCCGGAGCTTGCCGGCTTCCTGCGCTGGAAGGCGGAGCATTGATCCCGGGGGCGCCGTCGCGGAGGCCCGCCCAGCATCCGCGGTGCCCCCCCGAGCCTCCCGCACCCGTCCCCGCCAGGCTGCGGGCGCGGCCCCGGACGCGGGGCCGCGCTCAAGGCGGGGACTGCGCCGACCTGGCGCCCCGACCTGGCGCCGGACCGTGGCAGCCGAGGCGAGGCGACGCCCAGGCCCGCGCCGGGCGACGGCCGTGCCGCCGCCCTCAGGGTCGGCCGGGCAGCCATCCCAGCGGAACCCATTGCCCGCGCCGCACCGCCAGGACCGTCATGGCGAGGCCGACGAGGGTGGCGACCGCCAGCGTCACCGCCGAGGCCTCCAGGCCGAAGGCGCCGCCGGTCAGCCAGCCCGGCCCCTGCCGTTCGGTGAGGAAGAGGCCGGCAGCCTCGGCTTGGCCCGAGACGGGAATCGTCCAGATCCAGCCCTGGGTGAAGTTCCACCCGGCATGCAGGCCGACGGCCAGCCACAGCCGCCGGGTCAGCATGTAGGCGGCGCCCAGCATGATCCCCGCCTCGCTGGCGATGGCCAGCGCGGCGAACAGTGTCGCCCCGGGATTGAACAGGTGCAGGATCCCGAACAGCAGGGACGTGACCGCGAGGGCGAACAGGCTCCCGCCCAGCCGCTCGGCGAAGCGGAAGCCGATGGCGCGGAACAGCACCTCCTCGTTGATCGCGGCGGTGAGCGCCATGGCCGCGACCGCCGGCAGCGACGCGCCCGACCCCAGTCCCGTGACGCGCAGGCCGCCGAGCAGCGCGACCAGCCCCACGCAGGCGCTGAACAGCGCGGCACCGGCCAGGACGCCGATCAGCGTCTCTCGCGCCCAGCCCGCGCCGAACCGCAATTCCGCATCGGGTTCGCGTTCGATCCAGCGCTTGAAGCCCCGGTACAGGAGCCATGTGACGCTCACCGCCAGGAAGGCCCAGGGGAGCAGCAAGGCGGGGGCGGCATCCTTCAGCGTCTCGGCGACCGTGTTGGCCAGCAGCAGGCCGGGCATGCCGACGAGCGTGACGCCGAGGACCAGCAGGATCAGCGGGAAGGCGATGATCCGCCGCAGCAGGCCGGCGGGCGCGTCCGTCTGGGCTGGGTGCTCGGCGGCCTGGTCCATGGGGGTGTCCTTCGTCGCCATGGCGCGCGGGTCCGGCGGCGTTCGCCGGCCGCGGCGGCCAGGTTGACCATACGGTAGTCGAAATGGGCCGATGGGCGAACGTCCGCCCCCGCCCATCCCGGCTCCGACGCGCTGCCGTCCTCACCCCGGCACAGGAACAGTCCGGTCCGGGCGCGCCCTGGCCGCCGGTCCCGTCGCGCCGTCGCGCGCCGGCAGCGGCAGCCACCGCCCCGCGCCGTTGCGACCGGGGGCGGGATGCCCGGCCCCACCCGCAGCGCCGCCAGCCGCGGGTTCGGCCCGTGCCGCATGGCCAGGATGGCGCCGCCGACGGGCGCGGCCATCGCCGCCGCCCAGAGCATCGTCACCCGCTCAGGTGGACGCCCCTGTGCGGGTCAAGATGCTCGTCGGGGCAAATGACTGGAGCGGTTCCCGTGAGCCATGGCGAATGGAAGCCGCTCCAGCCGGACGCGCCCGGCCGCATGGCGGGCAGGCGATGGATGACCTCGCCGGCGGGGCGAAGCCGTGGACGCAGGCCTTCGGCGTGGCGGGCGCGGTTCGCGGCAGGCGGCGCGATGCCGGCGCCGAAGCAACGCCGCCGCCGGATCGGGCTGGTCAGCCTCGCGCCTCCCGTCCCGCGGCCGGGCGTCCGGACGCCCAACGCGGTGCTGGCGCCATGACGGCCGCACGGGCGGCAGGTCCCGGCCGATGCGCAGCCGCACGGGGCCGGCCATGGCTGGGCAAGCCGGCGCGCCCCGCGCATCCTGCCGCCGAGCATCCAGGGACCCGCCATGCCGAGCCGCCAATCCGCCCTTGCCCGCGCCAGCGCCTTCTTCGACGGGGGCGGTTTCAAGGACCTGCTGGCGCGCCTGGTCGCCATCCGTTCCACCGCGCAGGAGCCGGGCTTCGAGGCGGAACTCACCCGCTACCTCGAGGAGGGCATCCGCCCCTGGGTGGAGGGCATGGGGTTCACCGCCACCATCCACCCCAATCCCGTGGCCGGCGCCGGCCCCATCCTGACCGCCGCCCGCATGGAGGACCCGGCGAAGCCGACCATCCTCATCTACGGCCATGGCGACACCGTCCGCGGCCTGGACGACCAGTGGCGCGCCGGCCTGAAGCCCTGGGAGATGACCGAGGAGGAGGGCCGCTGGTACGGCCGCGGCACCGCCGACAACAAGGGCCAGCACGCGCTCAACCTGGCGGCGCTGGAGGCGGTGCTGGCCGAGCGCGGGGGCCGGCTGGGCTTCAACGTGAAGCTGCTGATCGAGACGGGGGAGGAGCGCGGGTCCCCCGGCCTGCGCGACTTCGTCGGGGCCAACCGCGACCTGCTGGCCGCCGATGCGCTCATCGCCTCGGACGGGCCGCGGGTGGAGCCGGGTATGCCCACCATCGCCACCGGCACGCGCGGCACCTGGCATTGCGACCTGGTGGTGAAGCTGCGGGAGGGCGGGGTGCATTCCGGCCATTGGGGCGGGCTCACGACCGATCCCGCCATCCGCCTGACCCATGCCCTCGGCGCCATCATGGACCATCGAGGAAAAATCCTGGTGCGCGACTGGCTGCCCCGGAACGGCGTGCCGGCCGAGGTGCGGGCGGTGCTGCAGGGCTGCCCGCTCGGCGGCGGGGAGGGCGCGGCGACGATCGACCCGGACTGGGGCGAGCCCGGCCTGACCCCGGCCGAGAAGATCTATGGCTGGAACAGCTTCATCGTCCTGGCCATGACCAGCGGGCGGCCGGAGAACCCGGTGAATGCGGTGGCGCCTGATGCCCGCGCGCATTGCCAGATCCGCTACACCGTGGACACCGACCCCGCGACCTTCGGCGCGGCGCTGCGGCGGCACCTCGACGAGACCGGTTTCAAGGATGTGGCGATCGAGAACGGCTATGTCCGCATGGCCGCCAGCCGCACGCCGCCCAACCATCCCTGGGTGCGCTGGGCGCAGGAGAGCATGCAGCAGAGCCTCGGCAAGCGGGTGCAGATCATCCCGAATTCCTCGGGCGGGCTGCCGGGCGATGTCTTCGTGGACCATCTCGGCGTGCCGCTGGTCTGGGTGCCGCACAGCTACAGCGGC
This sequence comes from Paracraurococcus ruber, assembly GCF_004353985.1. Lineage (GTDB taxonomy): Bacteria > Pseudomonadota > Alphaproteobacteria > Acetobacterales > Acetobacteraceae > Paracraurococcus > Paracraurococcus ruber. The sequence goes on along the minus strand of NZ_SMOA01000124.1, from coordinate 12,216 downwards.
TGCAAGCAGCATGGCCCGGACGAGCATTTCCTGATCGCCCCGGCGCGCGAGGGCATCCAGGCCTTCGCCGGGATGTGGTGGGATCTGGGCGAGGGCGGCACCCCCGCTCGCTGACCAACTCACAGAAAACGGTGATGGGGGGCCGGGGGGAAGAGGTGTCCTCTTCCCCCCCGTCTCTTGCCTCATCCCCCGAGCGCGGCCCGATAGGTCTCCCGCGCCTTGGCATAGCGCGCATCCGCGGTCGCCTTGACCGCCGCCGGCGCGCGGGACGGGTGGCCGGACTGGAAGGGCGGCGCCGGGTCGTATTCGATGCCGAGCTGGATGGTCTGCGCCACCTCCGGCCCCGCGACCTCCGCGACGACCGACAGGCCGAAATCGATGCCGGAGGTGACGCCGCCGGCGGTGATGACCTTGCCGTCGCGCACGATCCGGCCCGGCTCATGCGTCGCGCCGACCAGCGGCAGCAGGTCCGTGAAGGCCCAGTGCGTCGTCGCCCGCTTCCCCCGCAGCACGCCGGCGCTGCCGAGCACGAAGGCGCCGGTGCAGACCGAGGTGACCCAACGCGCATGCTCCGCCTGGCGGGCGACGAAGCGTACCGTCTCCTCGTCCTGCATCGCCTCGACCACCGAAAGGCCGCCCGGGACGCAGATCAGGTCGAGCTGCGGCGCCTCGGCGAAGATGCCGGTCGGCACCAGGCCAAGCCCGCAATCGGACGGCACCGGGTCGCGCGTCTTCGCCAGGATATGCGTCGTCGCGCCCGGCGTGCGGTGCATGACCTGCAGCGGCCCGGTGAAGTCGAGCTGCGTGAGGTTGGGGAACAGCACGAAGCCGATGGTGAGGCTCATTCTCGGTCTCCTTCGGGGGTGTCGGGGATCACGCCGCCTCGGCGCGGAAGCGGGCGCGGAATTCGCGCGGGGTGGTGCCGAGGGCGCGGGCGAAGGCGCGGTCCATCCGGCGCAGGGATCCGAAGCCGGCCTGCCGTGCCACCGCCTCGACCGGCGCCATGCCCTCCAGCAGCAGGCGCCGCGCGCCGTCGAGCCGCACGCGCTCGACAAACTCGGCCGGGCTGACGCCTAGGTGCCGGCGGAACAGCCGGGTCAGGCTGCGCGGGGCGCAGCCGCCGGCCTCCGCCATGGCCTCGATCCGCCAGTCGGCGGCGGGCGCCGCGGCGATGCGGGCGGCCAGCCGGCCGAGCCGCGGTTCCGGGCAGCTTGCGGCGTCGGCGGCCAGCGCCGGGGCATATTGCCGCTGCCCGCCGGGGCGGCTGCGCAGGATCACGTGGTGCCGCGCGAGGGCCAGAGCGAGGTCGGCGCCGTGATCCGCCTCGATCATCGCCAGCGCCAGGTCCATCCCGGCCGTCACGCCGGCCGAGGTCCAGATGGGCCCGTCGCGCCGCCACAGGCTCTCGCCATCCACCGTCACGGCCGGGCGGAAGCGGCGGAGCCGCTCGGCGGCGTCCCAATGCGTCGCGGCGGTGCGGGCGTCGAGCAGCCCGGCGGCGGCCAGGAAGAAGGCGCCGGTGCAGACGGAGGCGAGGCGCGGCACGACCGGCGCGGCCTCGCGCAGGATGCGCGTGATGTGCCCCGCCGCCAGGGCCGCGCGCATCCCGCGATGGCCGCCGGTCGCCAGCACGGTGCCGGTGCCGGCCAGCAGCGCCGGCGTCACCTCCGCATAGGCCAGCGCGACGTGCAGGCTGAAGGCGGCGGAGCAGGGCATCGGCCCGCGCTCCGGACCGACCAGCAGGACCTCATAGGCGGCCCGCCCCAGCGCCTGGTTGGCGCCGGCGAAGAGCTGCGCCGGCCCGGCGATGTCGAGCAGCTGCCCATGCGGATAGGCGAGGAGGAGAAGCCGGTGCGGCGCCATGGCGGGCGCAGGATGGCCGCGGCGCGATCTGGCCGGAAGGCCAATGTTCGGTCGAATCGGGCCATGCCGGGCGCCTGGCTTGGCTTCTGTCGGACCGGTTACGCTTCCTCACCCGCGGATGGGCGGCCCGTCATGGCAGGGTTACAGGGCGGGCGCATCCCTGCGGGGCAGGACCCGTTGGCCTGATCATGAGAAGGACCCGCCGATGACGATGTTCCGCATGGCGCTGCTCGGCGCCGCGATCCTGGCCGGGGCCGCGGCGCCGGCGCTGGCCCAGCCTGCCCCGCCGCCCGCGGGCGGCCCGGGTGGCGCCCCCGGTGGCCCCCCTGGACCGCGCGGGGAGCGCGGCCCGGGCGCCATGTTCAACCAGTTCGACACGAACCGCGATGGCCGCGTGACCTGGGACGAGGCCTGGGGCGTGATCCAGCAGCGCTTCCAGGCGGCCGATACCGACCGCGACGGCGGCCTGACGCAGGACGAGATGGCGAATGCCCGCCTGCGCCCCGGCGCGCCGCGGCCGGAAGGCCCGCCCCCCGGCCCGCAGCGGGAGCGCATGGTGGGCATGATGTTCCGCGCGCTCGACGCCAACCGCGACGGCAAGGTGACGCCGGAGGAGATCCGCCCGGCCGCCGAGGCGCGCTTCCGCAGCTTCGACGCCAATGGCGACGGCGCCGTGACGCGGGACGAGTTGCCGACCCCGCCGCCGCGGCGCGACCATCGCGGCCCGGGCGGCGACCGGCCGGCGCCGACCCAGCCGGGCTGACCCGAGGCCGCCGTGCAGGCGTGCCTGCCTCTGCACGGCGGCATCGCGCGCGGACCTGGCATGGCGGTTGCGCGCCAGGCATCCTGATCGTGCTGGCCGGCATCCAGGCCGGCGGCCGCGGGACGGCAGCGCTTCGGCGCCGTCTGGAATGGTTGCGGCAGGCCGTTCACCCGGGGCCCCGCCCGCGATAGCCTGCCGCCCGGGGCCGGGCCACCAGACGCCCGGCCCGGGAGGAAACCCATGCTGCACAGACGCGTCGCCCTGGCCTTGCCGGGGCTGCTGGCGCTGGCCCTTGCCGCGCCGCTCGCCGCCCAGCCGCTGCCGACCGCGAAGCCGGAGGAGGTCGGGCTCGACCCCGCCCGCCTCGCCCGCATCCGCCCGGCGCTGGAACGCGAGATCGAGGAGAACCGCCTGCCCGGCGCGGTGGTGATGGTCGCCCGCCGCGGCAGGCTGGCCTATGCCGAGGCGATCGGCCTGCGCGACCGCACGGCCAATGCCGCCATGCCGATGGACGCGGTCTTCCGCATCTATTCCATGACCAAGCCGCTCGCCTCGGTCGCCGCCATGATGCTGGTGGAGGAAGGCCGGCTTCAATTGACCGACCCGGTCGGCCGCTTCCTGCCGGGCTTCGACCGGCTGCAGGTGGCGCAGCCCGTCGCCGACGCCACCCTGGCCCGGCTGACCTATCGCCTGGTGCCGCAGAACCGGCAGATGACGGTGCAGGACCTGCTGCGCCACACCTCCGGCCTCACCTACCCCGAGACGACCTCCAACCAGGCGGTCCGCACCGCCCTGATGGAGCGCGGCTTCCAGACCACCGGCGCGCCGGAATACGACGCCCGGTCGCTGAGCCCGCAGGAGTTCGTCCAGCGCCTGGCCCAGGCGCCGCTGATGCACCAGCCCGGCACCACCTTCGAATACAGCCTGTCGACCGACGTGCTGGGCCGGGTGGTGGAGGCGGTCTCCGGCCAGCGGCTGGAAGTGTTCCTGGAGGAGCGGCTGTTCCGCCCGCTGCGGATGACCGACACCGGCTTCGCGCTGAAGGACGGGCAGGGCGGGCGGCTGGCGCAATCGCTGGGCGTCGATTGGGCGCGGGGCAATGCGCCGGTGCCGATGCTCGACGTCTCCCGCCCGCCGGGCAATGCCTCGGGCGGCGCCGGCGCCATCGCCTCGGCCGGGGACTACCTGCGCTTCCTGCAGATGCTGGCCAATGGCGGGCAGCTGGACGGGCAGCGCATCCTGGCGCCGGCGACGGTGCGGCTGATGACCGCCGACCACCTGGCGGGGCTGGCCGTGCCGGAGCCGCCGGGCGCGCTGGGCACGCCGGGCTACGGCTTCGGCCTGGGCTTCGCGGTGCGGCTGCAGGACGGCGTGGCGGGCGTGCCCGGCAATGCCGGCCAGTACATGTGGGCCGGCTATGGCGGGACCTATTTCTGGGTGGACCCCAAGGCGGATCTCGTCGCGGTGTTCATGAGCCAGGCGCCGAGCGTGCAACGGCCGATGCACCGGCGGCTGTTCCAGACGCTGGTCTACAGCGCGGTGATCGACTGACGCAGGGGACGGGGAGGGGCGCCGCCCCTCTCTGGCTCACCCCGCAGGGGGCCGAAAGGTCCTTGGAACCCTTGGGTCTGGGGGTGGTGGGCGCGACAGGGATTGAACCTGTGACCCTTCGCGTGTGAAGCGAATGCTCTCCCGCTGAGCTACGCGCCCGACGGGGCCGGGATTAGGCGGGCGGCTGCGGGGTGTCAAGCGCGGTGCGCCGCTTGCTGCGCCGCGGCGCGGGCTCATATCCTCGGGCATGTCCCCGATCCGGCTGCTCCTCCCGGCCGCCCTGCTCGCCCTGGCGCCCGCCCCGTCGCAGGCGGAGCCGCTGCGGGCCCGCTACGAGGTGCGGGCCGCCGGCCTGCAGGTGATGGAGGTCGAGGCGACCTTCGACCTCGACGGGCCGCGCTACCGCGTCGTCACCCGCATCCGCACCACCGGCCTCGCCGGCGTCTTCTCGAGCGGCGACCAGCTGACCAGCGCCGAGGGCCGCTGGCGCGGCGCCGAGCCCGTGCCGGCGCATTACCGGGTGGACGGCACCTGGCGCGGCGGCCGCCGCCAGGTGGTGATGGACTGGCCGACGCCCGGCCGCCCCGTCCTCTCGGCGCTGGAGCCGCCGAACGAGACCGACCGGGAGCCGGTGCCGGAGGCGCTGCGCCTCGGCACCATGGACGCGCTCTCGGCCCTGGCGAAGCTGACCCGGACGGTGGCGCAGACCGGCCGCTGCGATGCCGGGGCGCAGGTCTATGACGGGCGGCGCCGCGCGGACTACAGCGTGCAGACCGTGGGGCTGGAAGCGTTGCCGGCCGGCGGCGCCTTCGGCGGTGAGGCGCTGCGCTGCGCCTTCGAGAGCCGGCTGCTGGCCGGCCGCCGCGGCGACCAGGACCCGGAGCAGGCGGCGAAGCCGCAGCCCGCCACGGCCTGGATGGCCCGCCCGCTGCCCGACCGCATCGCCATCCCGGTGCGGATCGAGATGCCGAGCCGCTGGTTCGGCACCATCCGCGTGATGCTCACGGCGGTGGAGCCGCTGCGGTCAGGGCAGGAGGTCGCGCAGGGCCGGCAGTAGCCCGGCCGGGCTGTCCAGCACCGCCGCCGCGCCCGCCGCCATCGCCGGCGTGCCGTAGCCCCAGCCGGCAAACAGGCAGGGCAGCCCGGCGCCCTGCGCCGCCAGCACGTCGTTGCGGTGGTCCCCGATCATGATGGCGCGGGCCGGGTCGCCGCCCGCCGCGTGCAGCGTGCCCAGCAGGTGGCCGGGATCCGGCTTGCGGACCGGGAAGCTGTCCCCGCCGCCCACCGCGGCGAAGGCGCCGTCCAGCCCCAGCGCGCCGAGCAGCGCGGCCGTCGCCGCCGCCGGCTTGTTGGTGCAGACGGCCAGCGCCCAGCCTTCCGCCCGCAGCGCCGCCAGCGCCCCGGCGATTCCGGGGAACAGCGCCGTCGCCTCGGCCGCGCGGGCGGTGTAGTCGGCGGTGAAATGCTCCAGCAGCGCCTCGGAGAAGTCGAGCGCGCGCGCCGCCGTCGCCCGCTGCACCAGCACGCGGACGCCGTCGCCGATCATGGCGGTGACCTCGGCCCGGCTGAACGATGCCCGGCCCTGCCCGGCCATCAGCCGGTCGAGCGCGGCATGGATGTCGGGCGCGCTGTCCACCAGCGTGCCGTCGAGGTCGAAGATGGCAAGGCGAGGCATGAGCCGCCCTACCGCGCGCCGCCGCATCCTGCAACGCGGGCCGCGCCCCCGACGGCCGCCACGGCCTGGCCCGCCGCCCGCCGGCCCGGCCCGCCGGCGAATGCGGCACGAAAGTCGCTTGCCACGCTTGGTGCAGCGCCGCCACAACCGGCAATGGTTGTTGACCGCCGGGGCGCTTGCCCCCGTCACCTCTGCGCGAGTACCGGAGAGCCCATGCCCGCTGCCGCCATCATCCTCGCCGCCGGCCTCGGCACCCGGATGCGGAGTGCGCTGCCCAAGGCGCTGCACCCGGTCGCCGGGCGGCCGATGATCAACCATCTGGTAAGTGCCTGCGAGCAGGTCTTCGACCGGATCGTCGTCGTGGTGGGGCCCGGCATGCCGGCGCTGGAGAAGGCGGTGGCGCCGCATGCCACCGTGGTGCAGGCGGATCGCCTCGGCACCGGCCATGCCGCCCGCATGGCGGCGCCGCTGCTGCGCGCCTTCGATGGCGACGTCGCCGTGCTCTATGCCGACAACCCGCTGATCCCCGAGCCGACCATCCGCCGCCTGATGGCGCGGCGGCGGGAGGGCGGGCTGGCGCTGCTGGCCATGCGCCCGGCCGATCCCGGCCGCTATGGCCGCGTGCTGCAGGATGCCGCCGGCGACGTGGCGCGGGTGGTGGAATGGGCCGATGCGACGGAGGCCGAGCGGGCCACCGGCCTGTGCAATGCCGGCGTGGTCTGCGCCCCGGCGCATGACCTGTTCCGCTGGCTGGACGCGCTGCGCAACGACAACGCCAAGGGCGAATACTACCTGACCGACATCGTCGCCATGGCGGTGGGCGAGGGCAAGCGCGTGCTGGCCGAGGAAGCGGCCGAGGCCGACCTGGCCGGCGCCAATGACCGCGCCGAGCTGGCGCGGCTGGAGGCGGTGCTGCAGGCCCGGCTGCGCGCGGCCGCCATGGCCGGCGGCGCCACCCTGGTGGCGCCCGAGACCGTCTTCCTCGCCAGCGACACGCGGCTGGGCCAGGACGTGACCATCGGCCCCAACGTGGTCTTCGGCCCGGGCGTGGTGGTGGAGGACGGGGTGGAAATCCGCGCCTTCTCCCACCTGGAAGGCTGCGTGGTGCGCAGCGGGGCGGTGATCGGCCCTTTCGCCCGGCTGCGCCCGGGGACCGAGGTGGGGCGGGACGCGCATGTGGGCAATTTCGTGGAGCTGAAGGCGGCGACCTTGGCCGAGGGCGCCAAGGCCAACCACCTCAGCTACCTGGGCGATGTGACGGTGGGGGCGCGGGCCAATATCGGCGCCGGCACCATCACCTGCAATTACGACGGCATTAACAAGCACCGGACAGAGATTGGCGCGGGGGCCTTCATCGGCAGCGACACGGCCCTGGTGGCGCCGGTGCGGGTCGGCGACCGCGCCCTGGTCGCCGCCGGCAGCGTGATCACCGAGGACGTGCCGGACGACGCGCTGGCCATCGCGCGCGGCCGGCAGGCGACCAAGCCGGGGCGCGGCGTCAAGGGCAAGCGGTCCGATGACCGGAGGGCCGAAGGGCCCGCAGGTCTGAATCGGCCCGCCAAGCACAAGGGACTCTAGGCATGTGCGGCATCGTGGGTGTGGTCGGGAAGGCCGAGGCGGCGCCGCTGCTGCTGGAGGCGCTGCGCCGCCTGGAATATCGCGGCTACGACAGCGCCGGCATCGCCACCCTGGTGGACGGCCATATCGACCGCCGCCGGGCCGAAGGGAAGCTCGGCAACCTGGCCGCGGCGCTCGACCGGTCCCCGCTGCGCGGCACCACCGGCATCGGCCATACCCGCTGGGCGACCCATGGCGCGCCGACCGAGCGCAACGCCCATCCGCACAGCACGCGCCGCGTCAGCGTCGTCCACAACGGCATCATCGAGAACCATGCCGAGCTGCGGGCCGAGCTGGAAGCCAAGGGCGCCGAGTTCGAGACCGAGACCGACACCGAGACCTTCGTCCGCCTGGTGGACGACTTCCTCGCCAACGGCCTGCCGCCGCAGGAGGCCTTCGCCGCGGCGCTGAAGCGCGTGCACGGCGCCTTTGCGCTCGCCGCCATCTTCGCCGGCCATCCCCGGCTGCTGATGTGCGCCAGGCAGGGCGCGCCGCTGGCGGTCGGCTTCGGGGAGGGCGAGATGTTCGTCGGCTCCGATGCCCTCGCGCTCGCGCCGCTGACCCGCCGCATCGCCTATCTCGACGAGGGCGACTGGGCGGTGGTGGACGGGGAGGGGGCGCGCTTCTTCGATGCCGCGCACAACGCGGTCGAGCGCAAGGTGGTGGTCACCGCCGTCTCCGGCGCCGCGGTCGGCAAGGGCAACTACCGCCACTTCATGGAGAAGGAGCTGCACGAGCACCCGGCGGTGCTGGGCGACACGCTGCGGCAGTACCTGGACCCGAAGACACTGGAAGTCCGGCTGCCGCGCCTGCCCTTCGACCCCGTACGGGTGCCGCGGCTCACCATCTCCGCCTGCGGCAGCGCCTTCATCGCCGGCCAGGTCGGCCGCTACTGGATCGAGCAGCTGGCGCGCCTGCCGGTGGATGCCGACGTGGCCAGCGAGTTCCGCTACCGCGACCCGCCGCTGGCCGAGGGCGGCGCCGCCATCCTCGTCTCCCAGTCCGGCGAGACCGCCGACACCATGGCGGCGCTGAAGCTGCTGAAGCATGCCGGGCAGAAGGTGCTGTCGGTCGTCAACGTCCCGGAATCTTCCATGGCGCGGGAGAGCGACGGGGCGGTGCTGACGGTGGCGGGGCCGGAGATTGGCGTCGCCTCCACCAAGGCCTTCACCGCGCAGCTTGCGGTGCTGGCCTGCCTCGCCATCGGCTTCGGCCGGGCGCGGCGGGAACTCTCCACGCTGGACGAGGGCCGGCTGACCCAGGCCCTGCTGCAGGTGCCGAGCCACGCCGCCGAGATCCTGGAGAAGGACGCGCAGATCCGCGACCTGGCCGCCGAGGTGGCGAAGGCGCGGGACGTGCTCTTCCTCGGCCGCGGCAGTCTCTACCCCATCGCGCTGGAAGGCGCCCTGAAGCTGAAGGAGATCAGCTACATCCATGCCGAGGGCTATGCCGCCGGCGAGATGAAGCACGGCCCGATCGCGCTGATCGACAACCAGGTGCCGGTCATCGCGCTCTGCCCCAGCGGGCCGCTCTTCGAGAAGACGGCCAGCAACCTGCAGGAAGCCGCGGCGCGCGGCGGGCGGATCTTCGCCTTCACCGATGCCGACGGCGCCGGGCCACTGTCCCGCTTCGCGGAGCGGGTGATCGAGCTGCCGAAGGTGGGGGCGTTCTCGACGCCCATCCTCTACGCCATCCCGGTGCAGCTGCTGGCCTACCACGTGGCCGTTCTGAAGGGCACGGATGTGGACCAGCCGCGGAACCTGGCGAAGAGCGTGACGGTGGAGTAGCGCTCCGGGAGGGCCTCTGCCCCTCCCGGACCCGCCCCATCACGGGTTCCCCACAGGGCCGAAGGGCCTTTGGAGGGCCCGGGTTCAGCGCGCCAGGGACCGTAGCGCCGACAGGAACCGCTCGGCCGCCTGCTCGGGGGGCCAGGGGCGCCAGGGATCGCCGCCGTACTGCGGCGCCAGCGGGTCCGCGTCGATCACCGCCGCGCGGATGCCGAGCGTCCCGCGCACCTCGGCCGCGGTCCAGCCCGCGACATGCACCGCCTCGGCCGCCGCCAGCGCGATGTCGCAGGCCTTGTGCGCGCGCTTCGTCTCCGGCGACCAGGGCGGCAGCGCGTAGCGCAGCGCCACCACCGCCGAGAGCCGGTCCTGCAGCGCCGCGAAGCCCGCGCCGAGGAAGGGCTTCAGGGGCGAGATGCAGTCGAAGCCGAGCAGCCCTTCCTCCGCGTCGTGCAGCAATTCCCGCCGCGCCTCGGCCTGGGCCAGCCCGCCCTTCGCCTTCGCCCGGCGCAGGGCCAGCACCGCCAGCGAATGCTGCGCGACCGACAGCGGCGCGCCCGGCCAGACCGAATGGCCGCCCCAGCGGAAGGTGCGGGCGAGGCCGATCGCCAGGTCCTCGTCGGTCCAGTCGAAGGGCGTGGGGGAGAGCAGGTCCAGCCGCCGGCCGGAAGGCAGCCGCACCCAGGCCCGCGCCGCGCCCTCAGCCGGCTTCGCCCTCGCCGTCGTCGATCCATGCCCACGCCCGCCGGAGGGTGCGCGTCCGGCCATCCGACCCGGCCCGCCGCCGCTCCGGTGATCGGGCGGTGATGCTTCGGCCGGCCGTTTCAGACCTGCGCGGCCGTCGCCGCCCCTGCCATCGGGCGGTGATGCGTCAGCCGGCCGATCCGGACCTCCGCGGCCGTCGCCGCTCCGGTCATCGGGCGGCATTCAGAACCGCGGGGCGGAGATGTCGAACTCCTCCATCACCGCCAGATCCTCCTGGAACCAGGCGGCGATGCCGGCGCGGCGCTGGCCGATGTATTCGGGCCGCCCGGCCGCATCCAGCCGCATGGTCAGGTCATGCCCCGGGATCAACAGCGTTCCCGGCGCCTGCCGCCACAGCGCCCAGATCCGGTCCAGGCTGCGCCGGCTCTCGGCCGCATCCATGGTCATGTCGGTGGACAGCGACAGCAACTCGGCGCGGTTCTTCGCGGCATCGCCGCTGAACACCACCGGCACCTCATTGCCCGTCAGGCGATACACCAGGCAGCCCGGCGTGTGCCCCGGGCAGAGATGCGCCGACAGGCCGGGCAGGAATTCCGCGCCATCCTCCAGCAGGTGCAGCCTCGGGTGGCGCGCCAGGTCGCGCACATACAGCTCCGGCAGCGGGTTGAAGCCGGGCGGCACCTGCGTCGCCCAGTCCATCTCCACCCGCCCGATCCAGACCGCGGCATTCGGGAACAGCGTGTAGTTCACCGAATGGTCCCAATGCGCATGCGTCAGGACCACGTCGGTGACGCTGGCCGGGTCGCAATCCGCCGCCTTCAGCTGCTTCCCGAATTCCGGCCGCACCGCGAAGGCGCCGACATCCACGAGGATCGTCCGGCCTGCCCCCCGCAGCAGGGCGATGGTGCTCCAGCCCAGCCCGCCATGACAGAGCGACTTGCCGGGATAGCCCTGGATCAGCACGTCGAGCCGGTACATGGCGCGGTCCTCCTGCGCGGCGAAGCCTCGCGGCGGCACCAGGCGGCGTCAACCGCGCCGCCCGCCGGTCCGCCCCGCGGCCGGGTCCGCCAGGGCGGTTGCCGTTCGCCATGGCTCACGGCAATCCGCTCCGGTCATGTGCCTCGACGGGCATCGTCACCCGCTCGGGTGATTCCGCCAGGGCGGGATCTGCTCCGGGCCGGCGCGGCATCGCCGGGCGCTGAATTGTCTTGCTGCGGCGCAGCAAGGCGCTATCCCCGAAGCCATGCAAACCGCCCCCGGCGCCGGGCCGCCCCTGCACGGCATGGGGCTGATGCTGGCCGCCACCGCCGTCTTCGCCGCCATGGGCGCCTGCTTCCGCCTGGCGCTGGAGGATGGGCTGCCGCTCCCCCTCGTCCCCTTCGCCCGCGGCGCCTTCACGCTGCTGATCCTCTCGCCCTGGCTGCTGCGGCAGGGGCCGTCCGGCCTCGCTACCCGGCGCTGGAAGGGGCACCTGGCGCGCGGCGCCGCCGGCATCGCCAGCTTCGCGCTCTACCTCCTGGCGATCGACTTTCTGCCGCTGGGCGATGCCACCGCCATCATGCAGGCCCGCCCGCTCTGGGCCCTGCCGCTGGCCGTGCTGCTGCTGGGGGAAAGGCTGCGGGCCGACCGGGTCCTGGCCGCGCTGCTCGGCTTCGCCGGCGTGCTGGTCATCGCCCGGCCGGGCGCCGAGCTGTCCATCGGGGTGCTCGCCGCCATGGGCAGCGGCGTCACCGGCGCGCTCGTCGTCATCTGCATGAAGCGGCTGGGCGCGACCGAGCCGGGGCCGCGCATCATCGCCTGGTATGCGGTGTGCTCCATCCTCGCCTGGGCGCCGGTCTCCGCGCTGCTCTGGCGCCCGCCCTCCGCCTTCGCCCTGGCCATGCTGCTGGCCGGGTCGCTGGCCGCGGTGGCCGGCGACATGCTCACCCAGGCGGCGGCGCGCCGGGCGGAGGTCGGGCTGCTGGCGCCGGTGGACTATGCCGGCATCCCGGCCGGCGCCCTGTTCGGCTTCCTGCTGTTCGGGGAGAGGCCGGGCTGGGGCCTCGCCATCGGCACCGCGCTGATGCTCCTGGCGACGCTCTGGCTGGCGCGCGCCGCCCGCCGCCGCTGACCGGCCGCCTGGCCGGCATCCGCTGCCGCCAGGACCGCGGTGCCGCAGCCATAGCCGCTGGCGGGCGGCGAACCGCCGCAGCCTCACCGCCCCCCGCCGCGTCCCCGGCCCGCACAGCGCCCGCCCCGCCCGCAACGCCACGCCGGGC
>NZ_SMOA01000123.1 GCF_004353985.1 Paracraurococcus ruber | reverse complement strand
CGGGGCGCGCATCGCCGCGCTCGCCGCCGAGCTGGGCCTGCCCGCGCCGGAGGGCGCCGACGCGGCTGAGCAGCTGGCCCGCATCGCCGGCGCCGGCGCCCGGCTGCCGCCCGAGATCCCCGTCCTGCTCGCCGCGCTGCTGCGGCCCTTGCTGCCGCCCGACCGCGCCCCGCGCGACCCCGCCCCGAGGACCGCCGACCGATGAAGCCACCCGTTCCCTATTCGCGCAGCGGCCAGGCGGTGGCCGCGGGTCCCGAGGCGACGGGCGACAGCCTGTCCGACGCCGCCGTCGTCCTCATGGTGCTGGACGAGCAGCGCGTGCAGACCATCTTCGAGCGCTTCGAGGAGGGCGAGATCCGCCGCGCGAGCCGCGCCATGGCGCATCTTGGCAAGGTGCCGATCGAGCGGGTGGAGGCGGTGCTGGCCCGCTTCCAGGCCGAGGTCGGCAAGGTCGGCACGGTGATCGGCACGGCCGAGACCACCGAACGCCTGCTGCGCCGCCTGCTGCCGCAGGAGAAGGTCAGCGACATCATGGACGAGATCCGCGGGCCGGAAGGCAAGACCATGTGGGAGAAGCTGGCCAACATCTCCCCCGAGGTGCTGGCCACCTACCTGCGGACCGAGCTGGCGCAGACCGCCGCGGTGATCCTGAGCAAGCTGCCGGCGCAGCACGCGGCGCGGGTGCTGGCCTTGCTGCCGGAGACCTCGGTGGACGAGATCATCCTGCGCATGGTGCGGATGGACAGCATCCAGAAGCACGTTCTGAACGACATCGAGACGACGCTGCAGCGGGAGTTCATCACCAACCTGTCGCGCAGCTACGAGCGGGACAGCTCGCAGATCGTCGCCGAGATCCTGAACCGCGCCGACAAGGGCCTGGTCGGGCGGCTGATGTCGCAGATCGAGAACCGCGAGCCGCATGCCGCGTCGCGCATCAAGCGCATCATGTTCACCTTCGAGGACCTGGTGCGGGTGGACCGCAGCACCTTCGGTACCCTGGTGGCGGAATGCCCGGCGGAGCGGCTGCAGGTGGCGCTGACCGCCGCGCCGCCGGAGCTGCGCGAGCTGTTCTTCGGCAGCATGTCGCAGCGCGCCGCCAGCCAGATGCGCGAGGAGGTGGACGCCATGCCGCCGCAGCGCCGCAAGGCGGTGGAGGACGCGCAGGCCGAGATCATCGCCATCGCCAAGCGCCTGGCCGATGACGGCCGCATCATCATCCTGGAGGAGGACGAGGCGGAGCTGGGCTGAGGCCGGGTGGCGGCGGGGACGGATCCATATGCGGCCGACCAGCCCGGACGGCCCGGGCGGCTATGCCGCGCCGGGCGGCGCGGCACCGGATCTGGCGCGCGGGGCGAGCGAGGCGCTGCTGCCGGTGGCCGGCGCCGGTTTCACGCGCGCCTTCCTGCTTGCCGCGCTGCGGCCGGATGCGGCGCGCTGGCTGGGACGGGACGGCCTCGGCCGCCTCGCCGCCCCGCTCGGCATGCGGGCCGCGGCGCTCGCCGCGCTGCTCGACACCGCGCCGCCGCCGCCGGCGCTGGGCGAGAACGGGCCCTGGTCGGGGCTGCGTGTCCCGGTTCATGCGAAAAATCATCATATCGACTGGATCGAACTGTGCTGGCGGCCGGACCGCGCGGCGCTGCGACGGCGCCAAGACCAGGGCAGCTTCGCGCTGCGGCTTGTCCTGCCCGAGACGGGCCGCGTCGAGATCCGCGGGCGTCTCGAGGGCTCGCGGCTGGACGCGGTGATGGAGATCGAGCGGATGCAGCCCAGGCCGCGCGCCGCCGCTCTCTCCGCCGCCTTCGACGAGGTGCTCGGCCTGCTCGGGCTCGAAGGTGTCCTGACTGTGCGAAATGGTCCTGATCTTCGTCGTGCTTGAGTGCGAAAAATTTTCGCACTAGAAGGAATAAACCGCTGGTTGAAAGCCCATCATGAGCGCCGATCCCGGCCGGAACCGCACCATCATCGTCAAGCGCCACACGGCTGCGCATGACGACCATCATGGTGGCCAGTGGAAGATCGCCTACGCCGATTTCGTGACGGCGATGATGGCGTTCTTCCTCGTCATGTGGCTGCTCTCCTCGACCACCGAGGCGCAGCGCGAGGGGATCGCCCGCTTCTTCACCTCCTCCAGCCTGCTGCATCTGCCGTCCGGCACCGGCCTGCTCGATGGCGGCGCCTCCGTCCTGGTCGGCGCGCCGTCCCGGCAGGAACAGACCGAGGCGACGGATGGCGGCCAGGCCGAGGCGCCGACCAGCGGCGGCGGCGCGACGGAGGAGTCGAGCGCGGCCGGCCAAGTCGCCCCCGATCGCCAGCGGCTCGACACCCAGCGGCTGGAGGCGATGAAGGCCGAGATCGAGCGGCAGGTCGCCAGCAATGCCGAGCTGCGTGAGGCGGCGCAGAACATCGCCGTCGAGATGACGCCCGAAGGCCTTCGCCTGCAGATCTTCGACCGCGAGGGCGCGCCGCTCTTCGCGCCCGGCTCGCCGGAGCCGAGCCCGCGCCTCGCCCGCATCCTCGGAATCGTCGGCAGCGTCCTGGCCAGCATTCCGAACGAGGTCGCGGTCGCCGGCCACACCGATGCGCAGCCGCTGGTCCGCGGCGCCTACGGCAACTGGGAATTGTCGGCCGACCGCGCCAACAACGCCCGCCGCGGGCTGGAACGCGCCGGCCTGCCGCCCGCCCGCATCTTCCGGGTGGAAGGCAAGGCCTCCGCCGAGCCGATGCTGCCCGACCTGCCGCACGACCCGCGCAACCGCCGCATCACCGTCACCGTCCTGCGCGCCGGCGTGGTCGCCGCGGCCCGCGCCGCGGCGGCGCGTGGCGCCCCGCCCGAAGCGCGGCGCTGAGCCGCCTCCATCCCGGCCGGCGCAAGCCGGCGCCCTCCCGCACCACCGAAGGATGCGACACGATATGTCCGCACTCGACGCCCTCCGCACCAGCCTGTCCGGCATGAATGCCCAGACCACCAAGCTGGCCGGCATCTCGAACAACATCGCGAACAGCTCGACCGTCGGCTACAAGCGGGTCAGCACGCAGTTCGAGAGCCTGGTGCTGGACGGCGCCAGCTCCGGCTCCACCGCCATGGCCGGCACGGCGGCGCATAACCGCGTCTCCATCAGCCAGGTCGGCCAGGTGCAGAAGACCGGCGTCGATACCGACATCGCGGTGAACGGCAACGGCTTCTTCGTGGTGAACGAGCACGCCGCCAGCAACGGCAAGTACCTGGCCACCCGGGCGGGGTCCTTCCGCACCGACGAGTTCGGCAACCTGGTGAACTCGGCCGGCTACTTCCTGCAGGGCACCAAGCTCGGCGCCAACGGCCAGGCGGTCGGCTCGCTCGGCGACAACAACGTGGACAGCCTGCAGACGGTGAACATCAACAGCGTCAGCGCATCCGCCGCGCCGACCACGGCGATGAAATTCTACGCCAACCTGCCGGCCGACCAGACCGGCAACATCACCCCGCCGCCATCCGCCAATGCGTTCCAGAGCAGCGTCGACTACTACGACCCCCTGGGCAAGGCGCAGACCCTGACCTTCACCTTCACCCCGAAGCTGGCTGCCGCCGGCGCGCCGGACACCAACATCTGGTCGCTGCAGGTCACCGACAGCGCCACCCCGGCGGCGGGCAACCCGGTGGCGTCGGTGGCCATCGAGTTCAACACCGGCGCGACCAATGCCGGCACCATCAAGGGCGTCTATGCCGGCAACGGCCTGCAGACCGACAGCGCATCCCCGTCCACCCTGGCCGCGGTGCCCAACCCGGACCACACCGCCACCACGGTGTCGCCCGTCGGCACCTATGACCCGACGCTCGGGACCCTGACCATCGCCACCGGCGGCGGCGTGACCCTGCCGATCGACATCGGCGCCATCGGCGCGACCGCCGGCATGACCCAGCTGCAGGGCGACTTCACCGCGACGCGGATCGAGAAGGACGGTTCCGCCTTCGGCTTGCTGCAGCGCGTCAGCGTCGCCGACGATGGCAAGGTGATGGCCACCTTCTCCAACGGCCAGAGCCGGCCGATCTACCAGCTCAAGCTCGCGCTCTTCGCCAATCCGGACGGGCTGAACCCGGTGCGGGGCGACGCCTATGAGATGGCGAAGGATGCCGGCGCGGTGCGGCTGCTGAACCCGGGCACCGGCGCCGCCGGCGCGACCTCGGGCGGCGCGCTCGAGGCCTCGAACGTCGATATCGGCACCGAGCTGACCAACCTGATCGAGACGCAGCGCGCCTACAGCTCAAACGCGTCGGTCATCCATACCGCCGATCAGATGCTGCAGGAAGCCGCCGACCTGAAGCGCTGACGCGGCCCGACCACCGCCGCCCCCTTCCCCGGAGACAAGTGCCATGACCATCCAGGGCGCGCTGCTGACCGCCTTGTCCTCGCTCGCGGCGGAGCAGCGCCAGGCGGCGGTGATCGCCAACAACGTCGCCAATGCGAACACCGCCGGCTATGTCCGGCGGGCGCTGCCCCGGTCGGAGCAGCTGACCGGCGGCCAGGGCACGGGGGTGGACACCCAGGCGACCCAGCGCCTCGGCGACGAGGTGCTGGCTGCCGCCGCCCGCGCCTCCGGCGCCGATGCCGCCTATGGCCAGCGCATGGCGGACATGCTGGCGCAATTCACCACCGCCGTTGGGCAGCCGAGCGACGCGCGCAGCCTGTCCACGGCGATCGGCAACTTCCGGGCCGCCCTGACGGCGCTTTCCGCCTCGCCCGACAATGCGGTGGCGCAGAATTCGGCGGTGGAGTCGGCGAAGTCCCTGGTCGACGCCTTCCACCGCATGGATAGGGCGGTGTCGGATGCCCGGACCGCGGCCGACCTCGCCGTCTCCCGCGACGTGGATGCGGTGAACACCGCGCTCGGCCGCCTGGTCCAGGTGGACCAGGAGATGGCGAAGGCCGATGCGCGCGGCGACTCCCTGGCCGAGTACCAGGACCAGCGCGACCTGCTGCTGGCCGACATCTCGAAGAGCGTGCCTGTCACCATCCATGATGGCGGGCCAGGCCGTCTGGTGCTGACCACCGACAAGGGGCAGACGCTGTACGACAGCGGCACGGTCCACCGCCTGTCCTTCACCGGCACGCCCGCCATCCCGTCGGAGATCCGCGCCGCCACCGGCGGCCTGTCCGGTGTCACCGTGGATGGCACCCGGCTGCGCAGTTCCTCCAGCGGCTCGGTCGCCGCCGGGCTGAAGCTGCGGGACGATACGCTGCCGCGCTATGCCGACATGCTGGACCAGATCGCCGGCAACCTCATGCAGGCCTCCCAGCAGGCCGATCCGACCGTGAGCGGCACGGCGGCCGCCGGCCTGTTCAGCACCAACGGCTCGGCCTCCCTCGGCCCGCTCTATCCCACGGCCGGCCTCGCCCGCACCATCGGCCTGAACCCCAAGGCGGATCCCGACCAGGCCACCGGCCTCGTCTCCCGCATCCGGGACGGCATGGGCAGCACCGGCACCGGCAATGCCGCCGACAACAGCGGCATCCTCGCCCTTCTGGGCGCCATGGAGACGAGCCGGCCCTACAGCCCGCTCACGGGCCTGTCCGCCTCGCTCTCCCTGGCGGATGCCGCGGCGCAATCCGCCGGCCTGATGCAGGCCGACCGGTCGAGCTGGGCAGACCGCGCCCAGACCCGCCAGGCGCTCGACCTGCAGGCGCAGCAGAACCTGACGAACAAGACCAGCGTGAACGTGGATGAGGAACTGCAACGCCTGCTGCTGGTGCAGCAGACCCACTCGGCCTCCGTCCAGGTCATCCAGACCGCGTCGCACATGCTGGACGACCTGATCGGCCTGCGCAGCTGACCCCGGCAAGGAATCCGTCATGACCGACCGCATCGCCCCCGCCGGCGTGGCCATCGGCCGCCAGGCCTCGCTGCAGAGCCTGCAGGCAAGGCTGGCGCAGGCCAGCGCCGAGCTCTCCTCCGGCCGCAAGACCGACCCCACCGGCGGCCTCGGCCTCGGCGCCTCGCTGCTCTACAAGCTGCACGACCAGATCGCCCAGGGCGACGCGCTGGACCAGAGCCTGACGCTGTCCGGCCGGCGGATGGAGACGATGCAGACGTCGCTCGGCGCGGTATCCGACAGCGTCCAGACGCTCTCGACCAACGCGCTCAAGGTTGATGCGCTGAAGGGCACCGGCTACAACGTGCTGGCAGCGCAGGCCCGCGACACCATGGCCAGCATGGTGGACCGGCTGAACGTGCAATTCGACGGCCAGCACCTGTTTGCCGGCACCGATAGCGCGGAACCGCCGCTGACCGGGCCCGATGCGCCGAACGGGCCGCTCGGCGCCGTGCGGGCCATGCTGAACAGCGCCGTCGCCACATCCGGCGGCGCGCTGGATGCGGCAGGCGCCAACGCGCTGGCCACGCGGGTGGCCGATCTGTACGCCGGCCAGGTGAAGTGGGCCTATGCCCAGCCGGCGACGACCGGCCAGGTGCCGGCGGGCGGCGCCGTCACCTTCAGCTTCGCGGTGGACGGCACGCCGGCGACCGCGACCTTCACGAACATGACCGGTGCCGCCCTGGACATGGGCAATGCCGCTGACGTCCAGACCCTCATGGCCGGCCTGCGGGATGCGATCAATGCGACGCCCGGCCTCGGCAACCCGATCGCCAGCCTCGACAGCAGCAACCGCCTGGTGGTGGATGCGACCGTCGCGACCCATCGCGTGACCCTGGACGGCAGCGCGCTGCAGGCGGTTGGTGCCTCGGTAGGCCAGTGGACGCCCGGCACGGCGACCAACGAGCTGCCCGTCTATGCCTCCCGAAGCCGCACCGGCGACGGCAAGCCGAACCAGGTCGCCATCGGCGCCGGGGAGACCCTGTCCTACGACGTGCGCGGCGACAACCCGGCGATCCAGCGCAGCATGATGGGGGCCGCGCTGCTCTCCCTGCTCGATGCCAGCGATGCGCAGCTGGGCGCCACCGCGAAGTCGGCCTTGCTCGACACCGCCGGCTCCTGGCTGCGCGGCGCGCATGCCGGGCTCACCGACGTCGCGGGGGTGCTGGGCGCCAAGCAGGAACGCCTGCAGGCGGTAACCGACATTCAGTCCAAGGCGACCAGCGCCGCCGCCGCGCAGATCAACACGCTGGAGGCGGCGGACTACCCGGCCACCGCCGACCAGATCAACCAGCTGCAGTTGCAGCTGCAGGCCACCTATTCGATCACCGCCAAGCTCTCGGAACTGAGCTTCGTGAACTACATGCGGTGACCCGTCGCCGCACCGCCGCCCAGGATCCCGTCGAAGCGCAAACCCGGTCGGGTTTGCTTGGCCCAAGGACCGCCATGCCCCGCTTCCGCTTTCGCCGCCTGCTCGCCGCCACGGCCCTGGCGGCGGGCCTGGCGCTGCCCGTCGCCGCGCCGGCGCAGGTGCGCCTCAAGGACATCGTCACCATCGAGGGCGTGCGCGGCAACCAGCTGGTCGGCTACGGCCTGGTCATCGGGCTGCAGGGCACCGGCGACCAGCTGCGCAACAACCCCTTCACCCAGCAGAGCCTGACGGCGATGCTGGAGCGGATGGGCGTCAATGTTGCCGACCAGCGGGTGCAGACCCGCAACACGGCTGCCGTGATCGTCACCGCCACCCTGCCGCCCTTCGCCCGCCAGGGCACGCCGATGGATGTGACGGTGTCCTCGCTGGGCGATGCCCGCAGCCTGAACGGCGGCACGCTGGTGGCGACGCCGCTGATGGGCGCGGATGGCGAGGCCTATGCGGTCGCGCAGGGGCCCGTGGTGGTGGGCGGCTTCGCCGCCGCCGGCCAGGCGCAGTCGGTCAGCAGCGGCGTCACCACCGCTGGCCGGGTGCCCAGCGGCGGCCTGGTGGAGCGGGAGGTGCCGCATGCCATGCGCGACCTCGACAATGTCCGGCTCGCGCTGCGTGCGCCCGACTTTACCACGGCGCTGCGGATCGAGGAGGTGGTGAACGCCAAATTCGGCCCCGGCTCTGCGCAGGCGCTCGACCTCGGCACGGTGCAGCTGCGGGTGCCGCCGGCCTTCCGTGACCGCCTTCCCTTCCTGATGGCGCAGGTGGAGAACCTGACGGTCCGACCGGAAACCCCCGCCCGCGTGGTGGTGGACGAACGAACCGGCACGATCGTGGTCGGCGCCGATGTCCGGGTGGATCCGGTGGCGATCACCCATGGCAACCTGGTCATCCGCATCACCGAGACGCCGCAGGTCAGCCAGCCCAACCCCTTCTCGAATGGCGAGACGACGGTGGTGCCGCGCACCAATATCGAGGTGGACGACCAGCGCGGCCGCCGTCTGGCGGTGCTGCCGCGGGCCAACACGCTGCAATCCCTGGTCAATGGCCTGAACGCCCTGGGCCTGGCGCCGCGCGACCTGATCGCCGTGCTGAATGCGCTGAAGGCGAGCGGCGCGCTGCATGCCGAGCTGACCTTCATCTGAGCCCGATCGGGGGGCGGCCCGGCGGCGGCCCCCCGATCGCCGACTGGTGCTCCGCAGCCGCCCGCCCGCCCGTACATCCTGGGCGGGATCCGCGCGGAAGGTGACGCCGACCCGGGTTTCGAAGGCGATGCCCCCGTACGTCCCCCGGCGCCGACCGCATGCCGCGCCACCCAAATGCGCGCCTGCAGGTGCGGTCGGCAAACCGCGCCTGCAGGCCTCGCGCGTCGCCTATGGCCGGCCGGGCGCGGAGGCGCGCTGATCCGCCTCGATGACCGAGTTGCGGACGACCTTGACGAGGTCGTGCCGCAGGCGGCCGAAGGTCTCGGCAATGGCGGCGGTATCGGCCTGCAGCACGCCGGCATGCTCCCCGTTCCGGCGGGAGGCCGTCACCGCCTCGCCGATCCGGTCGGACACGCAGCGGGCCGCCTCGGCGGTCCGCGCGACGGAGGCGCTGATCTGCCGGGTGGCGACGCTCTGCTCCTCGACCGCGGCGGCGATGGCGGCGGAGACCTGCTCCATCCGGTCGATGCGGCCGCTGATCCGCGTCACGCTGCCGACGGTCTGCCCCGTCGCGGCCTCGATCCGGGTGATGCGCTCGGCGATATCCTCGGTCGCCGTCGCGGTCTGCGCCGCCAGGTTCTTCACCTCCGCCGCCACCACGGCGAAGCCCTTGCCGGCCTCCCCGGCACGGGCCGCCTCGATCGTTGCGTTGAGCGCAAGGAGGTTGGTCTGGCCGGCGATGCTGGTGATCATCCCGGCGATCGAGCCGATCTGCGCTACCTCGGCGCGCAGGGTCTCGATGGCCTCGCGCATCTCGGCGCTGTCCCCCACCGCCTCCCGCGTCAGGCGGCTGGAGTCATGCACCCGGTGCGAGATCTCGGTGATGGCGGCGGCGAGCTCGTCCGCCGCACCGGCGACGCCATCGGCATTCGTCAGGGCGGTTTCCGCCGCCGTCCCGACGGTGGCCGAGATCAGGCAGACCTGCTCGGCCGCCTGGTTCATCTCCGCCGCCCGCCGGGCCATGCCGGCTGTCTTGCCATTGACCTCGCCGACAACCTTTGCCGCCTCCGCCTCGACACTATCGGCCATCTGCATCACCGCCTTGGCGCGCGCCGCGGTGATCTCGCCCTCGCGCGACCGGCGGACCTCCTCGGCATAGGCGGCCTTGGCACGCAGGCCACGGAGATACAGGCCGATGGGCGCGAGCTCGGCCAGGCCTGTCGTCTCGATGCCGCCCGTGAGGTCGCCGCGCGCCACCACGCCGAACTGACGCTCGATGCGCAGCAGCGCCTGCCTGAGCTGCCGCATCACGCCGACCAGCAGGGCGGAAGCGAGGCCGCAGACGCCGAGCAGCGCCGCGGCCCGGATCCCGATGCCGACCCCCATGGCGCCGGCGACCAGGCTGACGGCCGTTCCGGCGATGACCATGGCGAAGGACAGCGCGATGCCGCCGGCGAAGCTGCCGGCCCAGCGCCGCAGCCGCGCCGCCACGCCCCCCGTCACCACCTGCCCGCCGCGAAGCGCAATGCGCCGGCCAGCCTCGCCGCGCAGCCGGCCATAGAGCTCGGCGGCACGCGCCACCTCCTGCCGGCCCGGCTTGCTGCGGATGGAGATGTAGCCGCGCAGCCGGCCATCCTCGACCACCGGCGTGACATTGGCCTGGACCCAGTAGAACCCGCCATCCTTGCAGCGGTTCTTCACCAGCCCTTCCCAGGGCATGCCGGACTTCACCGTGGCCCAGAGGTCGGCGAAGGCGGCCTTCGGCATGTCCGGATGGCGGACGATGTTGTGCGGCGCGCCCAGCAGGTCGTCCCGGCTGAAGCCGCTGACCGCGACGAAGGCGTCGTTGACGAAGGTGATTCGGCCGCCGGGGTCGGTTTCCGACACCAGCAGGGCGTCGTCTTCTAGCAGGGTTTCGCGGTTGGTGACCGGGCCGTTGTCTCGCATGGTGTCGCCTTGCTCCGCCCGCCGCTCGAGGAACCGCGGTGGGCCCGGGCACGGGACGGGGGGCATCCAAGCGAAGGCGGGTTGTCCGTTTCTTGACCGGCGGCTGCTTCGGGGCGGCGCCCAGGCGCGGCTGCCGCCCCGATGGGGGGCCCTGCCCCCGTCCGATATCCGCCTTAGCTGTGCAGCAGCCGCGTGATCACCACGTCCTTCAGCCCATCCTCATGCACCTTGGCGATGCCCTCGAGCAGGCTCTCGCGCAGCAGGGCAGTGTCGGTCTGGCCGGGCTGCAGCATGCGGTTCTGCGCCATCTGCAACAGCCGCTGCAGGGCTGCCTGGCGCAGCCGCGGCGTCAGGTCGCGGAAGGCCGCCGCCGCCTCCCCCTTCGTCTCGAGGGTGATGGAGACGACGACGTAGCGCATCCGGCGGTCGCTGCTCGGCAGGTTGATTGTGAAATCGCCGAGCGGGAGGAACTCGAATTCCCGCTTCGGCGGCGCCTCGGCGGCGCGGGCCCCGGTCGCCAGGGCAGGCAGGGCGGCCAAGGCGCCCAGCAGCGCCTGGCGTCGGTGGAACACGGGCATGGCGGCAATCCAATCGGCGGTTCGCGCCGCTTCTCGCACCCGGCCGCCGGTGGTTCAACGCGCGGCGGCTTCGGGTGGTGCCTCTCCCGTCGCCCCGCTCAGAAGGGCAGCACGCGTTCCAGCACCTGGCCACCCCAGCGCGGCCGCTGCAGGTCGCTGGACACGCCGCGGCCGCCATAGCTGACCCGTGCCTCGGCGATCTTGTCCGAGGCGACGCGGTTGCTCGCCTGGATGTCCTCCGGGCGGATGATGCCGCGGACACCGATCTCGCGCAGCTCGTTGTTCACGCGGATCTCCTGCGACCCGGCGATCTCCAGGTTGCCGCTGGGCAGCCGGCGCACCACCGTCGCCGCCACCTGCAGCTTGATCTTCTCCTCCCGCCGGATCTGGCCGGTGCCGTTCGCCGTGCTGTTGCTGCTCACATCGACCACCGAGCCCGGGGTGGTTGAGCCGCCGGCGATTGGCCGGACGAGGCGGGAGAGGATCCCCTGGAAGCCGAACAGCGCCGGGGAGGACAGGCTCTGCGCGTTCTCCCGGCCCAGCCGGGTCTGGTTGTCGAACTGCGCGATGTGGTCGATCTCGATCTCGACGGTCAACAGGTCGCCGACGGCGCGCGCGCGCTGGTCGCGGAAGAAGGTGCGGGACCCGGCGCGCCAGAGCGAGCCGGCCATGCGCTCCTCCGGCACCATCTCCCCCGGCCGCATCGCGGCCTCGAGCGGCAGATCGACCGGGCCGGGCGGCGGGACCGAGCCGACCTCGCCAGGCGCGGTCATGGTCGGCGGCTTCTGGAAATGGCTCAGCGTGTCGCAGGCCGGCAGCGCCAGCAGCACGGCGCCGAGGGCGAGGCCACGGCCGGGAGAAGCCCTCATTCGCCCTGCACCTCGGCGGTGCCGTCGGCCACGACGCTGGCGCGGAAGGTGCGGCCGCTCTGCGGGTTGTGCACCCGCACCGTGTTGCCCAGCGCGCCGCCTTCCAGCGCCTTGCCCTGCAGCTCCAGCGACATGCCGCCGTTCTTCCAGAAGACCCGCACGGGCTGGCCTGCGCGGACCAGGTCGCGCTCGCCGACATCCCGCTCGGTGATCGGCTGGCCGGCCGGGACGCGGCGCTTGACCTCGAGCCCGACGATCCGCCGTTCGGTCTCGATGAGGCCCTGGCGCGGCCGCACGCCCGGTGGCTCGGCCGGGGTGATGTCGTCGCCGCGCAGCGTGTCGCCGGCCTGCAGCGTGCGGGCGGCGTGCCAGACATCGCCGGCCGCGGCCGGCGGGGGCATGAGCAGCACGGCGCCGAAGGCGAAGGCGGCGGCCGGCATGGAGATCTGCAGCATGGGTCGCCTCAGCGCACGTTGTTCGCGGTCTGCATCATCTGGTCGGCGGCCTCGATGACCTTGGAGTTCATCTCGTAGGCCCGCTGTGCCTGGATCAGCTGGGTGATCTCCTGCACCACGTTGACGTTCGACTGTTCCAGGTAGCCCTGGCGCACATGGCCGAAGCCGGGATCGGACGGCAGGCCGCGCGTCGGGTCGCCGGAAGCCGGGCTTTCGACGAAGCGGTTGCCGCCGGTCGCCTCCAGCCCCGCCTCGTTGGCGAAGAGATAGAGGTTGAGCCGACCGGCGGTCTGCTGCCGGCCGCTGGCATCGGTGACGATCACCTCGCCGGTCTGGTTGATGGTGACGTCGCGCGCATTGGCCGGCACGTTGACCGTCGGCTCCACCGCATAGCCGTCGCTGGTGACGATCTGCCCCTGCGGGGAGAGCTTGAAGCTGCCGTCGCGGGTGTAGGCGACGCTGCCATCCGGCATCGCCACGCCGAAATAGCCGCGGCCCTCGATGGCGACGTCGAGCTTGTTGCCGGTCTCCGCCAGGGTGCCCTGCAGCGTCACGCGGTTCACCGCGGCGTTGCGGGTGCCGAGGCCGATCTGGCTGCCCACTGGCAGCACCGTCCCCTGCTCGCTGGTGGAGGTGCCGGCGCGGCTGGCGGACTGGTAGAGCAGGTCCTGGAACTCCGCCTTGCGGCGGGCGAAGGCCGTGGTGGAAGCGTTCGCGATGTTGTTCGCGATCACCTCGACATTGGTCTGCTGGGCCTGCATGCCGGTGGCGGCGATGCTCATGGCACGCATGATGGTCTACCTCGGTCAGGTCGTGGTCGGGTCGGGAACGGCTCAGAAGGTGCGGCTGAAGGCTTCGATCATCCGCCGCAGGCGGTCCTGGTCGTCGCTGACGATGCGCTGCATGCGCTCGTAGCTGCGCTGGATGTCGGACAGGCTGGCCAGCTCGGCGACCGGCTGCACCGTGCTGTCCTCCAGCGTGCCCTGGGCGAAGCGCGCAGCGCGGGTGGCCGGGTCCACCGGGCGCAGCTGCGCCTGCGGGATGTCGAGCAGGCCGTCGCCGCCCTTGCGCACCGCGCGCAGGTCGGCGGCGTTGAACAGGCCCAGCCGCGCCACCAGTTCCGGCCGCCCGTCCACGGTGGCGATCATGGTGCCGTCCTCGCGCACCTCGATCTTCGACGCGCGGTCGGGCATCAGGATGCGGCCATTGCCGTCGTCCAGCACCGGCCGGCCGGCGCCGTCCACCAGCGTGCGGTCGGGCGCCACGCGCAGGCGGCCGTCGCGGGTGTAGCCGGGCGGGCCGTTGCGCCGCTCGACCGCCAGGAAGCCCTCGCCGTCGATCGCCACGTCCAGCGGGTTGCCGGTGGTGGTCAGCCGGCCCTGCGACGGGTCGATATAGGTCGCGCGGTCCTCGACGAAGGAGACCTGCCCGCCCGGCACCGCCAGGCGCTGCACATGCGACTGGAACAGCGTGCGGTCGCCGCGGTAGCCGGCGGTGCTGGCATTGGCGATGTTGTTGGCCACGGCGTCGAGCTGGCGCTGCAGCGCCACCTGGCCCGACAGGCCGATGATCGATGGTCCGTCCATCCTTAGCGGTCCCTCTGCGGGGGAAGCAGGGCCTCGATGTCGCGCGACCGGTCGATCGCGGTGCGGATGGCGGCGATGCCGGCCTGCGGACCGCCCAGGGCGTTGGCCATGGGGCCGGCGGGCTGGGCCGGGCCCGGCGCGGCCGTCAGGCGCAGCAGCTGCAGGCTGGTCGCGTCCACCGCCAGCGCGCTGTCGGGCACCGGGGTCGCGGGGCGCGTGCCAGCCAGCGCGGCGGCGCTGGCATAGCGTGGCGTCGCGTCGGCCCGCGCCGCGGCCGGCAGGCCGGCATCGCGCAGCAGGTCGGCATAGGCTTCCGCCGCCGCCGGCCAGGACCGGGCGGCGTAGAGATGCCCGGCCCGTACCAGGCGGTCGGCGATCCCGCCCAGCCCGTCGAGCGCGCCGGCCGCCTCGGCCGGCCGGCCCAGCCGTGCCAGGGCGGCGGCGGCGGTGCGGCGCATCTCCGGGCTCGCCGGCAGGCTGCGCAGCAGCGCCAGGGCGCGCTGTGGATCGCCGTTCGGCGCGGCGGCCTCGGCCTGTGCCAGCAGGGCGGTGCCGGCCGGCGAGGCGGCGGTGGCGGGGCCCAGCTGGCGCAGCGCGTCGAGCGCCGCCTCGCCGAAGCCCTGGCGCAGCAGCAGCCGGGCGGCGCCCATGCGGATGTCGTCGCCGCGCTCGCCCGGCGTGGCATAGCCCTCGTAGCGCCACCACAGCGCCAGGCGCTCCTCGGTGCGCGGGCCCTCGCCCTCCTCGGTCATCAGCCGGCGCAGGATGCGGGCGATCAGCTGCGCGCCGCGGCTCTCGACACCGGGATGCGCGCTGGCCTGCCCGGCGCTCTCGCCCGCCTCCAGCGCACCGGCATAGTCGCCGCGGCCAAGCAGCAGGGCGCCGAGCGCGACCGCCGCCTCCTCGCCCAGCGGCTCGAAGCGGTAGGTGCGCAGCACGTCCACCAGCCGCGCCTCGGCGCGCGCCGCCTCCGGCCCGGTGGCGGCGGCCTGCAGCCCGGCGATGCGGGCGCGGGCGAACAGCGCGGGCAGGGTGCGGCCGGCCTCGGCGGCACGCGCCAGGTGGCGCATCTCCTCCTCGCGGTTGCCGTCCAGCCGGGCGATGCGCGCCTGCAGCCAGGCGCGGCCGGCCAGGTCCGCCGCGCTGCCCTCGGCATTGCGCAGCGGCGCCAGCAGGGCGCGCAGCGCGCCGGCATCCTCCTCCACCGCATCGGCAAGGGTGAGGGCCAGGGCGAAGCGCAGCCGCTCCGGCGCTTCGCGCAGCGCGGTGCGCGCGCGCGGGATCAGCGCCGCGACCCGGGTGGAGTCGCCGGTGGCTGCGGCATCCAGCGCGCGCCACAGCGCAAGGTCCTCCCGCTCGCAATCCGGCCGCTCGGCCAGCAGCGGCGACCCGGCATCGACCGGCTGGCGCAGCAGCAGCCGCGCCGCATCGGCGGCACGCGCGAGGCGCGCTTGGTCGGGGGACGGCGTCGCCTCGGCGGGCCGGGACTGCGCCAGGGCCACCGCTTCCTCGGCCAGGCCCTGCGCCAGGTAGAATTCGGCCAGGTCGGCGGCCTCTCCCAGGCCATCCTGCGACCGGGCGAAGGCGGCGCGCAGCGCGGCCAGGCGTTCATGCTGCGGACCCGGGGTCGCCCGCCAGGCGGCGGGGAAGACCGGCGAAAGGCCACAGCCGGGCCGTGGCGGCTCGGCCGCCGGGACCGGGGCGGGGGCCGGCGACGCGGCCGGCGCGGCAACCGGGCGGGCGGGGGCGGTCCCGGCCGCAC
>NZ_SMOA01000122.1 GCF_004353985.1 Paracraurococcus ruber | reverse complement strand
CTGGGCGCCGCGGCGGCCGGGCGGCATGACCGCGGCGGGGCGGTGCTGGGCGGCGCCGCGGCCGGCGCGGTGCTGGGCGGGCTGCTCGGCAGCGCCGCGGACCGGGAGGCGGCGGAACGGCCGCCGGCCTATGCGGTGCCGGGCTACTACGGCCAGGCGCCCTACGACCAGCCGGCGCCGGGCTATGCGCAGCCGGGCTATGACCCGTCGCGCTCCGCCTATGGCCAGCCCTACCGGCAGCCGATCCCCGGCTATGCCCCCGCCTACCCCGCCGAGAAGACCTGGGACGACGAGCCGCCGGCCTATCGCCGCTGGTAGGGCGGGCCGCCTGCGGGCCCGCCGGGGCGGACCACGCCGGTCCGTTGTCCGCGCCGCAGGGTCACGCAGCCCGATCGTTGCGCTCGAATGCAGGCCTGTCGCTGGCGGTGCCCGGTCGCGGCGCGGATGCAGGCGCCGCGGCGGTCACCCGTTCCGCGTTTCGCGCTGAAGCACCCCGGCTGGCCTCCCCCGCCGGCGCGCGGCATGCTGGCCGCAACGAAACCGGGGGAGACATCCGATGCTGCGACGCGGCCTGCTCGGCGCCATGGCCATGCTGCCGGCCATGCCCGCCCTGGCCCAGGGCCCGGCCTGGCCGGCCCGGCCGGTCCGCACCGTGGTGCCCTACCCGCCCGGCGGGCCGAACGACATCATCGCCCGGCTCTACGCCCCGGCGCTGACCGCGGCGCTGGGCCAGACCGTGCTGGTGGAGAACCGCGCCGGCGGGTCGGGCGTGATCGGCACCGACTATGTCCTGAAGTCGCCGGCGGACGGCTACACGCTGGGCATCGTCGATGGCGGGTCGCTGACCATCGCGCCGCATACCCAGCCCAGCATGCCCTATCGCCCGCCCGAGGATGCGACGCTGCTCAGCGTGGTGACGCGGGTGCCGGAGGCGCTGGTCGCCTTCCCCGGCATCGGCGCGAGGAGCCTGGCGGAATTGCTGGACCTGGCGCGGCGGCAGCCCGGCAGGCTGAACATCGCCACCGCCGGGGCGGCCGGCATCAGCCACCTGACGGCGCACTTCTTCCGCCAGCAGACCGGGGCGCAGGTGGAGGTGGTGCCCTATCGCGGCGCCGCGCCGGCGGTGACGGACCTGGTGGCGGGGCAGGTGCAGCTGCTCTTCGCCGACCTGCCGGTGATCCTGCCGCACATCAAGGCCGGGGCGCTGACCGCCATCGTGCTGGCGGCGCGGCACCGCAGCCCGTCCCTGCCCGACCTGCCGACGACGGTGGAGGCGGGCTTCCCGCGGCTGCTGGCGGAGAACTGGTATTGCGCGGTCGGCCCGCGCGGCCTGCCGGCGCCGGTGGTGCAGCGCGTCTCCGCGGCGTTGAAGCAGGCCAGCGAGACGGCGTCGGTGAAGGACGGCCTCGCGGCGCAAGGCGCGGAAGCGGCCTGGACGACGCAGGAGGAGTTCGCCGGCCTGGTCGCCGCCGAATCCGCCACCTGGCGCCAGGTGGTCGCGGCCTCGGGCGTGAAGGCGGACTAGACTCGAGGGATCCAAGGGCCCTTCGGCCCTTGGCGGTGGGAGCCCGAGGGAGGCAGAGCCTCCCTCGGCCTACTCCGCCGTCGCGCCGGAGCGTTGAACCAGCGCCCCCCAGCGCGCCTGCTCCCGCGCGATCATCGCCGCGAATTCCTGCGGGCTGCTGCTGGCCACCGCCGTCGTGGCGCTCTGGGCGAAGCGCCGCTCCACATCCGGCACCCGCAGCACCTGGGCCAGCAGCCCGTGCCAGCGCGCGATGACGGGCGCCGGCGTGCCGGCCGGCGCCAGCAGCCCCTGCCAGGAACTGGCGACGAAGTCGCGGTAGCCGCTCTCGGCCATGGTCGGCACCGCCGGCAGCGCGGCGGCGCGCGCGGCGGTGGTGACGGCCAGCGCCTTCAGCCGCCCGCCCTGCACCTGCCCCACGGCCGAGGACAGCGTGACGAACAGGCAGTGCACGTCGCCGGCGACCGCCGCGGTCACCGCCGGGCCGGCGCCGCCGGGATAGGGCACATGCACCATGTCCAGGCCGCCGCCCAGCTCGCGCAGCAGCTCCATCTCCAGCCGGTTCAGGCTGCCGGCGCCGGGCGAGCCGTAATTCACCCGCCCCGGATTGGCCCGGGCATAGGCCACCAGCTCCGCCACGCTGCCGAAGGGCGCCGAGGGATGCGCCACCAGCGCGTCCGGCGTGTCGGAGACGAGGGAGATGGCGGCGAAATCCTCGGTCGGGCGGATCCGCAGCGTGCGGGCGAAGACGCCGGGGTTCACCGCCAGCGTGCCGACATTGCCGAGATACAGGGTGTAGCCGTCCGGCGCGGCGCGGGCGGCGTATTCCATGCCGACATTGCCCGCGGCGCCGGTGCGGTTCTCGATGACGATGGGCTGGCCGAGGCCTTCCTGCAGGTGCGGCTGCAGGATGCGCGCGGCCAGGTCGGTGGCGCCGCCGGGGGCGAAGGGCACGACGACGCGGATCGGCCGGTCGGGATAGGACTGGGCGCGCGCCAGCGCCGGTGCCGCCAGCGCCGCCGCCAGCAGCGCGCGCCGGCCCGCCCTGTTTTCGTGCATCGCGTCCTCCCCGCCTGTCGTTGCGGGCAGGCTGGCTCAGCCGCGGCGGTGGTGCAACGCCAGCATGGCGCCGCCGGCCAGCAGGCCCCAGAAGGCGCCGCTGATCCCCAGCACGGTGAGGCCGGAGGCGGTGACGACGAAGGTGATGACGGCGGCATCGCGCGCCTGCGGCACCGCCAGCGCCGCCTGCAGCGCCGCGCCGAAGGACCCCAGCAGGGCCAGCCCCGCCACCGCCTGGATGAGGATGGGCGGCGCCGCGCCGACGAAGGCCGTGGCGGTGCCGGCCAGCAGGCCGAACAGCACATAGACCAGCCCCGCCACCACCGCCGCCTGCCAGCGCCGGGCCGGCCAGGGCCCGGCTTCCGGGCTGGCGCAGAGCGCGGCGGTGATGGCCGCGAGGTTCACCGCATGGCCGCCGAAGGGCGCCGCGGCCAGGCTGAACAGGCCGGTCACGGTGAAGAGCGGCCCGGGCGCCGGCTGGTAGCCATTCACGGTCAGCACCGCCATGCCCGGGATGTTCTGCGACGCCATCGTCACCAGGAACAGCGGCAGGGCGAGGCCGATCACCGCCGCCAGGGTGAATTCCGGCAGCACCAGGACGGGCGCCGGCCCGGCCGCCTCCAGCAGGCCGGGCGGCAATTCCACGGTCAGCGACACCGCCGCCACCGCGGCCAGCACGGCCGCCGGCACCGCCATCAGCCGGTTCAGCCGCCCGACCAGCGCCCAGGCGAGGATGATCGCGATCCCCGGCAAGGGCGCCTCCGCCACCGCCCGCACCGGCGCGAGGCAGAGGCCGAGCAGCACGCCGGCCAGCATGGCATTGGCCAGCGGCGCCGGGATGGCGGCGACGGCGCGGCCCAGCGGCGTCCACAGCCCCGCCAGGACGATCAGCGCGCCGCTGACGACGAAGGCCCCCACCGCCACCGGGAAGCCGCCAACCGGCAGCGCGGAGGCCGCCAGCAGCGCCGCGCCCGGCGTGGACCAGGCGACGCTGATCGGCATGCGCCGCCAGAGGCTGAGCACGATGCCGCACAACCCCATGGCGACGGACAGCGCCATGAGGCCGGACCCGGCCTCCGCCGGCGTCGCGCCCATGGCCGAAAGCCCCTGCAGCACCACGGCGAAGGAGGACGCGAAGCCGACGAAGCCGGCGAGCAGGCCGGCGGACACAGCGGGGAACGAAACGCCCAACATCACCTCCAAGACGCGAGGGGGCCTCGCCCCCTCGCACGCCCCCAGCAAAGGCCGAAGGGCCTCCGGAACCCTCAAGTCATGCCGGCGGCATGAATGTTCCAGGCATGCCGCGTCGCCAGGGTGTGCGGCGCCAACCGCCCGGCGATCGAGGGGCCGTCGGTCGGCCAGGATCAACGGCCCTCGGCATCAGTGCAATTCCAGCCCGAGGCCGGGGGCGTCGGGCACCGCGACATGGCCGTCAAGCGGGACCAGGGCGGGATAGACCGGGCGGGCCAGGTCGGCGAAGTAGTATTCCAGCGGCTCCTCCACCTCGGCCGCGGCCAGGACATGCAGGGTCGCCAGCAGCCCGGGGCCGAAATAGGGGCAATGCGGCACCAGCGCCACGCCATGCCGCGCCGCCATGTCCCGCACCGCGAGCATGGCGGAAAGGCCGCCGAGCTTCGTCACGCTGGGCTGCACCACATCCACCGCGCCGGCGGCCAGCATGGCACCGATGCTCTCCGGGCTGCCCAGGCACTCGCCGGCCGCGATGCCGACCCCGCCGGCCGCGCGCACCGCGGCGATCGCGGGAAAATCCTCGGGCGGCCAGACCGGCTCCTCCACCCAGCGGACATTCATCCCCCGCACCGCACGGCAGAATTCCACCGCCTGCTCCACCGTGTCGTGGTGGCAGTTGATGTCGAGCATCAGCGGCACCTCGGGCGGCGCCGCGTCCCGCGCCGCGCGGATGCAGCCGAGGTCCACCTCGTGCAGCTTGATCCGCCGGTAGCCGCGCGCCACCACCTCCGCCACGTTGCGCCCGACCAGCGCCGGGTCGCCATAGCGCAGCAGGCTGGCATAGGCCGGCACGCGGTCGCGCCGCTTCCCGCCCAGCAGCGCGTGCAGGGGCTTGCCCGCCGCCTTGGCCGCGATGTCCCACAGCGCGATGTCGATGCCCGACAGCGCGAAGGTGACGGCGCCGTTGCGGCCGAAATTGTGGAAGCGCCGCTGCAGCCGCCGCATCAGCCCGGCGATGTCGCGCGCATCCTCGCCCAGGCAGGCCGGCGCGATCAACTCCTCCAGCGCGCGATGCGTGGTGCGGACCAGGTTGAAGCCGAAGCCCTCCCCCCAGCCGGTGATCCCAGCATCCGTCTCCACCTTCACCAGCAGCGTGTCGATGTCCCTCAGGTGCAGGTTGCCGCCGCGGTTGGCGCCATGCGGCCCCGCGGGGTTGCCGTAGGTGAATGGCGTGCTCCGCACCTGTCCGGTGACAGCGGTGATGCGCATGGCTCGGGCCCTCCCGCACGCATGATCCATGCAGCGCGGCCGCGGCGGAAGGCCCCCCCGCTTGCCGCGCCGCCGGACCGCTGCCTAGGCTTGCCGGCAGCTAGGGCGGATCGCGGGAGGGCGTGAACGCCCGGACGCGTGAATCCGCTCTGCCATCAACAGGAAGGAGCGGCTTGCGCGTTCGGGAGAACGCGCAAGCCGCACCAGGGGGAAACAGTCCATGCATCGCAGGCACCTGCTCGCCGGCGCCGCCGCGCTGCCGCTTGTCCGCATCCTGCCCGGCCGCGCCCAGGGCCAGGTCTCGGACGGCGTGGTGAAGATCGGCGTGCTGAACGACATGACCGGCGTCTTCTCCGACCAGCAGGGCATGGGGGAAGTGGTGGCGGCCCGCCTGGCGATCGAGGAGATGGGCGGCCGCGTGCTCGGCGCGCCGGTCGAGCTCATCCATGGCGACCTGCTGAACCGCCCCGATGTGGGGATGGGCATCGCCCGCCGCTGGTTCGACCAGGAGAAGGTGGACATCATCACCGGCATCGGCAATTCGGCCGTGGCGCTGGCGGTGCAGACGCTGTCGAAGGAGAAGCAGCGGATCGTCATCCCGATGTCGGCCGGCACCACCGACCTGACCGGCAAGGATTGCGGCCCCTGGACGGCGCACTGGGTCTACGACAACTACTCGGCGGCGAAGGGCCCGGTCACCGCGCTGGTCCGGGACGGCAGGCGGCGCTGGTTCTTCGTCACCTCCGACTACGCCTTCGGCCATTCGCTGGAAGCCAATGCCTCCGCCATCCTGAAGTCCCTGGGCGGGGAGGTGGCGGGCAGCGTCCGCGTGCCGCTGGGGGAGACCGACTACTCCTCCTACCTCGTGCGCGCCGCCGCCTCCGGCGCGCAGGCGGTGGGCATCTGCGCCGGCGGGGCGGACATGATCAACATCGCCAAGCAGATGGGCGAGTTCGGCCTGATCAAGCGCGGCATCGTGCCGGCGGCGCTCAACTGCTCGCTGACCAATATCCGCTCCATCGGCCTCGAGACCGGGCAGGGCATGGTCTATGCCGAGAGCTACTACTGGGACCAGAATGACGGCACCCGCGCCTTCGCCGAGCGCTTCCGCAGGCTGCACGGCAAGATGCCCACCGCCTTCCAGGCCGGGTCCTACGGCGCGGTGCTGC
Source organism: Paracraurococcus ruber (assembly GCF_004353985.1). GTDB lineage: Bacteria > Pseudomonadota > Alphaproteobacteria > Acetobacterales > Acetobacteraceae > Paracraurococcus > Paracraurococcus ruber. The sequence goes on along the minus strand of NZ_SMOA01000122.1, from coordinate 9,499 downwards.
ACTACCTGAAGGCGGTGCAGGCGGCCGGCACGGATGCGACGCCGGCGGTGATGGCCAAGATGCGCGAGCTGCCGGTGAACGACATGATGACGGTGAACGGCAGCCTGCGGCAGGACGGGCGCGTGGTGCGCGATGTCCACCTCATGCGCGTGAAGGCGCCGGCGCAGTCGAAGGGCGAATGGGACCTGCTGGAGGTCGCCGGCAGCATCCCGGGCGCCGAGGCCTTCCGCCCGATGGACCAGGGCGGCTGCCCGCTGGTGAAAGCCTGAGGCACGGCCCCTGCCGGCCGGCATGGTCGTTGCGTTCGGCGTGCAGCCGCCACACCGACCCTGCGCGCGATACCGGCGCGCAGACGCCAGGGCGTCCGCGCGCCGGTCTCAATCCACCTTGATGTCGGCGCGGCGCACCACCTCGGCCCAGCGCGCCGTCTCGGCGGCGATGAAGCGCGCCGCCTCCTCCGGCGCGCCGCCCAGGATCCGCGCGCCGGAGGCCAGGTAGCGCTCCGCCGTCTCCGGCTGCGCCAGGGCGGCGCGCAGCGCGGCGGCCAGCGTCGCCATCCGCTCCGCCGGCACCCGCGCCGGCGCCAGCAGGGCGTACCAGTTCTCGACCTCCACGCCGGCGACGCCCGCCTCGGCCATCGTCGGCACCTCCGGCAGCGCCGGCGACCGCGCGGCGGCGGCGAGGCCGAGCGGCCTCAGCTTGCCCTCCCGCACCTGCGGCAGCAGCACCGGCAGGTCGAGGAAGGCCATGTCCACCTCCTCCCCTAGCAGGGCGGTGATGGCCGGCGCGGCGCCGCGATAGGCGACATGCACCAGGTCCAGCCCGGCCTGCAGCCGGAGGAGCTCGGCGGCGAGGTGCGGCGTGCCGCCCGGCCCGGTGCTGGCGAAGGTCACCCGCCCCGGCTGCCGCCGCGCCATGGCCAGCAATTCCGCCAGGCTGCGCGCCGCCAGGCCGGGCCGGACGACGAGCAGGGAGGGCACGGCGGTGACCATCCCGACCGGGGCCAGGTCCCGCCGCGGGTCATAGGGAAGGTTCGGCACCAGGCTGACATTCACCGCCACCGCGCCGGCCGAGCCCAGCGCCAGGGTCAGCCCGTCCGGCGCGGACTTGGCGAGGGCGTCGATGCCGAGCACGCCGCCGGCGCCGGAGCGGTTCTCCACCACCATCTGCTGGCCGAGCGCCGGCCCCATCGCCTGAGCCAGGATGCGGGCGGTGGCATCCACCGGCCCGCCCGGCGGGAAGGGCACGATCAGCTTCAGCGGCCGGTCGGGCCAGCGCGGCGCCTGCGCCTGCGCCGCCCATGGCAGCAGCATGCCGGCCAACGCCGCCCGCCGCCCGATCGCGCCTGATGCCATGCTCGTTCCCCCGTTTGCCGCGGAGTAGAGCGGTGGCGCGGGCGGGTGGCAAGGAAGGGTGGGGGAGGAGGTATCCTCCCCGAACCCCACCTCTATTTCTGTTTTTTGGGGGAGGAAATGCCTTTTCCTCCCCAGTCTTTCTCAGCCCCGCAGCGCCGCCATTTCCGCCTGCACCCGTTTCGCCAGGCTGACGGGATCGGTGAGGCCCCGCGCCGGGCAGTCGGCGCAGGCGGCGTTCAGCCGCCCCGTCAACAATTCCCGCCGCACCGCCTTGATGGCCGCGCCGTTCAGCGCCGCCTCCAGCGAGTCGCCCGGCGCCAGCCTTGCCACCGGCGGGTGCCAGCAGCAGGGCGCCACCGTGCGGTCGGCGTTGAACAGCACGAAGAACCACGGGTCCGTGCAGTCGCGGGTGGAGCGGGCGGCGTCCGGCGCCGCGGCATAGCGCGTCGCGCTCATGCCGCGGCCGCCGCCGGCAGGCCGCGCCGGGCGAGTTCCAGCCGCAGCGTGTCCAGCAGCCCGGCCTGGCTGCTCAGCGGCACCCCGCGGGCGGCGGTCAGGTGCCGTGCCTCCTCCAGCGCTGCGGCGAAGCGCAGCAGGCCGGCATCGGGCAGCGTCGTCGCATGCTCGGGCATCGCCACGCCCTCCAGGTCGGGATAGCGGGTCAGGTTGCAGACATCGAAGGCGGTGACGCCGGCGGCGAGGCCGAAGCGGACATAGTCGGCGAAGTCCGGCGCCACCTGGTCGCTCATCACGCAGCTCCAGGCGAAGTCCGGCCGCTTCAGGCCCAGCGCATCGGCGCGGGCCCGTACCGCGGTCATGTTCAGCAGGATGTTGCCCAGGTCGACGCGGCGGCGGATGGCGCGCAGCAGCTCCGGCCGATGGGTATCGACGCTGACCTGGATGCTGCCGATGCGGGCCATCGCGTCCAGCTCCTCCGGCCGCAGCAGGCGGGCGAAATTGCTGATGATGCCCAGCGCGAAGCCGGCCTCGGCCAGGGCCAGGATGCGGCGGTGCCAGCCGGGGATGGTGGTGGTCTCGCCATGGCCGTTGACCATCAGCGTGCGCACGCCGCGCGCCCGCAGGGCGGCGACCAGCGCCTCGAAATCCTCGAGGTCCATGTCCGCGCCGGCATAGCCGGGCTGGCTGACGGCGCAGTAGGTGCAGCGCAGGTTGCAGGCGCGCGTCATCTCCCAGTGCAGCACGCGCGTCACCGGGCTTTCCAGCAGCGCCTCGATATCCGGGGCGGCGTTGGCGGCGCGCCAGGCGGCGATGCATTCGGGCGTCGGCCGCAGCCGCGTGCCGTCGGCCAGGCGCAATTCCAGCCGCCCCGGGTCGAAGCCCGCGGCGGGCAGGCGGATGGCGAAGGCATGCCGGCCCTGGCCGATGCCGGCGGCCGCCAGGTCGGGCCGGAAGGCATCGGCCAGCAGCTCGATCGGCGGGTCTTCGGCATGGCGCAGGGTCAGCCGCGCCGGCGCATCCCGCCCCGCCTCCCGCGCCCAGCCCTTCACCAGCCCGTCGCGCACATCGTCGATGAAGCCGAGGGAACGCCCCGCCGGGCCCGCCTCGACCACGGCCTCGCCACCCATGCCCGGATTCCTGCCACCAAGGGGCGCAGGGAAGGCCGCGGCGATTGCCGGAAAGCTACCGGGCCAGGCGCAGCGCGGGCGGCGGGCCTGGCCGGGGGCGCGCCGCCGCTACTGGCAGGCGTGGAAGCCGCCGCCGGGCAATTCCGCCAGCAGCAGGATGCCGACCACCGCGAACCCGTCGCCGTCCGGGCGGATGACCAGCGCCCCACCCTCGGGGAAGGCGCGGCCGCCCACCGCCTCCCCCGCCACCAGGATGGCCGGGGTGCGGTGGCCGACCAGCACGCGGTTCGCCCCGGCCGGCACCGGCGCGGCGAAGAGCCGGCGATGCTCGGCCAGCACCCAGCCCAGCCGGTCGCCGGCATAGTCGTCCGCCAGCAGGCTGTCGGTGACCTCCACCCGGGCGCGGCCGAAGGCGAGTTCGGCGGTGTCCCGCGCGCGGAAGACCGGGCCGGCCAGCACGGGGCCGGCGATGGGGATGCCGAGCAGCTCCATCCGCGCCCCGATGCGGACGGCCTGGGCGCGACCTTCCGGCGCCAGGTTGCGCTGGCCGGCGCGGTCGCCGACCCGGTAGCTGCGGTCGCAGGGCTCGCCGCGCGTGTCGGCATGGCGGAAGAACAGCACCAGGCCGCCGGCGCGCAGCCGGGCGACCAGCGCCTCGCCCTCCGGCGTCTCGGCGGCGACGGGGCGCAGCCGGTCCTGGGCCAGCCCGGATGCGGGCAGGAGGAGGAGCGGCAGGGCACGGCGCGGCAGCGGCATGGTCCCATTCTGCCGCCTGCGCCGCGCGCCGCCAGGGGGCCGTGCCTCGGGGGCGGTGCCAAGGATCCCGTGCCAGGCGCGGCCCGACCGCGGCGGCTTGCCCCCGCCCGCCGCTTCGGGCCAATCAGGCTGGGGCGCGGGAGGATAGGACATGGACGGACTGCTGGCGGGCGACATGGCCCTGGTCACCGGCGCGGCGAACGGCATCGGCCGCGCCACCGCCACGGCGCTGGCGGCGGAGGGCGCCCGCGTCCTGCTGGCCGATGTGAATGCCGAGGCCGGGGAGGCCGCGGCCGCCGCCCTGCGCGCCGCCGGCCGGGATGCGCGCTTCGTCGCGGCGGACCTGGCGCAGCCGGGCGCGGCCGAGGCGCTGTGGGATGCGGCGCTGGCGGCGCTCGGCCGCGTCAGCATCCTGGTGCATGCCGCCAGCCCGCGCCGGCAGGAGACGGAGACGGCGCTCGAGGTCACGCCGGAGCAGTGGCAGCGCATGGTCGGTGTGAACCTGGAAGGCGGGTTCCGGCTGGGCCAGCTGGCCGGGCGGCATATGCGGGACACGGCGGCGCAGGGGCCACGCGGGCGGATCCTGCTGGTGACGTCGCTGCACGCGGACAGCCCGCGCAACCTGCCGCATTACAGCGCCAGCAAGGCCGGCATGACGATGGTGATGAAGGAGCTGGCGCGGGCGCTGGGCCCGCACGGCATCCGGGTCAATGCCATCGCGCCCGGCGCCATCGCCGGCGGCGGCTTCCAGGCCAATCCGGCGCTGGCGGCGAAGATCGCGCTCGGGCGGCTGGGCGCGCCGGAGGATGTGGCGCGCGCCGCGGTCGGCCTGCTGGCTGAGCGGTTCTCCGCCTATGTCACCGGCACGACGGTCGTGGTGGATGGCGGGCTGTCGCTGCACAACTGGATCGCGCCGGCATGACCGCGCGCCGCGCCCTGCTGGCCGCCGCGCTGCTGGCGGCGGCGCCCGCGCGCGCGGCGGAATTGCGCGTGCTGAGCGCCGGCGCGGTGGAGCCGGGGCTGGAAGCGGCCGTCGCGCTGTTCCGCGCCGCCACCGGCACGCCGGTGCGCATCGCCTATGCCACCGCGCCGCGGCTGCGCGACCGCATGCTGGCCGGCGAGGCGCCCGACCTGCTGGTCGCGCCCGCCACGCTGCTGGAGGAATTGGCGCCGCGCCTGGCGCAGCCGGCCGTGCCGGTCGGGCGCGTCGGCGTCGGCGTGGCGGTGCGGGCCGGCGCGCCGGAGCCGGCGATCCTCGATGCGGCATCGCTGCGCGCGGCGGTGGAGGCGGCCGACGCCGTGGTGTTCAACCGCGCCTCCACCGGCCTCTACATGGACCGGCTGTTCGAGCGGCTGGGGCTGGCCGCGACGGTGGCGCCCAAGGCCCGCCGCTACGCGACGGGCGCCGAGGTGATGGAGCACCTGCTGCACGGGCGCGGCGCGGAGATCGGCTTCGGCGCCATCACCGAGATCCGGCTGGTGCCGGCGCTGCGCTTCCTCGGCCCGCTGCCGCCGGCCTTGCAGAACACCACCGCCTATGCCGCGGCGGCGCTGCCCGGCGGCGCCGGCGGCGCGCTGCTGCGCTTCCTCGCCGGGGCGGAGGCGCGGCGGGCGCTCGACGCCGCGGGGGTGGAGGGCTGACGGCCGCGCCTGCCGGCGCGCCGCAAGGCTACAGCGGCTTGCGTTCAGAACTGAACGCCGCGCCGCTGTAGCGTGTTGTTGTCAGAGCAGATTCACGCTGCGGGCTGTTCACGGCTCTCCGCGATCCGCTCTACAGCGGCTTGCGTTCAAAATCGAACGCCGCGCCGCTGCAGCATGTTGTTGTCAGAGCAGCTTCACGCTGCGGGCCGTTCACGGCCCTCCGCGATCCGCTCCAGGCGGAGGCGCTCCGGGCGGGCCATGGCGTCGCGGCGCCGGTCGCCTTCCCTGGCCGGTCGCCGCGGCGGCCCGGTGCGCGGGCGCATATCCTTCCGCCGCCGGATGGGTCAGCATCGGCGGCGCCGGGAGTCGATCCCAGGGAGGAGTCCGATGCGCCGCGCCTGGTTCCTTGCGCTGCTGGCCGCCTTGCCGTTTCCCCTCGCCGCCCCGGCCCTGGCCTGGGATGCCACGGGGCACATGCTGGTGGCGGCCATCGCCTATGACCGCCTGACCCCCGCCGCCCGCGCCCGGGCCGATGCGCTGCTGCGGCGCAACCCGGACTACGAATCCTGGACCGCCGGCCTGCCGCCGTCCGGGCGCGCCCGCGCCGCCTTCCTGCAGGCGGCGACCTGGCCGGACGACATCAAGGGCCGGCAGGGCTACGACCCGCGGTCGGAGGACCCGGCGACGCCGGCGGCCACCCGCATCACCGGCTATGCCGACCGGCGGGAACACCGGGAATGGCATTTCGTGGACATCCCCTTCTCGCCGGACGGTCTGCCGGTGCAGGGGCCGCCGCGGTCGAATGCGCAGGTGATGATCACCACGGCGCGCGGCGTGCTGGCGGCGGCGGACCGGACGGCGGATGCGCGGTCCTATTCGCTGGTCTGGCTGCTGCACCTGGTGGGCGACATCCATCAGCCGCTGCATGCGGCCGAGCGGGTGACGGCGCGGCATCCGAAGGGCGACCGCGGCGGCAACGACGTGCCGGTCTGCACCGAGACCTGCGGCCACAGGCTGCACAGCGTGTGGGACGAGGCGCTGGGCCGCAACCTGCCGCTGGACGCGATCCTGGCCAAGGCGCGCGCCCTGCCGGCGGCGCCCGCCGCTTCGGTGGCGCGGATGGATCCGGCGGCCTGGGCGCGGGAGAGCCATGCGCTGGCGCGGGACGTGGTCTATGCCCCGCCGGTCCGCGCCGACGGCCAGCCCTCCCAGCTGACCGAGGCCTACATGCAGCGCGCCGAGGCGGTCGCGGCCTCCCAGGCCGCGCTGGCCGGCGCCAGGTTGGCGTCGCTGCTGAACGCGGCGCTGAAGTGACCCGGGCCGGGGTCCGGGGCCTCGCCTGAGGCCCCGGCTCGGATGCGGGGGCAGCGCCCTCGCATGGCGCCCTACAGCCCGGCCTGCGACACGAACTTCGTGTTGAGGTAGGCCTCGATCGCCTCCGACCCGCCCTCGGAGCCATAGCCGCTGTCCTTGATGCCGCCGAAGGGCACCTCGGGCAGTGCCAGGCCCAGATGGTTGATCGTCATCATCCCGCTCTCGACCTTGGCCGCGATGGCGTTCGCGGTCTTGGCGCTGCGGGTGAAGGCGTAGCTGGCCAGGCCATAGGGCAGCCGGTTGGCTTCCTCGACCACCTCGTCGAAGTCGCGGAAGGACGCGATCATGGCGACCGGCGCGAAGGGCTCCTCGTTCATCATGCGCGCGTCCCTGCCGACATTGGTCAGCACGGTCGGCTGGTAGAAGAAGCCCTTGTTGCCGATGCGCTCGCCGCCGGTGCGGACCTCCGCGCCCTTCTGGCGGGCATCGGCCATCAGCCCGTCCACCCAGGGGATGCGCCGCTCATGCACCAGCGGGCCCATCTGGGTCCCCTGCTCCAGCCCGTTGCCGACCTTCACGCCCTTCGCATAGGCGGTGAATTTCTCGACGAAGGGCTCGTACAGCGCCTCCTGCACCAGGAAGCGCGTCGGCGACACGCAGACCTGGCCGGCATTGCGGAACTTCGCCGCCGCCAGCGTCTTCGCCGCGAGGTCGAGATCGGCGTCGTCGAAGACGATGGCCGGCGCATGCCCGCCCAGCTCCATCGTCACCCGCTTCATGTGCTGCCCGGCCAGCGCCGCCAGCTGCTTGCCCACGGGCGTCGAGCCGGTGAAGGTCACCTTCCGGATGACCGGGTGCGGGATCAGGTATTCGCTGATCTCGGCCGGGTCGCCATAGACCAGGTTGCAGACGCCAACGGGCAGGCCGGCATCGATGAAGCAGCGGATCAGCTCGGCCGGGGAGGCCGGGGTGTCCTCCGGCGCCTTGACGATGATGGAGCAGCCGGAGGCGACGGCCGCGCTCAGCTTGCGCACCACCTGGTTGATCGGGAAGTTCCAGGGCGTGAAGGCCGCCACCGGCCCGACCGGCTCCTTCACCACCAGCTGGTACACGCCCTCGGCGCGGGCGGGGATGACGCGGCCATAGGCGCGGCGGGCCTCCTCGGCGAACCAGTCGATGATGTCGGCGCCGGCCAGCGTCTCCATCTTCGCCTCGGCGACCGGCTTGCCCTGTTCCTGCGTCATCAGCTGCGCGATCTCGTCGGCGCGGCTGCGCAGGATGTCGGCGGCCTTGCGCATGACCTTGGCGCGGTCGAAGGCGGAAACCTTCTTCCAGGCGGCGAAGCCCTTGGCCGCGGCCTCCAGCGCCTCGTCCAGGTCGTCCTTCCCGGCATGGGCGAGGGTGCCGATCACCTCCTCGGTCGCCGGGTTGATGACCGGCAGGGTGCGGCCGGACCGGGCGGGGCGCCATTCCCCGTTGATGTGCAGCAGAACGTTCGGATAGGCCATCTGATGTCTCCTCCGGCCGATTGGGGGCGGCACTTTGGCGGCGGGGGCGCCGCCCGGCAATGGCCCCCGCCTCGCCGGCGGGGATGCGGCGGGGCGGCGCGCCGGCCGCGTCGCGCGGCACCGCCGCCGGGTCACGCCAGCGCGTGCAGCCGCGCCGCCAGCGCATCCTGCTGCGCCGCCAGGTCGGCGGCATAGCGCAGCGCCAGCAGGCGCGACGCGGCGGCGAGATCGGCGCGGAAGGCCAGGCTGTCGCGCCATTCCCGCATCATGCCGACCACCCCCGGCACATCCTCCAGCGCCTGCGCCGGATGCTCGGCCGGCAGGCCGGAGAAGGCCCAGCGCGTGCCGATCACCGGCCGGCCGAAGGCCAGCGCCTCCACCGTCTTGATCTTCAGCCCGGTGCCCGGAACCATCGGGTTCAGCACGCACTCCGCCGCGTCGTAGAAGTCGCCGGGCTCCGCCACCTCCGGCATGCGCAGCGGCTGGCTGCGCAGCGCCAGGTCGCGGCGGCGCAGGATGCGCCCGGCCAGCAGCCAGGGCAGGTCGCGCTCCCCGGCCAGCGCCGCGTCCAGCGCCCGGACGGAGGCGATGTTCCACGGATTGGCGCTGCCGAAATAGCCGAAGGGGGCGCGCGGCGCCGGCCCCCGCCGGCCGTCGAGGAAGCGCAGCGGCGGCATGTGGCCGAGCACCGCCACCTCCCGCGCGGTGCGCGCGCGCAGCGTCGCCGCCTCCTCCGCCTGGATCGCCAGCACCAGGTCGGCGCGGTCGAGGCCCCTGCCCTCCTCCGCCACCGTGGTGAAGTACCATGACGGGTCGATGCCCGCCGCCCGCGCCACCGCATGGCGGTCGCCGAACAGGTCATGCGTGTCGATGATGCGGAAGGCGCCCTCCAGCCCCTCCAGCACGCCGGACAGCCAGACATAGTTCACCAGCACGGCGTCGTAGCGCCAGCGGCGCTGCAGCGCCGCCACCTGCGCCACCAGGGCGGGGTCGCACCAGTCGTCCAGCCCCCAGACGCCGGGGAAGGCCATGCGCCCGGTCGGCACCGGCGGCACCACATGCAGCGCCTGCCAGAAGCCGGCCATGGCGGCGCGCTGCGCGTCGGTCAGGCCCTCGGTCGCGTAGTAGAGGAAGTCGCAGGCGACGCCGCGCGCCATCAGCGCCGCGCCCAGCGCCTGGATGCGGGCCGAATTGCCCTGGTCCGCCGGATGCGACGGCGCCGGGGAGACGACCAGCAGGCGCGGCACCCGCCTCACGGCGCGACCTCCAGCGACAGCAGCGCGGCGCCGGGCGGCGGCGGCGCCGGCAGGGCGAGGCCGGCGACCGCCGCCCGGCCGGG
>NZ_SMOA01000121.1 GCF_004353985.1 Paracraurococcus ruber | reverse complement strand
CCGCCCCGCGCCGGTGGCCGCCGCCGCGGGGCGGGCGGCGCCCATGCCCGCGCTGCCGTCGCCAAGGCCCATGCCGCGCTTCTGGCGCCGCCTGGCAGCCCGGGCGAGCGGCATCGGCGGTGGCGCGGCGGTCCTGGCCGTGACGGGCACGCTCGGCGCCCTGTCCGTGCTTGGCCTCGTCATCACGGACAACATGCCCTCGGTCAGCGCCCCCACCTCCATCTGGCGGACCACGCCGGCGACGGATCTCGGCTATCGCCGCGCCGGCGACTACCGGTCCGACGTGCAGGCGGCGCTGGTCGCGGTGGGCGACGTGCTGGAAACCGGCACCGGCGCCCAGCGCACCTGGCACAACCTGGACACCGGCAACCGGGGCGTCGTCGCCAATATCGGCGTCCTGGGCGGGCGGCTGGATGACTGCCGCAAGCTGGCGCAGCGCGTGCAGCTGAACGGCGCCTTCCGGGAGAACGAGTTCGTCGCCTGCCGCCAACCCACGGATGGCACCTGGCTGGCCGACCTGGCCTGGGAAGGGTCCTCCGTCTGGCACACCAACCGGCGCTGAGCCTGCGCGGCGGCGCGCGCCCGGGGCGACGACGCCGGGCCCGCAACTTCGCTGGCGTCGCACCCCGCGCCGGCTTCTTCGCCGCGCCCCGCGGTGGCAGGCTGATGGCCTGACCAGGGGAGGCACCGATGCCCGATTCCGACCTGCGCGGGGAGGCCTGGCGCCTGCCGCCTTCCCGCTACCTCGCCGGCCGGCCGGCCGAATTCGCGCTGCCCGCCGCGCCCTCCTCCCGCTACGTCACCATGGGCGATGGCTGCCGGCTGGCGGTGGATGTCTGGCTGCCGCAAGGCGCGCAGGGCCGCATCCCCGCCATCCTGGTCCATACGCCCTATTACCGCCGCTTCTCCCTGCGGGAGGGCGGGCAGGGCGAGCGCAGCCCGAATGCCGCGAAATTCCGCGATGCCTTCGTCCCGCGCGGCTATGCCCTGGTGGTGGTGGACATCCGCGGCACCGGCGCCAGCTTCGGCACCCGCGACAGCTTCCGCTCCCCGAAGGAGCGCGCGGATGCGCGGGAGATCGCCGACTGGATCGTGGCGCAGCCCTGGTCGGACGGGCGCATCGGCGCCACCGGCATCTCCTATCCCGGCGCGGCGTCCGACTTTCTGGCCAGCACCGGCCATCCCGCGGTGCGGGCCATCGCGCCGCTGTTTGCCGTGTGGGACACCTGGGCGGACCACTACTATCCCGGCGGCGTCTACCTGAACCGCCTGGCGCAGGTCTATGACGCGCTGATGGTCGCCATGGACCATGACCGGCGCGACCTGCTGAGGCAGGTCAGCTACTACGCCAACCCGGACCTGGCCGGCCCGGCGCCGGTCGAGGAGGATCCGGAAGGCGTGCTGCTGCGCGCGGCGGTGCGCGAGCATCTCGGCAATTTCCGCCAGCCGGACTTCATGGCGGATCTGCGCTTCCGCGAGGAGCCGCTGGCCTACGACCCCGGCTTCTCCTCGGCGAATATCAGCCCCTATTCGGTGCGGGAGAGCATCCCGAAGGATGTCGCGGTCTATGCCGTCTCCGGCTGGATGGACGGCGCCGGCTATGCCAATTCCGCCATCGCCCGCTACCTGACCATGCAGGGCAACCCGCGCCACCTGCTGCTGGGTCCCTGGGACCATGGCGCGCGGATCAATGTCTCCCCCTGGCGGGCGGCGCAGGAGCCGGAATTCCCGCTGGTGGGGGAGGTGCTGCGCTTCTTCGACGAATACCTGATGGGCCGCGACACCGGCCTGCGGGCGGAAGCGCCGATCCACTACTTCGCCATGGCGGGGGAGGAATGGCGCGCCGCCGGATCCTGGCCGCCGCAGCCGCGCCCCACGCGCTGGCACCTGGCGCCGGGCGCGCTGCAGGCGGCGCCGGCCGCGCCGGCGGAAGCGCGGCATGCCACCGATGCCGGCTTCTCCTCCGGCGCCGGCACGCGCTACGAGCGCATCGCCGCCATCGACAGCCGCGACTACTACGCCGACTGGCAGCAGCGCCAGGCGGCGCTGCCGGCCTATGACGGCCCGGTCTTCGCGCAGGACACCGAACTCGCGGGCAACGTCCTGGCCGACCTGACGATCGCGGCCGACACGCCGGATGCCTGCATCCTGCTCTACCTGTCGGAGGTCGAGGCCGACGGCACGGTGCGCTACGTGACGGAGGGCCTGCTGCGCGCCCTGCACCGCAAGGAAGCGCCCCACCCGCCCAGCTACCAGGCGCCCTGGCCCTTCCGCAGCTTCCACCGCGCCGATGCCGCGCCGCTGACCCCGGGCGTCGCCGAGCGCATCCGCATCCCGCTGCTGCCCACCGCCTGGGTCTTCCGCCGCGGCAGCCGGCTGCGCCTGTCCATCGCCGGCGGCGATGCCGACCACCTGATGCAGGTGCCGCATGGCAGGCCGCCGGTCTTCACCCTGCACCTGCAGGGCTGCGCGCTGGATCTCCCGCTCCGCGCGGCGGGGGCGTGATCGCCATGCGCCTCGCCCGCCGAGCCCTCGCGCTGCTGCTTGCCGCGCCTGCCCTGGCCCGCGCCCAGGCCTTCCCCAGCCAGCCGGTGCGCATCCTGCTGCCGCAGCCGCCGGGTTCCGCCAACGATGCCGTCGCCCGCATCATCGCCGAGCCGATGGCGCGCGCCCTCGGCCAGGCCGTGGTGGTGGACAACCGCCCGGGCGCCAACGGCACCGTCGCGGTGAACGCCCTGAAGCAGCAGCGGCCGGACGGGCATGCGCTGCTGCTCTCGGGCGTGTCGCAGCTGTCCTTCAACCCGCATCTCTACCCGACCCTGCCCTACGACCCGGTGCGGGACTTCACCTATGTCGCGCCGGTCACCGATGCGCCCTTCATCCTGCTGGCCAGCAAGCGGTCCGGCATCGCCAGCGTGCCGGACCTGCTGGCGCGCGCCCGTGCCCAGCCCGGCCGCATCACCTATGCCAGCGCCGGCATCGGCAACTCCACGCATCTGTCCATGGAGATGATCGCCGACCGCGCCGGGGTGTCCTTCCTGCACGTGCCCTATCCCGGCAGCGGCCAGGCGCTGACCAGCGTCGTGTCGGGCGAGACCGATGCGATGATCATCGTGCTCGGCGTCGCGCTGGGCCAGGTGCGCGCCGGGGCGGTGACGCCCCTGGCCCTGGTGGCGAAGCGGCGCGTGCCGGCGCTGCCCGACCTGCCGACCCAGCGGGAAGCGGGGATCGAGGCGCCGGTGATGCCCGGCTGGTTCGGCCTGCTCGGCCCCGCCGGGATGCCCGAGGATCCCGTGACGGCCCTGAACGCCGCCGTGCGCGCCGCCCTGGCGGATGAGACGGCACAGCGTCGCCTGGCCGACAACCTGCTGGTGCCCTTCCCCGGCAGCGCCGCCGATCTGCGCCGCCGGATGGAGGCCGACAGCGCCGTCTGGGGCGAGTTCATCCGCCGCCGCGGCCTGCGCCCCGACTGACGCGCCATGTTGCCGGATGGTCATTCGCCCGCCATCGCAACCCTAAGCTAGGCTCGACCCGGGTCGCACGCGCGGCCCGTGCAAGAAGGCTCTTGGGGGAAATGCCATGAAGGCCATGGGACGCCTGCTCGCCGCGAGCGGCATGGGACTCGCGCTCGCCGCCGCCGTGCTGCCGGCCGCCGCGCAGGATGCGGGCATGAAGCAATGGACGCGCGGCAAGGGCTGGGGCTGGGTCTGGGGACCGCAGGACGAGGTCGGCGCGCTGAACGAGATGACCGACGCCTCCCGCGCCGCCGCGCTGCGCCTGGCGACGCAGGGGAAGTCCTACGACCTCGGCCTGCCCTATGACCGCAATTCCTATCGCTGGCCGGGCCACAACCCGGGCGAGATCATCAGCTTCCGCACGCCGGAAGGCGTCGCCCGCCAGCGCGACCTGCCCTTCACCACTGCCGAGAACGGCAATGGCAGCCACACCCGCTGGCACAGCAGCGCCATGTTCATCAGCGACAACGTGGCGACGCAGATCGACGGCCTCGGCCACATCACGGTCGGCGAGGACAACCACTGGTACAATGGCTTCAAGGAAGGCGACTGGGGCGGCAATTTCGGCATCCGCAAGGCCGATGTCACCACCATCCCGCCCATCATCGCCCGCGGCGTGCTGATCGACGTCGCCGGCCAGAAGAACATGGAAGCCCTGCCCGCCGGCTACGAGATCACCGTCGCCGACCTGGAGGCCGCGCTGCGGGCGCAGAACGTCGATGTCACGCCCGGCACCGTCGTGCTGATCCGCACCGGCACCGCCCGCTACTGGGGCGAGAGCGGCGCCGACCACGCGAAGATCAGCGGGCCGGACAGCGCCGGCATCGGCCTGGCCGCGGCGAAATGGCTGGTGGAGCAGAAGGGCGCGCTGATGCTCGCCTCCGACACCTCGGGCCTCGAGGTCGGGCCGCCCAGGCCGCAGGACAGCGCCGCGGTGGGCGGCAGCTTCAACCCGGTGCATGTCTACCTGCTCGTGCAGCAGGGCGTGCATATCGGTGAGTTCCACAACCTGGAGCGCCTGGCGGCGGACCGGGTCTACGAGTTCGCCTATGTCGCCACCACGAATGCGATCCGCGGCACGGTGGCCGGCACCGCGCTCCGGCCGCTCGCGCTGCGCTGAGAGCCCTCGGCCCCCCTGGCAACCGGGTCATGCAGGTCCGTCGCCTAGGCGCCGTGCCAGCCATGCACCCATCGAACCCGGATGCCTGCGGCATCCGGGCCTGCGCCGGCCGGCGGGGCGTCGTGGCCCCTCGTGCGGGCGCCGGGCGGGGATCGCCCGGCGCGGGCCGCGGCGGCCGCGGCCCGCTGTGCGGATGCCCGTGTTGCGGCAGGCCCGCAGCGGGCAGGCGGCTATTCCTGCTGCAGCCCGGCGCGGCGGATCAGGTCGCGCCACAGCGGCACCTCGGCCGCGATCCGCTTCGCCAGCGCGTCCGGTCCCTGCGGCCGCAGCCCGAAGCCGGCGGCCAGCAGCCTCGCCTTGGTCTCCGGCACGCCCAGCACCGCGATGGTCTCCTGCGCCAGCCGCTGCAGGATGGGGGCCGGCGTGCCGGCCGGGGCGAGGAAGGCCTGGAAGGTCTCGGACACGAAGCCGTCCCAGCCCAGTTCCAGCATGGTCGGCACATCGGGCAGGTCCGGCCAGCGCGCCTGGCCGGTCAGCGCCAGGGCACGCAGGGTGCCGGACTTGACCTGCGCATGCGCCGGCGGCAGCGCGGCGACGCCCACCTGCGTGGTGCCCGACAACAGCGCCTGCACCGCCAGCGCGGCGCTGTTGTGCGGCACCTGCACGAACTCGATCCCCGCGCGCAGCCGCAGCAGTTCGGCGGTCAGGTGCGGGGTGGACCCGGTGCCGGGATTGGCCAGGTTCAGCCCGCCCGGCGTCGCCTTCGCCCGCGCGATGAGGTCGTCGATGCTGGCGATGCCGCTGTCCGGCCGCGCCAGGATGGTGTTGGGCGAGGCGCCGAGCTCGGTGATCGGCGCGAAATCCTGCACCGGATCGTAGCCCGGGTTGCGGAACAGGCTGGCATTCACGACGAAGCCGGTGGAGGCGATCAGCAGCGTGGTGCCATCGGGCGCGCTGCGGGCGACGAAGGCGGCGCCGACATTGCCGCCGGCGCCGGCGCGGTTCTCGATCACCACCGGCTGGCCGAGCGCCGCCTGCAGCCCGGGCGCCACGACGCGCGCCATGACATCGGTGGGGCCGCCGGGCGCGAAGGGCACGACGATGCGGATGGCGCGGGTCGGCCAGGCGGGCTGCGCGCGGGCCAGCGCCGGCGCGGCCAGCAGGGCGAGCGCGGCGCGGCGGCCTGGGCCTCGGGTCATGGGCGTCCCTCCGGGGGCCTCGCCGTCTGGCGGGCGATGGCCATGCGAAGGCTGGCGGGACGCTGCGGGCGGCGTCAAGCCGCGGGGCCGTCGTCACGGGAGGGGGCGCACCGGACACGGTGCGTACGATCCTCCCGCACCCGCACCGGCCGGGACCTCCGGCAAGGCCCCGGACCCCGGCGAAGGCTGATCGCCATCTGTGGGGCCCCATCGAGGCCCTCTCCGAGGGCGATCGCTCAGGCCGGTCCAGGCGACGCCCATGGCCTGTTCGGGAGTGCCCGAGGGGGACGAAATCCCCCTCGATCCGCCGTCAGCTCCGGCTGACCGCGATCGCCCGCTCCGCCCGCGGCGGCAGGAAGGCGCGGCTGAACACCTCCTCCGGCGCCGGGGTGCGGGACAGGCCGAAGACCTCCACCGCCTGGGCGATGGCGCGCGCCAGGCGCGCGTCGGATAGGTCGCCGGCGCCGACCTCCACCGCTTCCGGCGTGGCGATCACGGTGCGCCAGGCATAGTCGATGCGCTGGGTCTCGACCGGGACGTTGATCGTCGCCTCCATGCGCGCCATCACGCGCATCGCCTCGGCCGGGTCGCGGGCGGTGGCCAGCATGGCGCGGTTCACCGCGGCGGTCAGGCCGCGCACCGCAGCCGGATTGTCCTTCGCCAGCTTCTGGCTGACCATCACGCCGTTGGAATAGGCTTCGATGCCGTTGTCGGCGAAGACGAACCAGCGGAAGTCGCGGTCCGGGTTCTGCCGCATGCCGACCAGGTTCATGTAGCTGGTCAGGGTGAAGATCAGCGCGCCGTCGATCTGGCCCTGGATCAGCATCTGCTCGCCGAGGTTCGGCGCCATGTTGACGATCTCGTTCTTCGCCGGGTCGAGGCCGTTGATGCGCGCCCAGAGCGGGAACATGCGCGTGGTGGCCGAGCCCGCCGGGCCGCCCAGCTTGCGGCCGGCGATGTCGGCGATGGTGCGGATCGGGCTGTCCGCCTTCACCAGGATGGCGAAGGGTGCGCGGTTGTAGATCTGGTAGACCATCAGCGGCTGCTCGCCCGGGCGGGCGGCGGCCTGCTGGATGATGGCCGTCATGTCGCCGAAGCCGGCATCATAGGTGCCGGACATGATGCGGTTGATGGTGTTGGCGGACCCGTCGCCCTGGTCGATGGTCAGGTTCAGCCCGGCCTCGCGGAACCAGCCGCGCTCCTGCGCCAGGAAGTACCAGGCGTGCACGCCCTGGAGCCGCCAGTCCAGCGTGAAGCGGAGGTTGGTCACGGCCTGCGCCAGCGCCGGCGCGGCGAGGGCGGTGGCGGCAAGGCCGCCCAGGGCGGCACGGCGGGTCAGCAGCATCGTGATGTCTCCCGGCAGGGTGTCATGTGAACGGACCGGTCGAACAACCGGTCCGAGGCCGCGAACGGGTTCCCAACCGCGTTGCGCTGCAACGCGGTTGGGAACCCGGGATGCGGCCCGGCGCCCCTGCGTCGTGCGGCAAGCACGCCTTCGGCGTGACGAAGCCAGGCGAACCGGCGGTTCGCGCCCGGCGACTGGGGGCAGGCGAAAGCCTGATGCCGGCGGTCATGGCACATGGCCGCCGACATCAGGTGGTGACGGCAAGGTCGGTCTTGCGCATGGCCCAGCCGGCCACGCGGCGTTCGACCGCGGAGAAGATGAGGTAGAGCGCGACGCCCAGCCCGGCGAGGATGAACAGCCCGGCGAAGACCAGCGGCACGTTGAAGGAGGAGGAGGCGACCATCATCATGTTCCCGACGCCGCGGTTGCTGGCCACCGTCTCCGCGACGACGGACCCGACGAAGGCCAGGGTCACCGCCACCTTCAGCGACGCGAAGAAATAGGGCATCGCCCGCGGCAGCTGGACATTCCAGAGGATGTCGAGCTTCGACGCGCGCAGCGTCTTCATCACATCCTCCAGCTCCGGCTCCACCGTGGCGATGCCGGTCGCCACGTTCACCACGATGGGGAAGATGCAGATGATGGCCGCGGTCAGCACGGCGGGGACGGTGCCGGCGCCGAACCACAGCACGAAGATCGGCACCACCGCGACCTTGGGGATGGAGGAGATGCCGACCAGCAGCGGATAGGCCGTGTCGTAGGCGAGGCGGGAGGACCCGATGAGCACGCCGAGAAGGACGCCGACCGCGGTGCCGATCGCGAAGCCGACCAGCGTGGTGTAGAGCGTCTGCCAGGTATGCGGCCAAAGCGCCCACCAGCGGTCGTACAGCTCGTACAGCACCGCGCTCGGCCGCGGCAGCAGGATGTCGGAGACGCCGCCGGCGGCGCAGACCGCCTCCCAAACCAGGAAGACCGAGAGGATGAGGGCGGCGGGCGCCGCCTTGGCGCGGATCAGGTCCAGCATCGGCGTGTCCCCTTCAGGCGGCGGCGGCGCGGGCGGCGACGATCAGGGCGCGCAGGCGCTGCACCAGCGCGGTGAAGTCGGGCGCGAAGGTGAGGTCGAGGGGCCGGGGACGCGGGAAGTCCACCGGACAATCCTCCAGGATGCGGCCGGGCCGCGCGCTCATCACGCAGATCCGGTTCGCCAGGTAGGCGGCTTCCCGCAGGTCATGGGTGACCAGCAGCACGGTGGTGCCGCGCGTCGCCCACAGCTCCTGCATCACCGCCCACAGCTCTTCCCGCGTGAACTGGTCCAGCGCGCCGAAGGGCTCGTCCAGCAGCAGCAGCGTCGGGTCGTGGATCAGCGCGCGGCACAGGTTGGCCCGCTGCATCATCCCGCCCGACAACTGCCAGGGATACTTGTCGCCGAAGCCCTTCAGCCCGACCTGCGCCAGCAGCGCATCCGCCCGGTCGCGGTATTCGGTGCGGCGCTTGCGGCGCCACTCGGCGCGGAAGGGCGGCACGATCTTCAGCGGCAGCATCACGTTCTGCCGGATGGTCAGCCAGGGCAGCAGCGTGGCGTTCTGGTAGGCCATGCCGATGCGCACCGGCTCCGCCGCCGCGGCATCCCCCGCTTCCCGCCCCGCCACCAGCACCCGGCCGGAGGACGGGCGCATGAGGTCGCTGACCAGGCGCAGGATGGTGGACTTGCCGCAGCCCGAAGGGCCGACGAGGGCGATGAAGTCGCCGGCGGCGACGGTCAGGCTGGTCTCGGCCAGCGCCTGCACGGCGGCCGTGCCGCGGCCGAAGCGCACGGTCACCCCGTCCAGCGTGATCAGCGGGCGTGCGGGGGAGGCGGCAGGGGCCGCGGGCACCAGGGCGGTCTCAGCGGTCATGGCCGGTCTCCGAGCGGCCGTCACATGGACGATCCGACATCGGATTGCAATGCCGTTAAGCGGCCTGCCTGCCGCCCGAAACGGCATTCGGCGGCGGCAAGGCCGGTCCTGGTGCGGGCTTGGGCAGGTGGGCCCTGATCCGCCCAGAAGCTGGGCATGAGGGTTTTCTTAACCTCCGGCGGCGCAGATCGTCGCGCCCCGTCGCCCTGATCGTCCGTCATCGCGTGACGGAGACACGCAGGCCGGCCTTGATCGGCTCATTGCGAGTTCCAGATTACGCTCAGTTAATCGTTTCCCGGAGCCACCATGATCCACCTGACTCGTCGCGCGGCGCTCGCCGCCGCTGCCGCCGCCCTCGCCGCGCCGCGCCTCGCCACCGCCCAGCCGATCGGCGGGTCGGCCGAGCGGCCCGTGCGCATCATCGTCCCGTACAATGCGGGCGGCATCACGGACGTCATCAGCCGGGCCACGGCCGCCGGCCTGCAGGCGGCTCTCGGCCAGCCGGTGATCGTGGAGAACCGCCCGGGCGCCAACGGCACGGTCGGCACCCTGGCCGCGGCGCGCGCGCCGGCCGACGGCTCCACTATCACCATGGGGATCACCGACACCTTCGCCATCAACCGCTCCACCTTCCGCACGCTGCCCTACAGCGACGAGAACGACTTCGCGCCGATCTCCATGGTCACGCGCGTACCCTTCGCGCTGATGGTCGGCGCGCATCGCCGCGACATGCCGGACTTCGCCAGCTTCGTGCGGGAGTCGAAGAAGGAAGCCGGCAAGTTCAGCCATGCCTCCTGGGGCGTCGGCTCCTCCTCCCACCTCGCCTTCGAATTCGTGGCGCGGAACCTGGGGATCGAGAAGCTGCACGTGCCCTTCGCCGCGCAGGCCCCGGGCATGCAGGCGGTCGCCGCCGCGCAGGTCGATTCCATGATGCTGCCGGTGGGCGGCGCCAACAGCCTGGCGGTGGATGGCCGCGCCCGCATCCTGGCGCTGGCCCACCCGCACCGGATCGACCTGACGCCGAACGTGCCGACCCTGCAGGAGCTGGGCGTGCCGCTGGCCACCGGCCTGTGGTTGGCGCTGTTCGCCCCGGCCCGCACGCCGGCGCCGGTGCTGGAGCGGCTGAACGCCGCCCTGCGCGAGGGCATGAAGCACGAGACGACGCTGAGCGTCTTCCGCCAGCAGGCGGGCCAGCCCGAGCCCTCCACCCCCGCCGAGCTGGCCGCCTTCGCCGCGGCCGAGCGGGCGCAGTGGGCGAAGGTGGTGCGCGAGGCGGATATCCGCGTCGAGGCCTGACGCCGGCAGACCGGGCGGGGCCGCGGCCCCGCCCGGCACGGTGCTTCAACCGATCAAGGGCCGGGCCTCCGCGCGCCCCCTATCGCGGATAGGGCCGGTGCAGCGCGCAGTCGGGGTTCAGCCGGACGCCGAAGCCCGGCCTGTCCAGCGCCGAGACCTTCAGCCTGCCATTCTCCGGCACCGGCTCGTCCAGCAGCAGTGGGTGGAATGCCGGCTGCACGCGGTCGGCCTGCGGCGCCGTCAGGATGATCTCGGTGAAGGGGCTGTTCTGCCGCGTGCAGACGACGTGGTAGCTGTAGGGGCCCGACCCGTGCGGGACCATCATCGCCCCATGCGCGTCCGCCAGGGCGGAGATGCGCAGCAATTCCGTCAGCCCGCCGCACCAGTTCACGTCGGGCTGGATGATGTCGCAGCAGCCCATCTCCAGCAGCAGGCGGAAGCCCCAGCGCGTCGCCTCGTGCTCTCCCGCAGTGAGCAGCATCCCGGGCGGCAGCGCCTTCCGCAGCGCGGCCTGGCCCCAGTAGTCGTCGGGGGAGAGGCATTCCTCCAGCCATTTCAGCCGGTGCTCCCGCGCGCCCCAGGCGAGCCGGGTGGCGTAGTCGAGGTCGAGGCTCATCCAGCAGTCCCACATGAGCCAGAAATCCTCGCCGACGCGGCTGCGCATCTCGGCCAGCTTCGCCAGGTTCCGCCGCAGCCCCTCCTCGCCCTCCGCCGGCCCGTGCTGCAGCGGCAGCTTGCCGCCGATGAAGCCCATCTGCTTTGCCAGGTCCGGCCGGGCGCCGGTGGCGTAGAAGACCAGCTCGTCCCGCACCGGGCCGCCGAGCAGGGCATGCACCGGCTCCCCCCGCCACTTGCCCAGCAGGTCCCACAAAGCGAGGTCCACCGCGGAGATGGCGTTCACCACCAGGCCGCGGCGCCCGTAGAACTGGGTGGCGAAGTACATCTGGTCCCAGGCGCGCTCGATCTCGGTGATCGGCCGGCCTTCGATGAAGCGTGCCAGATGCTTCTCGACGATGAAGGCGCCGGGCTCGCCGGCGGTGGTGATGGCGAAGCCGGTGGTGCCGTCATCCGCCTCCACCTCGACCACCAGCGTGCCGAGCACGTCGATGCCGAAGGCCCGGCGGCTGGCGCGGTATTCGGGATAGCGCGCCATGGGGGAAGCGACGTGGTCGTCGATCCAGTGGCCGTCCGCCTGGTCGTGGTAGTCGCCGCCACCGCCGCGCACCACGCTGGCGCGGACATGCTTGACCTTGGGGACGGGCATCGGGCGGCTCCTGCGGTGGAGCGCGCAGGCTAGCCCAGGCCGGCCCAGGGGTCGCCTGACCCCTGGCGGGTGGAGGTCGAGGAGGGCAGAGCCCTCCTCGACCTCGCCTCAGGCATCCATCTTGAGCGCGGCGATGAAGGCGCTCTGCGGGATCTCGACCTTGCCGAACTGCCGCATGCGCTTCTTGCCTTCCTTCTGCTTCTCCAGCAGCTTGCGCTTGCGGGTGATGTCGCCGCCATAGCATTTGGCGGTCACGTCCTTCGACAGCGCGCTGATCGTCTCCCGCGCGATGACGCGGCCGCCGATCGCCGCCTGGATCGGGATCTTGAAGAGCTGGCGGGGGATCAGGTCCTTCAGCCGCTCGCAGATCTGCCGGCCGCGGCGGTCCGCCTGGCTGCGATGCGCCATGAAGGACAGCGCGTCCACCGGCTCGGCATTCACCAGGATGGAGATCTTCACGAGGTCGCCTTCCTCGTAGTCGTCCATCGCGTAGTCGAAGCTGGCATAGCCGCGGCTGATCGACTTCAGCCGGTCGTAGAAGTCGAACACCACCTCGTTCAGCGGCAGCCGGTACACCGCCATGGCGCGGCTGCCGACATAGGTCAGCTCCATCTGCCGGCCACGGCGCTCGTTGCACAGGGTCAGCACCGGCCCGAGGTACTCGTCGGGCACCATGATGGTGGCCTTGATCCAGGGCTCGGCGATCTCGGCGATCACGCTCGGGTCCGGCATGTCGGCCGGGTTGTGCAGGTCCATCTCCTCGCCGTTGGTGCGCTTCAGCTTGTAGACGACGGACGGGGCGGTCGCGATCAGGTCCAGGTCGAACTCGCGCGACAGGCGCTCCTGCACGATCTCGAGGTGGAGCAGGCCGAGGAAGCCGCAGCGATAGCCGAGGCCGAGGGCGGCGCTGGTCTCCATCTCGTAGTGGAAGCTGCTGTCGTTCAGCCGCAGCTTGCCGACCGCCTCGCGCAGCTTCTCGAAGTCGTCGGCATCCACCGGGTACAGGCCGCACCACACCACGGGGATGGAGGGCTTGAAGCCCGGCAGCGCCGCGGTCGCCGGGTTGCGGTCGTCGGTGATGGTGTCGCCGACATTGGTGTCGGCGACCGTCTTGATGGCGGCGGTGACGTAGCCCATCTCGCCCGGGCCCAGGCTCTCGCAGGGCACCATCTTCGGCGTGAAGATGCCAAGCTGCTCCACGGTATGGACGGCGCCGTTCGACATCATGCGGATGCGCTGGCCCTTCCGCAGATGCCCGTCCTTCACCCGCACCAGCACGACGACGCCCAGGTAGGCGTCGTACCAGCTGTCCACCAGCAGCGCGGTCAGGGTCTTCGATGCGTCGCCGGTCGGCGGCGGCAGGCGGGTGACGATCGCCTCCAGCACGCCCTCGATGTTCAGGCCGGTCTTGGCGCTGATCTCGACCGCGTCCGAGGCGTCGAGGCCGATCACGTCCTCGATCTGCTGCTTCACCCGCTCCGGCTCGGCGGCCGGCAGGTCCACCTTGTTCAGCACCGGCACGATCTCGTGGTTCGCGTCCAGCGCCTGGTAGACATTGGCCAGCGTCTGCGCCTCCACCCCCTGGGACGCGTCCACCACCAGCAGGCTGCCCTCGCAGGCCGCCAGGCTGCGGCTCACCTCATAGGCGAAGTCGACATGGCCGGGCGTGTCCATCAGGTTCAGGGTGTAGGTCTGCCCGTCCTTGGCCTGGTAGGCCAGCCGGACGGTCTGCGCCTTGATGGTGATCCCCCGCTCCCGCTCCAGCTCCATGTTGTCGAGCAGCTGCTCCTTCATCTCCCGCGCCGTGACGGCGCCGGTGGTCTGGATCAGCCGGTCGGCGAGCGTGGACTTGCCGTGGTCGATATGGGCGATGATGGAGAAGTTGCGGATGCGGTCGAGCGGGGTGTCGGGCATGGGGGTTCCGGCAGCCGAAGGGCGGAGCGCCGGCGGGCGGGCGGGCCCGGGGGCGGCGATCCTCTCGTGAAGCGATGATAGGCGGGCCCGGCGCACACCCGGCCTGTTAGGGGGGAGATAGGGCAGGCCGGCCCGCTTTCAAAGCATTGCCTGCCGGCGCCGGGTGTCCCTACCGGCCGGCGGCGGCCGCCTCGCCCTCCACGTTGTGGTCGAACTCCGGCACCAGCCGGCCCAGCTGGGCCAGCGCCGTGCGCGGGCTGCCGGCCCGGCAGGCCCCGGCGATCTCGTCGATCGCCCGCCCCACCAGCGCCGGGTCGGCGGTGCGGGGCGTCGCCACCAGCAAGCCCTTGAATTCCGTCGGCCGCGGCGGCTCCTGCCCGTGGAACAGCTCCTCGTACAGCTTCTCCCCGGGGCGCAGGCCGGTGAAGCGGATCTCCACATCCTCCTCCGGCCGGAGCCCGGCGAGCCGGATCATCCGCCGCGCCAGGTCGACGATCTTTACGGGTTTGCCCATGTCGAGGACGAAGATGCCGCCTTCCGCCAGCTCGGGCGGCTGGTCGTGGCGGTCCTCGGCGCCGATGACGCTGGCCTGCAGCACCAGGCCGACCGCCTCCCGCACCGTCATGAAGTAGCGGCGCATGTCGGGATGGGTCACGGTCAGCGGCCCGCCGCGCTCCAGCTGCCGGCGGAACAGCGGCACCACGCTGCCGGTCGAGCCCAGCACATTCCCGAAGCGCACCGTCACGCAGCGCATGCCGCGCGCCGCCACCCGGGCCTGGTCGCGGTCGGCCGCGCGGGCATGCACGTCCAGCGCCTGGCAGTACATCTCCGCCAGCCGCTTGCTCGCCCCCATCACGCTGGTCGGGTTCACCGCCTTGTCGGTGCTGATGAACACCATCGCCCGGCAGCCCACCGCGGCGGCGGCGTCCGCCACCACCCGGGTGCCGAGGGCATTGGTCAGCAGCCCCTCCAGCGGGTTGTTCTCCACCATCGGCACATGCTTCAGGGCCGCGGCGTGGAACACAAGCTCGGGCCGGATGTCCTCCAGCAGCCGGCGCATCCGCGGCTCGTCGCGGATATCGGCCAGCACGGCGCGGCGGGGCACGTCCGGGTGCCGCTCCCGCAGCTCGAGGTCGATCTCGTAGAGGGCGAATTCCCCGTGGTCGAGCAGGGTGAGCTGCGCCGGGCCGAGCGCCGCGACCTGCCGCGCCAGCTCCCCGCCGATGGTGCCGCCGGCGCCGGTCACCAGCACGCGGCGGCCCTGGATCAGCCGCGCCATCCCCTCGCGGTCCAGCGGGATCTGCGGCCGGTCCAGCAGGTCCTCGATCGCCACGGGGTCGAGCTTGAGGCGCTGGCCCGCCTTCTCCTCCATCGCCGCCATGCGCCGGGCGGCGGGGTCGAGCGAGGTGACGGAGGGCGCCCGCCGCACCGGGATGCCGTGCCGGTCGGCGGCGTCCAGCAGCCGTTCCAGCGCCAGGCCCTGCACATGGTGGGTGGTCAGGACGATCAGGGCGGGCAGCCGCCCTTCCTCCTTCAGCGTGTCCAGCACGGCGGCGATCTCGTCCGCGGTGCCCAGGATCGGGTGGCCCTGGATGCGCCGCCCCGCCTGGCGCGACCGCATGGACAGGATGCCGGCCACCCGGAAGGCCGGCTGGCGTTCCGCCGCCAGCGCCCGGATGAAGATGTCCGCCCCATCCCCGGCGCCGACCAGCAGCACCGGCTGCGGCGTGATGCTCTCGGACGACCGGCGGGCATGGTGCAGCCGCCCGGCGATGCGCGGCGCCCCGAGCAGCAGGCCGAGCGTCAGCGCATGGATGGCCGGGAAGGCGGGGTTCGGCGGGATCCAGGCGCCCAGCGCCAGCAGCCCGCCCCAGAACAGCACCGCCGCGCCGATGGCGGCGACCAGGATGCCCAGCAGGTCCGGCAGGCCGGCATAGCGCCAGTATTGCTGCGGCAGCCGCACCGGCAGCCCGGCAGCCAGCAGCGCCAGCGCCGCGCCCGGCAGGGCGCCCAGCCACCAGCCGGCGGGCGGCCAGGCACCCGGTGCGTCCAGCAGCATCGCCACCGGCAGGGCCAGGCAGGCGATCAGCGAATCGAGCACCAGGTTGAGCAGGATGCGGTGCGGCGCGCGGCGGGCCATGCCTCCGCTATAGGCCGGGTTGCCGCGCGGCGCCACCGGCCGCCCCGGGCGCCGCCGGGAACGCCGCAAGCGGCTGCTGCGGCCGCGGCGCGGCCGGGTGGTCGGCCGGCGGGACGGGGC
>NZ_SMOA01000120.1 GCF_004353985.1 Paracraurococcus ruber | reverse complement strand
CCGCCGCCGCGGCAGACCGCCCAAGCCGCGCCCCGCAGAACTCACCGGCGCGATGTAGCCACCAGCCGAACTGGGGAATTTTCAGCCAGCACTTTTGAGGAAAACCACCTCAGCATTGACACGGCGTGGCTGATGATCTCGGCCGGGAAGCGGAAGCCAGGGTAGGTGACGCGGTCGGACGGCATCCAGCCAGCTTCGCCCAGCCATGCCGCTCCGGCCAGGGCTCACCAACTTGGCAATGCCTGCTGCTGTGATGTGGTGCACTGGAGCGAGATGAGCTTGCAGTCCTGGTTCATCTCTTGGCAGCGCGCAACACCTCCGCCTGCGGCATCGGCCGGCCCAGCAGGAAGCCTTGTGCCTCGCCGCAGCCTACACGGGCGAGCAGTTCGAGCTGACCCTCGGCCTCCACCCCCTCGGCCAGGCAGGTCATGCCCAGCCGGCGGCAGAGCAGCGCGACGCTCTCGATGATGGCTGCGTCGCGGTCCGAGGTCTCCGCCTCCCGCAAGAAGCTGCGGTCGATCTTCACTCGGTCGAAGGGGAAGGAGCTGAGATAGGAGAGCGAGGAGAAGCCCGTGCCGAAGTCGTCGAGCGCGAAGCCGACGCCTAGGGCCCGCAGCCGGTGCATGGTCGCCAGCACCTCCTCCGTTCGTTCCAGCAGGACGCCCTCGGTGATCTCGAGCTCAAGCCGGGCCGGCGCCAGGCCGCTCCGCCGCAACGCCGCCGCGACCATGCCCACTAGGCCCGGATCGCGGAACTGCAAAGGCGATAGATTGACCGCTACCCGCAGCGCTAGGTCAGGCCAGGCGGCGGCGTCGCGGCAAGCGCGGTCGAGGATGTACGCACCGAGCGGGACAATGAGTCCGGCCTCCTCCGCGAGCGGGATGAAGCTGCCTGGTGACACCGGTCCATGGCCCGGTCGGGTCCAGCGTGCCAGGGCCTCGTGCCCGCGCAGCGTGCCGGTGCCCACCGCAACGACGGGCTGGTAGTGGACCAGCAGCTCGCCCCGCTCCAGCCCCAGGCGCAGCGCGTCGCCGAGCTCGAGCCGGGCGCGGTGCGCGGACATCATGACGGGGCGGAAGACGGCGTGCCGGCCGCGCCCGGCGCGCTTGGCCTGGTACAGGGCAAGGTCGGCCTCGGCCAGCAGCGCGTCCGGGTCCCCGGCCGGCGGGCGGGCGAAGGTGATGCCGATGGACGCGCCGATCTCCGCGCGCTCCCCCTCGATGGCGTAGGGTGCGCTGAGCCGGCGGACGAGGCGCGCCGCCACCTCCTCGGCCTCTACCTCTTCCTGCGCCCCGCCGTTGCGGCGTTCCGCCGCCAGCAGGATGGCGAACTCGTCACCGCCAAAGCGGGCGACGGTGTCGCCGGCGCGCAATTCCGTTTGTAACCGTTTTGACACTAGCTTCAGTAGTGCATCACCCGCCGGATGGCCCAGCCGGTCGTTCACCTGCTTGAAGCGGTCTAGATCAAGGCACATCACTGCCATGCCGCTGGCGCCGCTAGCCAAAGCCTCGCGCAGCTTGGCGGCAAAGAGCCGACGGTTTGGCAGGCCAGTCAGCGTATCATGGCTTGCCAGGTGATCGATGTGCTCGGCGTGGCGGCGGCGCTCCTCGGTCAGGCGGCGGTCCCCCGTTGTATCTCGGAAGAAGACCGCCATGCCGCCGCCGGGCGCCGGATAGGCGTGAACCCAGAGCCACGTATTGGCCGCGACCAGCCCCTCCACGCCGTCCTGCAGCGCGCCTTCCATGGCCTGCCCAAATGCCGCCCGAAAAATGCCGTCCGGATCGATCGGGAAGACCTCGCGCAGGTCCTCACCGGCGACGATGCCGGGCAGGAGGGCGGCCGCCCGCGGATTGGCATAGGCGATGCGCCAGTCAGGGCCAACCAGCAGGACACCATCTGTGGTGCTTTCCAGGACCGTCGAGAGACGCGCGCTTGCCTGCTCCGCCGTGTGCCGCGCCGCATCGGCGGCGCGCCGCGCTGCGAGCAGTTCGCGCTCATAGAGCCTCCGCTCGGTTGCGTCGAACAGGATGCCACGGATGCGGGTGTCGCCATCGTCCTCAGAACCGACGGCCTCCGCTTGGAAGCTTGCCAGGACCGGCAACGGGGCCTGTCCTTCCCGGCGAATATCGAGGGCGATCTCGGTGATGCGGCGGTGCATCGCCAGGACCGGCACGCATTGCATGCTGAAGCAGATCCAGCTCGCCGGCGACAGCAGGTCGCGCAGATGCAGGCCGCGGCGTGGCCCCGCCTGCGCCCCAGCCCAGTGGAGCAGAGTACGATTGGCGCCGAGGATGGTACCGTCCCGCCGCAGGGTCAGGTAGCCGCAGGGCGCCTCGTCGTAGAAGGCGAGGAATTCCTCCTGCAGGCTTCCCGGCTCGGATAGCACCAGCTCAGCCATAGCGACCGGTCACCCTAGCCGAGCCAGGCGCGGATCGCCCTGGCTGTGGCCTCGGGGGCGCTCACATGCGGGCAGTGGCCAGTGGCACCGAGCTGGATGAGGCTGCTACCGGGAACGCAACTCGCCACCCATGCGCCGACCTCGACCGATGCCACCGCGTCGTCCTGCGACTGCAGGATCAGCGTTGGTACGCGGAGCAGCGGCAGGTCCTGGCGGCAGTCAGAAGTGAAGGTGACGCGGGCGAAGACGCGCGCTGCCTTGGGGTCCATGCGGCAGAAGCTGGCCTCCAGTTCTGCCGCCAGCTCTGGCCGGTCGGGATTGCCCATGATCACCGGCGCCATCCGCGCCGCCCAGGCGTGGTGGTTGCCGTCGAGCAGGTCGAGCAGTGCCTCAATGTCTTCAGGCACGAAGCCCCCGGGATAGTCGCCGTCGTTGAGGTAACAAGGGGATGGCCCAATCATCACCAATGATGTGAAGAGCTCGGGCGCGCGCAGCGCGGCGAGGGCGCCGATCATGGCACTCACTGAATGGCCGACGAAGGTGACCGGCCCGCGCCCGAACTCCCGAAGTAAATCGCAAAGATCCTCGGCATGGCCGTGCAGGCTGGCGTGGCGGGCGGGATCATGGTGTGCCGGGTCGGCGCCGCCGCAGCCGGCGAGGTCGAACAGCCCCACGCGGTAGTCGGGCACGAAGGCAGGCGCCACGAAGCGCCACATCCCTTGGTCGCACCCGTAGCCGTGCGCGAAGACAAGGGTGTGGCCCTGCTCCGGGCCGTACATATGAACGTTGTGGCGGGCGAGGGCGGACATGCCGGCGGGTCCTGGACGAAGCTGAGCAGGAACATACAATCCAGCCCCAATCTCAGCCGCATGACGCGAACCCTTAGAGTGCCTCATTTCTTCATGGCACTGCACGATCAGATCATTAGGGCAGGCCGATCTCCGCAGCTGGGCGCACGCCGTCCACTGGCGGCAAGAACACGATCGCAGTGTATCGTCCACTCGAATCCTGACCTGAAATCCGCTCACAAAGGATCGCGTCTGCTTTGCGGTGAATTGCTCGCGCCTGGCCGTGAACAATGCTGAATGCCTCGGCCGTCAAGGGCGAAACTTCAGCTTCGAGGATCGGCCGAGATAGAACATCGGAGCTCTGTGGCACTCGCGGTTCAATCCAACAGCCCTCGGGCAGGTTGACCTTACGCACGACACCGTCAATGGCGGCAAAATGCTGTTGAAATGGGTTTGTTGAAGTGAGCATCGGTTTCTCCGTATGCTGGATCGTATTCAGCTCAGGCAGCGCGCACGTCGCGCAGGAAGCCTCCCACCTCGGTGTCGAGGGTCTTGGCCTGCCGGGCGAGTTCGTCCGACGCACTCGCCACCTCCGTGGAGGCGGCACGGGCCTCACTCGCCGCACGGCTGACGGCGCCAATCGCCCCGGTGACGCTCTGTGTGCCGGATGCCGCCTGCTGCACGTTGCGGGCGATCTCGGCCGTCGCCGCACCCTGCTCCTCGACGGCGGCAGCAATAGCCGCAGAGATCTCGCTCACCTCGCCGATCCGCGTCCCGATCGCCTGGATCGCGCCTACCGCGTCGCCGGTCGCCGACTGCATCGCGCCCACCTGCGCCGCGATTTCCTCGGTCGCCTTGGCAGTCTGCGCCGCCAGGTTCTTCACCTCCGACGCCACCACCGCGAAGCCCTTGCCGGCCTCGCCGGCCCGAGCCGCCTCGATCGTCGCATTGAGAGCCAGGAGGTTGGTCTGCCCTGCGATGGTGGTGATTAGCCGCATCACCTCGCCAATCCGCTGTGCACCCTCGGCCAGGCCGCGTACCACTTCGTCCGTCCGTCGTGCGTCGCTCACCGCCAGGCCGGCCACCTTGGCACTCTGCGAGACCTGACGAGTGATCTCGGCGATCGAAGCCGAGAGCTCCTCGGCCGCCGCCGCCACCGTCTGCACATTGGCGCTGGTCTGCTCGGCCGCTGCTGCCACCTCGCCGGCCTGGCGGAGGGTGTCCTCGGCGGTACCAGACATCGCTGCGGCCGTGCCCTGGAGGCGCCGCATCGCGCCCGAGAGCGCCTCGATAGTGACGTGCACCTTGCCCTCGAACTCGCGCATCAGCACGGCCAGCCGAGCCGCACGCTCCACCTTGACCTCCTGTTCGCGCGCCTGCTCGGCCGCCAGCCGGTCAGCCTCACGCAGGCCATCGCGGCACTGGTTCATCGCCCGTGCAAGGTCGCCGATCTCATCCTTCAGGGCGGCACAGGGCAGCTCGAAGTCGTACTTCCGCTGCGCGAGGCCGCGCATCACATCCGACAACCGCACCACGCGTACCACCACACTGCGGTTCAGAAACAAGGCCGAGCCGGCTGCCATCGCTGCCCCGAGCAGCGTGGCCATACCGATCATCCAGAGCGACGCCCTGTAGGCCGCGTCCGAACGGTCTGCTGCGGCAGCACCCATCCGGCTATTGAAATCGAGATCCTTCGCCAGTGCCTCACGGAAGCGGTCAAAGCGATTCCGGAACTCGCCGGCCCACATATGGGACGCAGCTGCGGCATCGGTCCGCAGAGCCGCTGCGAACTGCGTATCGCCAGCGCGGTACTCGCGCCAGGCCGTGGCAACGGCATCGGCGAGACGCTGCTCCTCGCCAGGGGTCACCACGCCAAGGTAGCGGTTCCAGTTCTCATCGAAGCGGGAGAGGGCGGTCGCCGTACGCTCCGCCACGCCGGTGCCAAGGGCAGCGTCACCTGCCGCCAGGATGGCGTTGGCCTGTAGCGTGCGATAGCGATTTGCGGCTTCGGCGACGCGGCCGAGTGTCTCGACCGAGGGCAGCCAGTTGCGACCGACATCGGTCGCGTCGGCATTCAGCTGACCCGCCTGATAGATGCCGACGCCCCCGATGCCGGCCAGCACGAGGAAGAGGGCGCCGAAGGCTGCGGCAAGCTTGCCACGAATGCTCATATCACGAAGGGACATCATAGGGTCCTCCGAAGGCGAGGTCCGGTTGACCTCGGCACTGCGGTTGATTGCCGTCGGCACCGGTTGCCGGCGGGCCAGCGATGTCTGTCTGATCCCTATGGTTGCAGTTTTATGGCGACTGGCCCAATCAACTAAGAGGCGATATGCGGCTTTATCAAGCACAATCATGCCGCGACCGAAAATCAGGGTCTCGTGGCGAAAAAGCCGACCTTCTGCTCGGGCCACATTGCAAAATGTTCAGTCGGCGCGCCCGGACTCGCTGAAGTCTTCTTACGATGAATTAGTTTGGTGCAGGGATCGTCGGATCGAGCGTAAGCGCTGGCCCGGGGCCCTTCTTGCCTTGGGCGGAAGTCGCTGAGAGGTAGGCCGTCGCGGAGGAGAGGCGATGGCCGGATCGAAGTCTCGCATTGGTGCTAGCCGATCTTATTCGGCGTTGTTGCATGGATCGCTTGATCTGGAGTTGGCGGGTAAGCTGGCAAGGATGGCGAGCCCTCGACTGTCGGGGATGGACCCACCTTGCCGTTCAAGGCCAACGCTGAGCGTAGGCACCACATCCCGCGGCAGCGCCACCGGGTGACGAACTGGGCGGAGTACGACGCGGGCCTGCGCACTCGGGGCAGCCTGACCGTGTGGTTCTCCGAGGCGGCGGTCGAGAACTGGCGTGCCGAGGCCCGCACTGGCCGGGGCGGACAGCCGGAGTATTCGGCCCTGGCAATCGCAAGCGCCCTGACGCTGCGGGCCGTGTTCCGCCTGGCGCTGCGCCAGACCGAGGGCCTGATCGGCTCCATTCTGCAGTTGCTTGGCCTCGACCTCGCCGTGCCGGACCACTCGACCCTGAGCCGCCGGGCGGAGGCGCTGGAGGTGGCGCGGCCGCGCTGCGGCGGCGAGCCGGGGCACCTGCTGGTGGACAGCACCGGTTTGCAGCTACGTGGTCCCGGTGGCTGGCTGGAGGAGAAGCACGGCACCAAGCGTCGCCGGGCCTGGAAGGTGCTCCACCTCGCCACCGACGCCGACACCGGTCAGGTTGTCGCCTCGGTGCTGACCGGCAGGGATGCCGATGACGGCTCGCAGGTCGACCCCTTGCTCGAGCGGGTCGACGGTTCCGTGGCGTCCCTCACGGGCGACGGCGCTTACGACCGGGACGATGTCTATGCCGCGGTCGCGGCGCGGCACCCCAATGCCGCCGTCGTCGTCCCACCGTGCGCGAGCGCGGTGCCGAGTGCGGCGGCCGAGACCGCGCCGACGCAGCGGGATGCGCATTTGCGCTGTATTGCCGAACGCGGCCGGATGGGCTGGCAGCGCGCGTCGGGCTACAACTGGCGTGCCTTGGTGGAAGCCGACGTCTCATGGTGGAAACGCGTCATCGGCGGCGGGCTGCGCTCGCAAACGGACGGGCGCCAGGCGACCGAGGTGGCCATCGCCGCCAACGTGCTGAACCGAATGCTCGAGCTTGGGCGGCCGGAATACGTCCGCATCGCATGATCCCATACGCGGGCAGGGATCTATGCGTCCACGCCGCTGACCCATGCAACACGATGTCGTGCAGGCCCATTAACTTTATCTGCGACCGCCATGGATCTCTAATTCGTCAATTCTGACGGCACCCCCAACGGACTCCTCGATTTCGACTCGGACATAGCGCACTGTCCTTGGCTGAAAACTGAAAACTCTCCTGCTCCTCACCAGATCGCCAGCGGCGGATGCGTAAACTGAAAACCAGGAACCGGGCGACGATTCCGGGGCAACTAATATTCGGAATCGCGTCGCAGCCCTATCGTTGTAATATGCCTCGTATTCACTTCCAAAAGCTACCGCCGACACCGTATAATTTGCCCCCAGATCTACCATCACCCATGCCGGCATGAGTTCTGGTATCCAACTTCGACAGTTATTGTACCATCCATCGTTCAAGAAAATGATGCGATGTCTTTGACTCCAGCCAGAAATAAGTGAAGATGCGCTCGCCTGCGCGGACTCAAGCAGCGCCAAGTTGAACAATCCATTTCCATACTGTGTGGGTACTCTAGCAGGCGCTGGCGATCCGCTGCGATCGCAAGATGGCGGAGCTCCAAGAACCGAGGCTTTGAACACCGGCCGCCATTCGGATCTGATTGATTCGTACGGAACTGGCAAACTCACGGCTGAAAGCTGCGGCCTGACGCGTGAGAGAGGGGTGATTTGCAGGAAACCCGGCGCATCCTGCACGCCAGCAGTAACGATGCCCACCACCCGGCCGCTCGCGTCAAGCGCGGGCGCACCGCTGAATCCGCCTGCTGCGAGCCCCTGCGTTTGCCAGCCCCCCTCCGCACCGAACTCTGCTGTAACTTTCGCCTCTCGCCTATCGAACGAGAGGCCAAACGGGAAGCCTGCGAAATAGAGCATCTGCTCGGCTTTCACCGCTTCCGGCGCACCCACCTCCAGTCCAGCCGTCGCGGGAGGCGAGAATGCCCGGAATATCGCCACGTCGCGTCCGAGGTCCTCCACCGACGCCGGGTGGACCTCCTGCCAAGGGCCGCCAGGGTTGGGCCCGAATTCGATCCGCGTCGCCCCGCGCAGCACGTGCGCTGCGGTGAGCAGCAAGCCCTGCGAGCCCACAAAAAACGCTGTGCCCCTCTCCGGCTCCGCGAGCCCAGGCTTGGTCACACGAACCGCCGTCACCGCCGCACGGCGTTCCGCCGTCCAGAGACTCTGCGCGAAGGCCGCAGACGCCCAAGCCCCAGCGATCAACGCCGTTGCAAGAACCACGAAAACGCGTGCAGTCAGGACCAGCATGAGTCTGCCTAGCCTGGCGGATAGAGATAGCGGATCGTAGCCGCGTCGATCGAACTCAGGTCAGGAGGGCGATTCGTGTCGTAGATGTTGTTACAGTAGCTCATGATCGAATCTGGATCGTAGACCTGCCCAATAGTTGCGGGGCTGACACCCCGAAAGTCCGGTTTGTTGGCATGGGTTTCCCGGCACTGGATCGGTGCGTCCGGGCGCAGGTGTTCGTGTAGAACGCCCACCGCATGCATAAACTCGTGCCGTGCGATTGCCACGATGCAGTGTTGCTTGCCTGAGTAACATGGCCAGGACTGGAATGCGAAGTTGAGCGTCATTCGGGTCGGCAGCTCACGGCCGAAGAAGCCCGGCTCCCGCTGCGGCCCGACTTGTGAGACCGGATTCTCGTCCGCCACGCGGATGCGGATGCCGAGGTCCGCTGCGCCACATGTGGCCCACCCGTAGAAGCGTAGCGCCGAGTGGCGCTCCAAAGACGTTCGGATTGCCTGCTGCACAAGCGCCTTTTCTGTCACAAACTGTTCTGCGCCAGGCTCCCAGCACACCGAAATCGTAGGGCTACGCCAGCGGGCGTTCAGGTCAATGTAACCGAAGCGCACAAGCGACACCGAAGCACCTTGCAACTGGACAAAGGGGGCTTCGGCGCTACGAAGTTCGGAAGCTTGAGCAATTGCGAGCTGGATGCACGAAAGCGTAGCGATCAAAGTGGTGAACACGCGTCCCAAAATGACTTTAGGGGAAAGCGGGCCCATGATACCTCGTTGGCTTGCCGACGAATGATCCACGATGCTAACTTTGTGGAAAGGTTAGGCGCAAGCGCAAAAGGCATCGATTCGGATCCGTCTGGGGTACATCGTGTTGCATGGGTCAGCGGCGTGGACGCATAGATCCCTGCCCGCGTATGGGATCATGCGATGCGGACGTATTCCGGCCGCCCAAGCTCGAGCATTCGGTTCAGCACGTTGGCGGCGATGGCCACCTCGGTCGCCTGGCGCCCGTCCGTTTGCGAGCGCAGCCCGCCGCCGATGACGCGTTTCCACCATGAGACGTCGGCTTCCACCAAGGCACGCCAGTTGTAGCCCGACGCGCGCTGCCAGCCCATCCGGCCGCGTTCGGCAATACAGCGCAAATGCGCATCCCGCTGCGTCGGCGCGGTCTCGGCCGCCGCACTCGGCACCGCGCTCGCGCACGGTGGGACGACGACGGCGGCATTGGGGTGCCGCGCCGCGACCGCGGCATAGACATCGTCCCGGTCGTAAGCGCCGTCGCCCGTGAGGGACGCCACGGAACCGTCGACCCGCTCGAGCAAGGGGTCGACCTGCGAGCCGTCATCGGCATCCCTGCCGGTCAGCACCGAGGCGACAACCTGACCGGTGTCGGCGTCGGTGGCGAGGTGGAGCACCTTCCAGGCCCGGCGACGCTTGGTGCCGTGCTTCTCCTCCAGCCAGCCACCGGGACCACGTAGCTGCAAACCGGTGCTGTCCACCAGCAGGTGCACCGGCTCGCCGCCGCAGCGCGGCCGCGCCACCTCCAGCGCCTCCGCCCGGCGGCTCAGGGTCGAGTGGTCCGGCACGGCGAGGTCGAGGCCAAGCAACTGCAGAATGGAGCCGATCAAGCCCTCGGTCTGGCGCAGCGCCAGGCGGAACACGGCCCGCAGCGTCAGGGCGCTTGCGATTGCCAGGGCCGAATACTTCGGCTGTCCGCCCCGGCCAGTGCGGGCCTCGGCACGCCAGTTCTCGACCGCCGCCTCGGAGAACCACACGGTCAGGCTGCCCCGAGTGCGCAGGCCCGCGTCGTACTCCGCCCAGTTCGTCACCCGGTGGCGCTGCCGCGGGATGTGGTGCCTACGCTCAGCGTTGGCCTTGAACGGCAAGGTGGGTCCATCCCCGACAGTCGAGGGCTCGCCCTCCTTGCCAGCCTACCCGCCAGCTCCAGACCAAGCGACCCATGCAACAACGCCGTTGTCCATCTGACAACCGACGCTCGGCCCTCTGCTCGCCGGTCCTTGGCTGGCGACTTATGATGTTCCGTGTCGGCAATGCAGCGTTGGGATTTTTTACGCATAGTGGATCGAGCGCATGAAAGTCTGAAAACATACAGTCGTTTCAATATTTTAATCTGCGGCATGTGATTTGCTCTTAGCGAAACATGCAGCAGCGGGCCTGCCCGCCCGTAGAGAAAGATATTTCAATGACCCGCGCCCAAGGATCCCTTTTCGGCCTGTGCCTGGCAGCCGCAGCAATGACGCTCGCTGTGCCGGCCGCTTCCGAGGCCGCTTCCATCTCTGGTGCC
The DNA here is from genome assembly GCF_004353985.1 of Paracraurococcus ruber. Lineage (GTDB taxonomy): Bacteria > Pseudomonadota > Alphaproteobacteria > Acetobacterales > Acetobacteraceae > Paracraurococcus > Paracraurococcus ruber. Next base: position 5,385 of record NZ_SMOA01000120.1, on the reverse strand, counting down.
GGCCCCCTCGGCAGCTTCACCGGCACGCTCACCTACAATGCCAGCAGCGATACCCAGGCAACCCTGAACGTCTCGCTGAGCAACACTTCGCCGACAGCTAATGGCGGCTATCTCACCGCCTTCGTGCTGAACAACCCTGGCGGCATCACCGGTGTCGCGCTGACTTCCGCACCGAATAACTTCTGGAGCGTGCTTGGGCTGACGAACAACGGCGTCAATGCCGCACCCTACGGGCAGTTCGACTTCGGTGCGTCCACCGGCAACGGCTTCGAGGGCGGTGGCCAGCCCTCTCGTGGTATCGCAACTGGCGCTTCGGGAAGTTTCGCCTTCTCTCTGACCGGTAGCGGGCTGCTGTCTCTCAGCGATACCACGTTCCTGACCACTCTCTCCAGCGGCCCCGGTATCGGTCAGGGTGCTGAGGATTTCGTGGCCCGGTTCCGCGGCTTCGAGAATGGCGGTAGCGACAAGGTGCCGAACACGCACACTCCGACCCCGCCCCCGTCCCCCGTTCCCGAGCCCGCCTCCATGGCGCTGTTCGGCGCTGGCCTGCTCAGCCTCGGCATGGTGCGTCGGCAGCGCCGCCGCGCCTAACGCCTGTCGGTAGAGTTTACATCGGCGGCCCTGCCGGCATCTGCTGCAGGGCCGCTTCCAATTCAGTGGTTGAAAGATCGTCTGTTTGGCGCTGCCCGCTCAATCCAGCGGGAGGCGGCGCTGGACGTGGCCTCACAGGCCATGCAAGCGTAGTTCGGCGGCTGGGCGCCGCTGCTGGCCGTGTCGGGACGCCACGCCTAGTCGACGCCGTCGCCGTACAAGACCGCGAGCGCCTCGCCCATCAGCCGCAGCACGTCGGCCAAGTCGAGCTGCTCTGGCGGCGCGGGCGGCTCCGCAGCGACGTGGCCTAGGCCGATCGCGCTGATCGCCTCGGCCAGGGTGAGCGGTGGGATCACCAAGTCGGCCACCAGCGCCTCCTGAATTGAAATGGCCCGCCCCCGGGATTTTGGGGGCGGGCCTTCGCTTGGTCGGCGCGGAGGGGGGATCGCGCCAGCCCGGCAACGCGACGTGCGCGCAGTGGGTTCCCTATACGGCAACCTTATAACGCAATGGCACACAAAATGCCGCAGTGGGCCACCGTTTTACAGGCTTGTCGCTATTGCTACTTACGTAGTTTGTAAGGCTGTTAAAAGAACCTTCCATCCAACCCGGCCAATTGTTAGGGTGATCTGGCAAACACACCTTAACGAGGCGGCGATGGCGGTTTTTGGGTACGTGCGGGTGAGTACCGCCGAGCAGGCGAGCGATGATCGGTCCAGCTTGGAGACGCAACGGCGCAAGATCAGCGCCGCGGCCGAGATGGCGAGCATTGAGGTAACGGAGTTCATCGAAGAACTTGGCATCTCCGGCTCGCTGCCCCTCGCGCTGCGTCCAGCCGGTGGGCCGCTACTGACGCGGATGCGTGCGGGGGACCGGCTCATCGTGGCCAAGCTCGACCGTGCCTTCCGCAATGCGGACGACGCGCTGGCGACGTCGCGGCAGCTGCAGGCGCGTGGCATCGACCTGGTCATCGTTGATATGGGCTCCGACCCGGTGACCCAAAACGGCGTGTCGAGGCTGTTCTTCGGTATGCTGGCGCTGGTCGCGGAGTTCGAGCGTGAGCGCATCCGCGAGCGTGTCACGGAAGGCAAGGCGGCCAAGCGCCGGGCTGGTGGCCATATTGGTGGCGCAGTGCCTTTTGGCTTCCGCAAGGTGGGCACAGGGCGCGCAGCGCGATTGGAGGCAGACGAAATGCAGCAGGCAGCCTTAGCGGATGCCTACATCATGTCGAACAAACGCCAGTCTTCCCGTGCGATTTCCACCGCACTGCAGGAGCGGCACGGCCTGACTGTCTCCCATGTCACCGTGCGGGCGGCGCTGGTCCGCGAACGGAATCTGCAGCATGAGGCCGCCAACCGCTACCGGGAGGTGTTCGGGCACATCCCCGAAGGCGTCCGGAGCAATCAGCTGCAGCCGGCGCTCACCCGCAAACTGCTCGAAGCAGTTGAACGGAGACGGCGCCTGACGCCCGCCGAAATAGACGCGGCATGCCGTTCACTGATGGAGGTGGCCGGTGAGTGACGACCCGCACCCTCTCGAACTCGTCGCTGCCGAGGGCCGATGGGGCGGGCCCAGCTACCGCTACCGCGGCGCCGAGATCGACTGCCTGCCTGGCGGCAACGTCTGTGCGTTTCGGCTGGCAAGCCACCCGCTGTCCGACCGCGGCTCGTTCGGCGTGCCGGGCACGATCACGCCGCTCGCGGATCTCTGGCTGAATAAGGGGCAGCTGCCGGCGCACTACCGGGCGGCGAGGGAGGCGTGACCCCCTGCCTTTGGATTAGACGCACCTGATCAATTACCATATCGACTCCGTGGGCAACCATAAGTAGATATGCCTTATCGGGGCTATCATACAGAACTGTCCCGGTTTTATAGGGCAGTGATATGGTAGGTTCGGCGCAACCAGTCGCGTTGATCGTTGAGAATGAAGCTGCGCTTTGCCTCCTGACCGACGATCTGCTCACCGCTGAAGGCTTCGACACGGTCTTCGCTGACGATGAAGACGACGCCGCTTTCCAGGCCCTGGCAGCTGGGCAGATCGCGGTAGCGGTCGTCAGTCTTCGCCTTCACGGTGCTCTTGCCGGTCGGCGTGTCATCCAACGCCTCAGACAGCATGCTCCTGGTTTGCCGGTCGTGGTGATGACTGGCTATGACAAGAAAGCGCCTCAAGCTGACCTGCGTGGTGTTGGCGGGCCGACGGTGCGGCTGCACAAGCCAGGAGCGTACGAGGAACTGGCTCCCGTCAGTCTGGCTGTCATAGATCGGGCCCGTAGGGGTGAGGCGCCCATGTACGGCCGTCGCCGGGACGACATCACCTAGCCTTCGATGGTCTCCTCCACTTCAACGTCGGACTGCTCACTCTCAACCAGCGGCAAGACGGTGACCTTGCCGCCTCGGGCGTGGAAGGCTGCCACTAGCTGTGCCGCCTCTTCGTCGCTCGGCGGACCACCTGCGGCCCGGGCGCGCGCAGCGTCTGCTGCAACGGCCTGGGCGCGGCGAATGCGTTCTCGGAACGCCTCGGACCGCGTCGTGCTCGGAGAAGCTTTACCTGACATATCGTTGCCCATGCGGGCGAGTATCATTGCGTCCACATGCGGGCTAACCACGTCGCCTTTAGAGCGACGTACAGTCGGAACAAATCGCCGAGCGCCGGCATTTACCCGGCAGGAGCCGGAAGGGGTTCGCGGGGTTCAGCACTGCGGGCTGGGACTGGCTGGTCCCCTCCCATTGCCGGGCTGAATCCCCGCGCCGATCGCCGCATTGATGCGCGGGAGCCGGGAGGGGCTCGTACCTCCAGGCGCTCGGGAGGGCGGGAGTACGAGCTGTGGCCGAATGGTCCCCTCCCATTCACTGCCGCTGACCGCTGATGGCGTTTCCATACATAGCAGTAATGGCCGGCCAAGATCGTTGCGGATTAGGTGGCGCTAACGATTTCGTCCTTGTCCCAACTCCGCCCTTGGCTGCTGACGACGCGCGCCAAGTCAGGGTACCCCGCGCGGCAGGGGTCGGCGTGCTGGCTGATAGCGCCTCGCCGAGGGCAGTCTGCAGCCAGCAGCGCCAAAGGATGTCCGGCAGACCGGCGCGCGGCCCGTGGCGGGCGATCAGCGCGGCTTTGCGGTAGGCGCCGGCGCGACCGCATGTGGGGCAGTCGACCGCGACCAGGTCGGCCGGATAGTCCTGCAGTAGCCAAGCGCCGTCACCTGGATCGCGCTGACGGAGATGGCCGGTTCTGCCCATGAGGCCAATCATCTTCGCGGCGCTGGTGCGGAGCTACTGATTCGCCGCTGACCGGTCGAAGATTTGCTTTCTTGCCGTGCCGTCGCCCAGTCGAGTAGGAGGGCAGCGCAACGGAGTTGGTGTGATGAACGGGCCGTAAGCTACGCCGCGGAATCTCTCGCACGTAGGGGAGCGGCACCATGTGTCCCGTACGTATCATCACAGCGCCAAGTGGGGCCGCTGTCACCGGCACAACCGCGGCCCTCGCCGTTCCGTTTATGGTGGCGGTCGCGTAGGCGAAGCCCCAGGCTGGTACGTTCGTCTGTGCGACGAACGGCCAGGACGTCACGCGGACCGGCTGGTAGAGCACCGCTTGGTGCGGGGATATGTTGACCCAGATGCGGCGGTGTTCTGGCGGACAGGCCGCCGCGCGCCCCACACTTGGCACTGGTGACCGCTCGCGCATAGTCCTCGCCATGCTCGATAAGCCGGCGCGCTACCGTCTCCGGCTTGCCCAGCCCCACCGTGTGCGTGACCCGGGCGCCGGCGGCACGCTCCGCCGCTTGAACGCTCGAGAACTCACCAGACGCCAAGCGAGCGGCGATCTGCGGGTGGCTGTGATTCGGCGTGGAATAGGGGCTCTGGCGCAGATTCCGTGCTGGTTACGTTGCCGCCTTTGATGCGACGAGGCGTGCCCGCAGGAGGTCGAGCTTGCCGCGGCCGTACATCTGTCGCCGGACCAACTTGAGCTTGGTGATGCTGCCCTCGGTGACGCCGTTCGACCATGTCTCGGTCAGCGCAGCGCGCACGGCGGCCTGGTCGTCGGCGATACCGCGGCCGAAAGAAGCGATCGAGCTCGCCCTGGCCTCCTTGATCCAGTCGGGCAACGCCGCCGAGGTTCCGCTGCGCAACATGCGATGGAAGCGCTCGACCAGATCGCGCGCGGTGGCCAGGGCAGGAACGGCGCCCTCAATGGCCGCCACCATCACCGCCTCCGCGCGTGTCTGGCCGTCGCGCGCGGCCAGCATGGCCCGCGCGATGATCCTGGTCGGCGGCACCCGGCCAACTGCGCCACCATCGGGCTCCTCGCTCCGTCGGCGCCGGGTGGCCCATTCGGTGACGATCCGCAGGCAACCGCCGAAGCCCTCGTCGCCCAGGCGGCGCCGGAGTTCGGCGGCGTTGTGGCAGCCGCCGTCCCACATCGCCTGCAGCCGCGGCAGCCAGGGATCAAGGCGGCTGGCCCGGCTGCGGAAGACCTCGTCCTCGGCATGGCGGAGCACGGCGCGCACGAGCTTGCGGCTGCGGCCGGTGCGGCGGACGATCTCCTTGATCGGGGTACCGGCCACTGCCATGGCGCGGATGGTGTCGTTCGTCTCCCGCCGCCGGAGATAGCCTTCGTACTGCACGCGCTCGGCCGCGCTCAGGAGGTCCGGGCTCACCGCGCCACTGCTGAGGGCGCTGTCAATGCTGAGGTGGTTTTCCTCAAAAGTGCTGGCTGAAAATTCCCCAGTTCGGCTGGTGGCTACATCGCGCCGGTGAGTTCTGCGGGGCGCGGCTTGGGCGGTCTGCCGCGGCGGC
>NZ_SMOA01000011.1 GCF_004353985.1 Paracraurococcus ruber | reverse complement strand
GTGTTCCACCCGCCTGGGCCGGCGCGACCAGCGCCAGGCCGGGCGCCGGCCCCGGCGCGCCGAACAGCAGGGTTTGCAGCTTCACGCCCAGCAGCAGCGCCATGCTGGCCAGCAGCGCCGGCAGCAGCCGCGGCCGCACCGGCAGGGCCGGCAGATGCGCGGCGAGGCTCATCGGCCACGCCCCAGCGCCCGCAGCAGCGCGCGTTCCGCCTGGCTGCGGCCGGCCTCGGCGGCCGGGGCGAAGGCGGGCGTGGCCGGCGGGTCCGCAGGCGGCAGGTCCTGCGCCAGCGGCCGGGCGGCGCTGACCAGCGCCTCCAGCCGGTCGGCCAGGCTTTCGGCCCGCTCCACCAAGTAGCGAAGGTCGTCGCGCAGCGGCTCGGCCACCGCCAGCCGCTCCGCCAGCTGCCGCCCGCCGCCCTCCGCCGCGGCGCGCAGCCGGATGGAGGCGGCCTCGGCCATCCGCGTCGCCTCGGTCAGGTTGCCGGCACTGCCTTCCAGCACCGCGCGGTCGCGCCGCACCGCCGCCAGCGTGCGTTCCAGCCGCACCACCAGGGGCAGCGCCACCGCCAGCAACACCATGACGGCGATCTCGAGCAGGCCTTCGATCCAGCCCATCCTCACTCCTCCGCCTGGCGGCGCACTTCGCGCGCGATCCGCACGGCCAGCCGGTTCTCCCGCCGGCCGAGCTCGGCCTGGAAGAGCGGGATGTCGCCGCAGCGGAGCATCACCGGCGCCCCCGGCGCGGCGTTCAGCGTGATGCGGTCGCCCCGCTGCAGGGACATGACATTGGCCAGCGGCATGGTCTGCTCGTCGAGCACGACGTCGAGCGCCACCTCGGTGTGGCGCAGCTCCTCGGCCAGGTGCGTTTCCCAGATCGAGTCGCGGCCGAATTTCTCGCCCATGAACTGCTGCAGCAGCAGCTCGCGCACCGGCTCCAGCGTCGCATAGGGCAGCAGCAGCTCGATCTTTCCGCCGCGATCCTCCATGTCGACGCGCAGGCGGGACAGGATGCAGGCGTTCGACAGGCGGGAGATGGCGGCGAAGCGCGGGTTCACCTCCAGCCGCTCGAAGCGGAAATGCGCCGGGCTCAGCGGGCTGAAGGCGTCCGACAGGTCCTGCAGGACCACGGTGATCAGCCGCTCGACCAGCGTCCGCTCGATGGTGGTGTAGGGCCGGCCCTCGATGCGCATCGCCGCGGTGCCGCGGCGGCCGCCCAGCAGCACGTCGACGACCGAGTAGATGAGCGCGGAATCGACGACGATCAGGCCGTAATTGTCCCACTCCTCCACCTTGAACACCGCCAGCATGGCCGGCAGCGGCACGCTGTTCAGGTAGTCCCCGAAGCGGAGCGAGACGATGCTGTCGATCGACGCCTCGACGTTGTCGGAGGTGAAATTGCGCAGCGACGTGGACAGGATGCGCACCAGCCGGTCGAAGACGATCTCCAGCATCGGCAGGCGCTCGTAGGATACGAGGCCAGCGCTGACGACGCGCTGGATGCCGGACTGGTCTTCCTGCTTCGCCCCGCCGCCGCCGAAGCCGAGCAGGCTGTCGATCTCGGCCTGGTTGAGCACGCGCGCGGCATCGGGCGCGGCCGCGGCGTCACCCGCCCCGCCCGTCTCCTCGGCCTCGAGCGACGCGCCCCAGGCGGCCGCGAGGTCGTCTTCCTCCTGCGAGCCGCTCATTGCAGGAGGATCTCGGTGAACAGGACATCGGTGACGCGGGCCGGCGCGGCGGCCAGCGTGGCGCGGGCGATCAGCTCCTCCCGCAGGCGCTGGGTGCCGGCGCTGCCGCGCAGCTCCTCGGGCCGCATCTCCCGCAGATAGGTTGTGTAGAGGTCGAGCAGGCGCGGCATCGCCGCCTGCACCGCCGCCGTGTCCTCGGGCTTCGACAGCTCCAGCTTGCTGCGCAGCCGGATGAAGCTGGCGCGCCGGCCGGGGGTGTTCAGGTTGGCGACGATCTCCGGCATGTCGAAGAACACCGGCGGCCGGGCCGGCGCCGGCGCCGGCGCGCCGTTCGCGGCGGCCTGGGCGGCGTCGCCCTCCTTCGCCGCCGCCTCGGCGTAGGTGTCGTGCCCCTTGCCGAGCAGCTTCGGCAGGATGCCGGTGAACCACAGCCCGGCGCCGATGGCGGCCAGCAGCACGGGCACGGCCAGCAGCAGCAGCTTGCCCTTCCCGCCCTTCGGCTTCGCCTCATCCCCCGCGGGGGTGTCCGCCTTCGCCTCCGCCTTCGACGCCATCGCTGTCCCGGCCCTCCGCCGGCACTCTGTGCGGGGCCGGCTTAAGGAAGGCTTGCGGGCGGGGCGGCGGGACGCGGGCCGGGCGGCAGGCCCCGCCGCCCGGCCGGCAGGACCTGCCGCCCCCGGCAGGGATCGCCCCCCGTCCGGCGCCCGTTCCCCGGGGCCGGGGTTGGCACGGCGGTTGCTCTAGCCCTTCCGGCACGCCGCAACGGCGACGTGATCCGGCGCCAGGACGGCGCCGCCAAAACGGCCTTCCCGGAGGGCAGGGCATGGACACCCCAGGTTACGTCATCCTCTCCCGCCTCGGGTCGCAGCTGCGGGCGACCCAGGTGCTGGCGAACAACCTGGCCAATGCCGACACCCCCGGCTTCCGGGCGCAGCGCCCGGTCTTCGGCAGCGTGCTGCAGCGCCAGCCCGACCCGGCGCTGCAGGGCAGCACGGCCTACAGCATCGACCGCGCCACCTGGCGGGACAGCGCGCCGGGCACGCTCTCGGCCACCGGCAACCCGCTCGACGTTTCCCTGCGGGGGGAGGGCTTCTTCGTGGTCGAGACCCCGGGCGGCGAGGAGCGCTACACCCGCGCCGGCCGCTTCGCCCTCTCGGCGGAGGGGCGGCTGCTCGACCTCGACGGCAATGCCGTGCTGGGCGCCGGCGGGCCCCTGGTGGTCGGCCCGGCCGACACCCGCATCGAGGTCCAGGGCGACGGCACCGTCCGGTCCGAGAACGGCGTGCTCGGCCAGCTTCGCGTGGTGCGCTTCGACGCGCCGCAGAAGCTGCGGGCCGAGGGCGACCGGCTGTTCGCCGCCGACGAGACGCCGCAGCCGGTGGCGCGGCCGGAGGTCGTGCAGGGCACGATCGAGGGCAGCAACGTCCACCCCGTGCTCGAGATGGTCCGCATGACCGAGGAGCTGCGGGAGTTCCAGAACGCCGTCACCTTCGCCGACCGCGAGGGCGAGCGGCTGCAGACCGCCGTCGACCGCATCCTGCGCCGCCGCAGCTGACGACCTCGCCTCCGCCTTACCCGACCCCATCGCCCCCGAGGACCCCGAACGATGCGTGCGCTGCAGATCGCCGGCACCGGCATGATGGCCCAGCAGACCAATGTCGAGGTGATCTCCAACAACATCGCCAACATGAGCACCACCGGCTACAAGCGCCGGCGGGCCGAGTTCAACGACCTGCTCTACCAGAACATGCGCCGCGTCGGCTCGCAGAGCTCGGAGAACGGCACGATCCTGCCCTCGGGCACGCAGATCGGCCTCGGCGTCAAGACCTCGGCGATCTACCGGATCAGCGAGCAGGGCAGCCTGCAGCAGACCGAGAACCGCTTCGACCTGGCGATCCGCGGCAACGGCTACTTCCAGATCCAGCTGCCCTCGGGCGAGATCGCCTATACCCGCGACGGCACCTTCGGCCTGTCGCCGGAAGGCCTGGTGGTGACCGCCGAGGGCTTCCAGGTGCTGCCCGGCATCACCATCCCGGCCGCGGCGCGCGACGTGACCATCAATGCCGCCGGCGAGGTGCTGGCCAAGCTGGACGGCCAGCTCAACCCGCAGAATGTCGGGCAGATCCAGACCGCCATCTTCGCCAACGAGGGCGGGCTGGAGGCGATCGGCGACAACCTGCTGCTGGCGACGCCGGCCTCCGGCCAGGCGCAGATCGCGGCGCCGGGCCAGCCGGGCCATGGCCAGCTGCTGCAGGGCTTCATCGAAAGCTCGAACGTCAACGTGGTGCAGGAGATCACGTCGCTGATCACCGCGCAGCGCGCCTATGAGATGAACAGCAAGGTCATCACCGCGAGCGACGAGATGCTCTCGACGCTGTCGCGGATGCGGTGAGCCGGGCGATGCGCGCGCTGCGGCTTGTCCCGCTGCTCCTCCTCGCCCTGTCCGCCGCGCCCGCCGCGGCGCAGGACCTGGCCGGCCCGCGGCCGCTGGTGGTGGTGGAGGATCCGGTGCTCCGCCTCGGCGACCTGTTCGAGGGCGCGGGGCCCCGCGCCGCGCAGGCGATCGGCGCCGCGCCGGCGCCGGGCCGGCGCATGGTGATCGAGGCGCCGCAGCTCGCCGCCGTGGCCCGGGCGCATGGCCTGGCCTGGCGGCCGGTCTCGGCGCAGGAGCGCGCCGTGGTGGAGCGGCCGGGCCAGCCGGTGCCGCGGGACGAGATCGTCGCCGCGCTGCGGGCGGAGCTGCTGCGGCAGGGCCTGGATCCGGAGGCGGATCTCGAGCTCGGCCCCTATGCCGCGCCGATGGTGCCGCTGGGACCGCCGGCCCGGCTGGCGGCGGAAGCTGCGAGCTTCGACCCGGTGACCGGCCGCTTCGGCGCGACGCTGGTGGTGATGGCCGACGGCATGCCGGTGCTGCGCCAGCGCCTGGCCGGGCGCGCGGTGGCGACGCTGCCGGTGGTGGTGGCGACGCGCCGGCTGAACCTCGGCGAGGTGGTGCGGCCGGGCGATGCGAAGCTGGCCCGGCAGCGGGCGGAGCGCGTCCGTCCCGGCAGCGCCGAGCGCCTGGAGGAGGTGGTGGGGCAGCAGCTGCGCCGGCCGATGGCGTCCGAGGCCGCCTTCCTTCGCGCCGATGTCGCGCCGCCCTCGCTCGTCGAGAAGAACGCGCTGGTGACCATGCTGGTGGAAGCGCCGGGCATCGCGCTGACCGCGCAGGGACGGGCGCTGGATGCCGGGCCGCGCGGCGGCGTGGTGCCGGTGATGAACCTCGCCAGCCGGACGGTGGTGGAAGGGCAGGTGGTCGGGCCAGGGCGGGTGCGCGTCGCCATGGGCGCGGCACCGCTGCGGGTGGGAGGGGGCGAGTGATGCGCGCGGTGCTGCTGGCGGGCTGCGCCCTGCTGATGGCCGGTTGCGGCCAGCTCGAACGCCTGTCGCGCGTCGGCCGGGCACCGGAGATGTCGGCGGTGACGGACCCGACCGCCGATCCGGCCTGGCGCCCCGTCTCCATGCCCATGCCGGGGCTGCAGGACCCGACGCAGGGGGCGAACAGCCTGTGGCGGCCGGGCAGCCGCACCTTCCTGCGCGACCAGCGCGCGGCCGCAGTCGGCGACCTGATCACCGTGCTGGTCTCGATCCAGGACGAGGCGCAGCTGCAGAACCGCACCCAGCGGGCGCGCACCGGCAACGACGCCATGGGCATGCCGCAGCTCTTCGGCGTGCAGACGCGCTGGCTGCCGCGGGCGGCGAGCCCGGACACGCTGATCAGTGCCTCCGGCAGCCAGACCACGGATGGCAACGGCACGGTCCGCCGGACGGAGACGGTGACGCTGCGCCTGGCGGCGACCGTCACCCAGGTGCTGCCGAACGGCAATCTGGTGGTGTCCGGCAAGCAGGAGGTGCGGGTCAGCAACGAGCTGCGGGAGCTGAACGTCCAGGGGGTGATCCGCCCGCAGGACATCGCCAGCGACAACACCATCCGGCACGACCGGCTGGCCGAGGCGCGCATCGCCTATGGCGGCCGCGGCACCCTCTCGGACCTGCAGCAGCCCCGCCTGGGCTCGCAGCTCCTCGATATCCTCCTGCCCTTCTGACCCGAGGTTTCCAAAGGCCCTTCGGCCTTTGGTAGGGGGAGTGCGAGGGGGACGGCGTCCCCCTCGCCTGGCGGCTATCGCAGTATCCGGCGGATGAGGAGCGCGAGCCCCACGGCCATGACGGCCAGCAGCCCCGGGACCCAGCCGATGGGCGCCAGGCCGAGCAGCGCCGGCAGCGTCCCGGCGCCGAGCGTCGCCGCCGCCACCTGGAACCCCACCGCATGGGCCGCCGCGGCGGCGCCGAGGCGCGCCGGCGTGCGTGCCATCAGCGTCGGGTAGAGCGGCGCCAGCGCCACGGCGAGCAGCGCCGCGCAGGCGATGCCGGCGCCGCCCGGCAGCAGCGCGAAGCCGGCCGAGAACAACGCGGAGGCCAGCACCGCCCGGAGCACCAGCCGGTCCGGCCCCATCCGGTCCACCACGAAGCCCAGCACGACGCGGCCGATGGCGAGCGAGGCCCAGAACAGCGTGGTGGCGGCGCCGGCCGAGGCCGGGTCGGCGCCGCGCGATTCGACCAGGATGGTGGCGAGCCACTGGCCGGTCCCCGCCTCCACCCCGCAATAGAAGAAGAAGGCCAGCGCCTGCCGCCGCGCCTGCGGGTTGCGCAGCACGGCGAAGGCGGACAGGCGCGGCCCCCCGGCCTCGGCCGCCGGGCCGCCCCAGCGCGACCGGGTCAGCAGGAAGCCGAGCGCCAGCGCCGCCAGCGCCACCCCGACCACCGCATAGGCCGCCCGCCAGGATGCGCCGGTGGCCAGCAGCCCGGCCGCCACCGCCGGGCTGAGCGTGGCGCCGACGCCCCAGCAGGCATGCATCCAGTTCAGGTGCCGCGGCGCGAAGCGGGCGGCGGCGAAGAGGTTCATGGCGGCATCCACCGCCCCGGCGCCGAGGCCGGAGAGCAGGGCGAGAGCCACCAGCACCGGCCAGGGCGGCGCCGTCGCGGCGCCGAGGGCGGCCAGCGCGGTCAGCCCGACGCTGAGCGCGAGGACCCCACCGGTGCCGAGCGCCTGGATGGCCCGGCCGGCGACCAGGCTGGCCATCATGGTCCCGGTCGAGACCGCCAGCAGCAGCGCGCCGAGCGCCGAGGCCGGCAGCCCGTAATCCGGCCGCAGCACGGGCCAGAGGGCGCCCGGCAGCGGGTCCGGCAGGCCGAGGCCGATGAAGGCGATATAGGCGAAGGCGAGCAGGCTCATGCGCCGGCGCGCCCCCCGCGCCGGCCGCCGCGCCGGGGCAACGCGCCCTAGCTCCCGACCTTCAGCGTGCTGGTCAGCCCGCGCAGGCAGGCGAGGATCGACAGCGGGGTGATCTTGCCGGTGCGCGGGTTCTCCTCGCTCGGCACGTTCTCGATCGTCATGGTCAGCCGCGCCGATGCCGCCTCCACCTTGATGGTGTGGGTGTTGCGCGTCACCGTCGGGTCGCCCCAGATCTCGACCATCGTGCGCTCCGGCCCGATGCCGGCCAGGGCCAGGGCGGCGGCGACGTTCACATTCGCGGGGAAGCCGCGCGCGGCGTCGAAGGCATTGCCCTGGAAGACGATGGTCGGCTCGCGGATCGCGAAGACGTCGATCCCGTTCTCGACCAAGTAGGGCGCGCCTTCCAGCCCGCGCGGCGGCTTGCGGGTCTGGATGGTGACGCTCGCCACCTCCCCCTCCGCCGCGGCGCGCACGGCGTCGAGGCCGAGCAGCGCGCCGGTCGGCACGACGATCCGGGCACCGGTCTCCCGCGCCCGCGCCACGAGGTGCATGCGCGGCAGCAGGGCGCCGACGCTGCTGGGGACGAAGATGCGGCCACGGGCGATGGCGGCCTCGGCGATCTGCTCGAAGACCGCGGCCGGCGCCGCCTCCACCACGATGTCGGCGCGCTCCGCCAGTTCGGCCAGGCCGACCAGCGCCGGCGCCTGGCGGAAGCCGGCCAGGGTCCGCCGCGCCTTCTCTTGGTCCCGCGCCGCGACGGCGACGAGGCGCAGGCCCTGCACGCCGGCATCCAGCGACCGGGCCAGATGCGCCCCGATCGCGCCCAGGCCCCCGATCGCCACCGTCAGTTCCGCCGCCATGCCCGCCTCCGGCCCTGTGTGTTCCGGGCCGCGGTTAGCAGAAGCCGCCGCCAAGGACTACGCCGGGTTGGGAACCAAGGGGCAGCGCCGGCGCTATCCGCAACGACCGGCCATCGACGCGGGTCTGCAACAGTTCGAGGAGATCCCCAGCCATGCACGCCTCCCCCCTGCTGCGCGGTCTCGCCGCCGCGGCGGTGCTGACCACGCTCGCCGCCTGCGACAACACGCGCGACGGCACCCGCGGCAACCCGCCCAGCACGGCGCTGCAGCGTGCCTATGACCGCGCCACCGACAGCCCGCGCACCAGCGCCGACGGCACCGGCAACAACCCGTCCGGCACGGCGGCGGAGCGGGCGCTGGACCGGGCGGCGGGCACCAACACCTCGGGCGCCTTCCCGGCGCAGTCCGACGGCACGCGCGTGAACCCGCCGGGCACGGCGGCCGAGCGGGCCTATGACCGGGCGACGGGGTCGAACACCTCGGGCGCCTATCCGCGGAACCGGTAACGCAAAGGCAGCCGGGGGAAGGCACTTTCCCCCGGCACCCCCTTCGCCTTCCGTGAGTCGTCAGACCACCGGGCTGCGGCCGCCATCCACGTTGATCGCCGTTCCCGCGATGTAGCCGCCGCCCTCCGAGCACAGGAAGAGCGCGGTGGCGGCGAATTCCTCGGCCTTGCCGTAGCGGCCCATGGGGAGGGAGGCACCGAGCTTGCCCAGCCACTCCTCGTAGCTCTCATTGGTCTTGGAGGCCGCGTGGCGGCGGCGATGCTGGTCGCTGTCGATCAGCCCGACCAGCAGCGCATTCACCAGGATGCCGTGCTTCGCGCCCTCATTCGCCTGCACCTTGGTCAGCGCCATGCCGGCGGCGCGGGTGACGGCGGTCGGCGCACCCTCGGCCGGCGGGGCCTTGGCGCCGGTGTTCAGCACATTGACGATGCGGCCCCAGCGCCGCGCCTGCATCCCCGGCCAGGCCAGCCGCGCCAGCCGGATGGCGGCAAACAGCTTGAGGTCGAGGTCGTTCTGCCAGAGCGCATCGGTGACCTCGAGGAAGGGGCCGCGCTGGCTGGTTCCGGCATTGTTGACGAGGATATCGACCTGACCCAGCGCCTGCACGGCGCCGGCATAGGCGGCCTCGCAACCCTCGGCCGTGCTGATATCGGCGGCGATGGCGGCCACCTTCGCGGCCGGCGCGGCGGCGCGGATGGCGGCCTCGGCCTCGGCCAGCTGCGCCGCGTTGCGCGCGACGATGGCCACCGCCCCGCCCGCCTGCGCGAAGGCCCGGGCGATGGCCAGGCCGAGCCCCTTCGACCCGCCGGTGATCAGCGCGGCGCGGCCATCGATGCGGAGTTCCATGGTGACGTTCCCCCTGCGTTGCGCGGCCATCCTGCCGGCACTGCGGAACGGGGGAAAGGAGGGGTGGTGGGGCGACCAACGGGACTCGAACCCGTGACATCCAGGACCACAACCTGGCGCTCTACCAACTGAGCTATGGCCGCCACACGGCCCGGGCGGCTGGCGCCCGGGCGGCGGGAGATAGGGCTAGCCGGCGGCCGCCGTCAACTGCCGGCCGGCCCGGCTCGCCACCCAGGCGCGCAGCCGGGCCAGCGCCTCGTCCAGCACCGCCTCCCCCTTGCAGAAGGCGAAGCGGGCATAGTGGCCGGGCGCGTCCTGGGATGCGTAGAAGGCCGTCACCGGGATGGCGGTGACCTTCGCCTCCTCGGTGATGGCGCGGCAGAAGGCCACGTCGTCGCCATTGAAGCCCAAGGGGGCCATGAGCGGCCGGAAATCTGTGGTGATGAAGTAGCTGCCGCGCGTCTCCAGCACCCCGAAGCCGATCTCGGCCAGGCCCTTCGCCAGCCGGTCGCGCCGCGCCTGCAGGCTGGTGGACAGGCCGGCGAAGTAGGCATCGTCCTTCATCAGCCCGACCGCGACGCCACGCTGCAGGTTTGGGGGAGTGGTGAAGGTCAGGTTCTGGTGCGCCTTAGCGACGTTCGGCGCCAGGCTGCGGTCGCAGGTGATGTAGCCCACCTTCCAGCCGGTCAGGCTGAAGGTCTTGCCGGCGCTGCCGATCCGCATGCAGCGCTCCCGCATGCCCGGCAGCGTCATCAGCGGGATGTGCGTCCAGCCGTCGAAGGTGAGGTGCTCATAGACCTCGTCGCAGATCGCGTAGCAGTCATGCTTCGCAATCAGGTCGGCAAGGAAGGCGAGCTCGGCGCCCGTGAAAACCTTGCCGGTCGGGTTCATCGGCGTGTTGAACAGGATGGCCTTGGTCTTCGGCCCGAAGGCGGCCGCCAGGTCGGCCCGCGGCAGCGCCCAGTCCGGCGGGCTCAGCCGGACGAGCCGCGGGATGGCGCCCAGGAGCTTCACCACCGGCAGGTAGGTGTCATAGAGCGGCTCGATCAGCACGCATTCGTCGCCGGGGTTCAGCACCGCCATCAGGCAGGCGGTGATCGCCTCCGTGGCGCCGGAGGTGACGATCACCTCGGCATTCGGGTCCGCCTCCAGCCCGTAGAAGCGGCGGTTGTGGGCGGCCACGGCCTGCCGCAGTTCCGGCACGCCGGTCAGCGGCGGGTACTGGTTGCGGCCGTCCCTCAGCGCCGCCGCCGCGGCGTCGATCACGTCCTCAGGCCCGTCATAGTCGGGGAAGCCCTGGCCGAGATTGATCGCGCCGTGCTGCACGGCCAGCGCCGACATGACGGTGAAGATGGTGGTGCCGGTGGCCGACAGCAGGCTGTTCTGGGGCTGCATTCCGCCCTTGCCCTTCCGCGAAGCAGGTGTACGGGGCGCCGGTCGCCAGGGCCTGGCGCGCGCGGAACGATCCCCCCGGGGGTGGGGCGGCATAATGGGTATGGCCCCCCGTCGCCGCAAGCGGTGGAGGATTCGTCATCTGCCCCCGGCTTGGGCAAATTGCCGCCCGGCAAGGCGGCTGCGGGCCAAAAACCCCGGGATTTCGGCCCGAGGCCCGATTGAAGCCCTGGCACGGCCCGTGCAAAACACCCGCGGCCGGCACCGCCAGGACAGGCGGCTGAGGTCGAGGAGGAAGCGTCATGCCGGGACTGCTTCGGATTGAAGGCCATCCCCGGAACGCAAAGCGGAGCCGATGAAGAAGATCGAGGCCATCATCAAGCCCTTCAAGCTCGACGAGGTGAAGGATGCCCTGCACGAGATAGGCCTGCAGGGCCTCACCGTGGTGGAGGCGAAGGGCTTCGGGCGCCAGAAGGGCCATACGGAACTCTATCGCGGCGCCGAATATGTCGTGGACTTCCTGCCCAAGGTGAAGATCGAGGTCGTCTGCACCGACGACCTGGTGGACCGCGCGGTGGAGGCGATCCAGCAGGCGGCCCGCACCGGCCGGATCGGCGACGGCAAGATCTTCATCTCCGACATCCAGGAGGTGATCCGCATCCGCACCGGCGAACGGGGCGAGGACGCGGTCTAGGCCACGCCGCCGGCCCGCCGCGACGGGCCGGCGCGATCGGTCATCGGGCAGATCCCGGCCTGCGGATCTGCCCTTCGGGACACGCCGCGGCCGGGACAAGCCCACGGCCCGCGGCGGCAAGCCCGGGCCCGGCGCCGCCGGAAAGGCGGGGCGGGGCGCGGGTCGCGGCGTGCGCCGCGGCAGGGGGCGAAGGGGGGTTCCGCAAGGGGCCCCGGGACCAGTCAGGGGACAGGACAGACGACATGGCAGATAAGGCAGCCGCCATCTCCAAGGTGATGGAGATGATCAAGGAGCACAGCGTCGAATACGTCGACTTCCGCTTCACCGACCCGAAGGGCAAGTGGCAGCACACGGCGCAGCACGTCTCGACCGTCGACGAGGACAGCTTCACCGACGGCATCATGTTCGACGGCTCCTCGATCGCCGGCTGGAAGGCGATCAACGAGTCCGACATGATCCTGATGCCGGACCCCGAGAATGCCTGCATGGATCCGTTCTCGGCCAAGCCGCAGCTCATCCTGTTCTGCGACATCATCGAGCCCTCGACCGGCCAGATGTACTCGCGCGACCCGCGCAGCACGGCGAAGCGCGCCGAGGCCTACCTGAAGAGCACGGGGATCGGCGACACCGCCTTCTTCGGCCCCGAGGCCGAGTTCTTCGTCTTCGACAGCGTGAAGTTCGGCACCGGCGGCAATTTCGGCCATTACAGCCTCGACTCGGTCGAGGGCCCGGGCGCCAACATGAAGGACTACCCGGAAGGCAATATGGGCCACCGCCCCGGCGTGAAGGGCGGCTACTTCCCGGTCGCGCCGGTTGATTCCGAGCAGGACCTGCGCGCCGAGATGCTCTCGACCATGATCGAGATGGGCGTCCCCGGCGAGAAGCACCACCATGAGGTGGCGCAGTCGCAGCACGAGCTGGGCACCAAGTTCGGCCCGCTGGTGCAGCAGGCCGACTTCATGCAGATCTACAAGTACTGCATCCACAACGTCGCCCACAGCTACGGCAAGACCGCGACTTTCATGCCGAAGCCGATCTACGGCGACAACGGCAGCGGCATGCACGTCCACCAGTCCATCTGGAAGGACGGCAAGCCGGTGTTCGCGGGCAACGGCTATGCCGACCTGTCGGAGACGGCGCTGTACTACATCGGCGGCATCATCAAGCACGCCAAGGCGCTGAACGCCTTCACCAACCCGCTGACCAACAGCTACAAGCGGCTGATACCGGGCTTCGAGGCGCCGGTGCTGCTGGCCTATTCGGCCCGCAACCGCTCGGCGTCCTGCCGCATCCCCTACGCGACCAGCCCGAAGGCGAAGCGCGTCGAGGTCCGCTTCCCCGATCCGGGCGCGAACCCCTACCTGGCCTTCGCCGCCATGCTCATGGCCGGCCTCGACGGCATCAAGAACCGCATCCATCCGGGCGACCCGATGGACAAGGATCTGTACGACCTGCCGCCCGAGGAGCTGAAGGGCATCCCGACCGTCTGCGGCTCGCTGCGCGAGGCGCTCGGCGCGCTCGAGGCCGACCACGAGTTCCTGCTGGCCGGCGACGTCTTCACCAAGGACCAGATCGAGTCCTATATCGAGCTGAAGTGGAGCGACGTGTACCGGTTCGAGCACACGCCGCACCCGGTCGAGTTCGAGATGTACTACTCGGTCTGAGCCGCCGCGGCTCGGGCCACAGGGGCCGCCGGCGGGACCCGCCGGCGGCCTTTTTCCTGCCTTCCGGCCATGGCAACCAACCGGGCCCTGACCGGTTTGGAGGCGTGATGTACCTGCTCGCCATCCTCCTCCCGCCGCTGGCGATCCTCTTCGCCGGCCGTCCCTTCCAGGCTGTGGCCAACGGGCTCCTCTGGGTCCTCGGCCTCGTGCTGCTGCTGCTGCCCTTCGTGCCCGGCCTGCCGCTGCTGGGCGTGGCGATCGTCTGGGCCATCCTGGCGGTCCGCGGCCGCCAGCAGGACGCCCGCGACCGCCGGCTGGTCGACGACGCCCTGGCCCGCGACCGCGCCCGACGGGGCTGAGCCGGTGGCGCGTGGCCTCTACACGCTGGGCACACTGCTGGTGCTGTTCGGCCTGCTCGCCGCCTGGACCGGCTGGGATGCGCTGCTCTGGCTGCCCGAGGCGGCGGTGGCCGCTGTGCGCCGCAACCCGGAGACCTATGGCGTCGTCGCCCTCGGCATCGCCCTGATGCTGCTGGCACGGCTGCTGGGCCGGCGCGGCTGAACCCGAGGTTTCCAGGGGCGCTGCGGCCCCTGGCGGGTCAGGGCCCATCCCGATCGGGTGCAACCACCTGATCGGGTCAAGAGGCTCGTCGCTTCAAGCGACCGGAGCGGCTGCCGCGAGCCATGGCGAACGGCAACCGCTGCAGGGTCCGGCAAAGGACGCACCCGTCCCCGGCATCATGCAGCGCGCTGCGCCTGCTCCCACCCCAACTCGGCGATCGGCCGCGCGAGCTTCCCGTTCGCCTCGGCATCCTCGCCCGCCGCCGTGCCGTCCAGCACGCGCCTGGCGATCCCCTGCATGATGGCCGCCAGCCGGAACAGGTTGAAGGCGACGTAGAAGTCGAGCGCAGGGAAGCCCGCGCGCCCGGTGCGCCGGCAATAGGCCGCGACGTAGTCCTCCTCTGCCGGGATCCCCAGCGCCGCCAGGTCGCTGCCGGCAAGGCCGCGGAACAGCCCGGGCGGGATGCGCCAAGCCATGGCGTTGTAGGCGAAATCGGCCAGCGGGCTGCCCAGCGTCGAGAGTTCCCAGTCCAGCACCGCGACCACGCGCGGCTCGGTCGGATGGAAGACCAGGTTGTCCATCCGGCAATCGCCATGCACCACGGACACGGCCGGGTCGTCGGCGGCGGCGAGGCGTTCCGGCAGCCAGGCGATCAGCCGCTCCATCGCCTCGATCCGCCCGGTCTCGGACGCGCGGTACTGCTTCGTCCAGCGCTCGATCTGCCGCGCCATGTAGTTGCCGGGGCGGCCATAGTCGCCGAGGCCGATGGCGGCCGGGTCCAGGCTGTGCAGCCGGGCCAGCGTGTCGTTCATGGCGTCGAACAGCGCCCCGCGCTCCTCGCGCGGTAGGCCGGGCAGGCGCGGGTCGAAGAAGATGCGCCCCTCGACGAACTCCATCACGAAGAAGGGCGTCGGCAGCACGCCGGGGTCGTCGCAATAGCCATGCACGCGCGGCGCCGGCAGCCCGGCCGCCTGCAGCGCGCCGATGACGCGGTATTCGCGGTCCACCGCATGGGCGGAGGGCAGCAATTTCCCGTCCGGCTTGCGCCGCAGCACCAGGTCGCCCGATGCGGCGCGGATCCGGTAGGTCGGGTTGGACTGGCCGCCGGACAGGCGATCGAGCGTGAAGGGGCCGTGGAAGCCCGGAACGTGGCGGGCCAGCCAAGCGCCCAGCGGCGCGGTGTCGAACTCCATCCGTGTCTCCCTTGCGGCCGGCGACCGGACGGGGGCTCGGCAAGGTCCCCACGGCGCGCCACGCCATGGCTGCCGCCGCCCCTCCCGGCCCCTCCCCGCCAAGGGCCGAAAGGCCCCTGGAACCCTCGACCCTGGAGCGGCTTCCGTTCGCCACGGCTCGCGGCAACCGCTCTCGTCATCTGGCACTACGAGCATCTTCACCCGATCAGGTGATGCCACCTCATCGGGATCTGCTCTAGCGGTGCTTGCGCAGTTCCAGCCTGGCGATCTGGGCGCGATGGACCTCGTCCGGGCCATCGGCGAAGCGCAGCGCGCGCGCCAGCGCATAGCCATAGGCCAGCGGGAAATCATCCGACAGGCCGCCGCCGCCATGCGCCTGGATCGCCCAGTCCAGCACGCGGCAGGCCATGCTGGGCGCCACCACCTTGATCATGGCGATCTCCGCCCGCGCCTCCTTGTTGCCGACCGTGTCCATCATCCAGGCGGCCTTCAGGGTCAGCAGCCGCGCCTGGTCGATCAGCATGCGCGATTCGGCGATGCGCTCCAGCGTCGTGTCGTAGTCCGAGATGCGCTTGCCGAAGGCCACGCGCGACTGGGTGCGGCGGCACATCAGTTCCAGCGCCCGCTCCGCCAGGCCGATGAGGCGCATGCAGTGGTGGATGCGGCCGGGGCCGAGGCGCCCCTGCGCGATCTCGAACCCCCTTCCCTCGCCCAGCAGCATGTTCCCGGCGGGCACGCGGACATTGTCGAACACCACCTCGGCATGGCCGTGCGGCGCGTCGTCATAGCCCATGATGTTGAGCATGCGGACCACGCGGATGCCCGGCGTGTCGCGCGGCACCAGGATCATGCTCTGCTGACGGTGGCGGTCCGGGTTGTCCGGGTCGCTCTTGCCCATGAGGATGAGGATGCGGCAGCGCGGGTCGCCGATGCCGCTGGTCCACCATTTCCGGCCATTGATGACGTAGTGGTCGCCGTCGCGGGTGATGCGCGTCTCGATATTGGTGGCGTCGGAGGAGGCGACCGCCGGCTCGGTCATCGCGAAGGCGCTGCGGATCTCGCCGGCCAGCAGCGGCTCCAGCCAATGCTTCTTCTGCTGCTCGGTGCCGTAGCGGACCAGCACCTCCATGTTGCCGGTATCGGGGGCGGAGCAGTTCAGCGCCTCCGGCGCGATCATGCTGCGGCCGAGGATCTCGCAGAGCGGCGCGTAGTCCAGGTTGCTCAGCCCGGCGCCGTATTCGCTCTCCGGCAGGAACAGGTTCCACAGGCCGGCCGCGCGGGCCTTCGCCTTCAGCGCCTCCATGACGGCGGTGGGCTGCCAGCGGTCGCCGGCGGCCACTTCCTCGGCGAAGCGCGCCTCGGCGGGGTAGATCTCCTCCTGCATGAAGGCCTGCAGGCGGGCCTGCAGGTCCCGCACGCGGGGCGGGAATTCGAACTCCATTGGCGCTTCCCCGTCGTCCTGGCCGTGGGCGCAGGATGCGCCAGAGCGGCCCGCCCCGCCAGATGCAGGCGCGGCAGGGCGCCCGACCGGCCCCGGCGCCGCCCCGGCCGCGCCCGGCGCCGCGAGGCTGCCTCGTCCCCCGGTTCGCCCAGGCGCCGGGCGCGGCCGGTCCCTCGCCCGGTCGCGGGCCATGCCGGCCGGCCATGCGGGGGCGCCATGGCCACGATGCGTGTCCGCGGGCCGCACCTCAGCGCGGGATGAGGCGGAAGAGCGGCCGGTGGTCCGGCTGCGTCGTCGTCACCGCCACCGGCAGCACCGGCCGGTCCGTCACCAGCGCCACCCGCCAGCGCCGCACCAGGCCGGCCAGGGCGATCATCGCCTCCGCCATGGCGAATTGCGCGCCGATGCAGACCCGCGGGCCGGCGCCGAAGGGCAGATAGGCGAAGCGCTCCGGCGCCGGCGCGCCGGGCAGGAAGCGGCGCGGGTCGAAGGCCTCGGGCGCCTGCCACAGCCGGCGATGCCGGTGCAGCACCCAGGGCGCGATCAGCACCACGTCGCCGCGCCGCAGCCGCGCCCCAGGCACCTCGTCGGCCTCGATCGCCAGCCGCGCCAGGGTGAAGGCGGGCGGGTAGAGCCGGATCGCCTCCTCGATCACCGCGCGGGTGACCGGCTGCTCCGCCGCGCCGGCCTCCGCCGCCACGCGGTCCTGCCAGCCCGGCGCCTGCGCCAGCAGCACGCAGCACCAGAACAGCGCCAGCGCCGTCGTCTCATGCCCGGCCAGCAACAGGGTCGCCACCTGGTCGCGCACCTCGGCCGGGGAGAATGCGCGGCCGGTCTCCGGGTCGCGCGCCGCCAGCACCAGGTCCAGCAGGTCCCGCGGCCCGTCCGCCCGCGGTTCCGCCTGCCGGGCGGCGACGATCTCCGCCACCAGCGCCATCCAGCGCCGGCCGATCCGCCGGCGCGGCAGGTCCCAGGGCGTCGGCACCGCGGGCGGCAGCAGGATGTCGGGCAGATGGACGCCGGCATGGCGGCCATAGGCGTCCAGCAGCGTCCGCAGCCTTCCGCGCCAGCGCGCCATGCCGAGCGAGACCATGCTGCGCCCGGCGATCTCCAGCGCCAGGCCCTGGGTGACGCCGAGCAGGTCGACCGGTGCCCGCGCATCCAGCGCGCCGAGGACATCCTCGGTCGCGGCGTGGATATGCGGCAGCAGCAGCGCCACCGCACGCGGGGCGAAGGCGGGGGCCAGGGTGCGCCGCTGCAGGCGCCAGGCCGCACCCTCGCTCAGCACCAGGCCCTGGCCGAGCAGCGGGCCGAGCACGCGCAGGGTGGCGGGCGTGCGTCGGTAGCGCTCCGTCGCCTCCACCAGCACGTGCCGGATGGCGGCGGGGTCGTTCAGCAGCAGGCTGCGGCGGCCGAGGAAGGGGCGCTGGTAGACTGCATCCTCATAGGCGCGGCGCGGCCAAGTGGCTGGGACGTTGCGGCGGAACAGGCGGAGTTGCGCCAGGATGCCGGGCGCCGCCGCCGGCACCGGCGGCGCCGGCGGCAGGAATGCGGCGGGGAAGGCGTCGGCCAGGGCGTCGCTCGGGGTCATGCCAGGGATCTGGCCCGCCGCGCGCCCGGCGCCAGGGCGCGCGGCGCATGGCCCCGCCGCCGGCGCTGCGGCAGAATGCGGCCATGGATGCCCTCGACCCCCTCGCCGTGCATGAGCGCCGCGTGGCGCGCGACCTTGCCCTGCTGAACTACCCGCCCGCCAACTGGACCGCGACCGTCCTGGGGCCGGATGGCGCGCCCATGCCCGACGTGCTGGTGGTGGGCGCCGGCATGTACGGGGTGGCGGCGGCCGGCGCGCTGCGCATGAAGGGGCTGGGCAACATCCAGGTGGTGGATGCCGCGCCGGCGGGGCTGGAAGGCCCCTGGGTGACCTTTGCCCGGATGGAGACGCTGCGCAGCCCGAAGCACCTGCCCGGCATCCCGCTGGGCGTCCCCTCCCTCACCTTCCGCGCCTGGTACGAGGCGCGGCATGGCGAGGCGGGCTGGGAGCGGCTGTACAAGATCCCGAATGCCGACTGGCAGGACTACATCCTCTGGGTCCGCCGCATGCTGGACCTGCCGGTGCGCAACGGCGTCGCGGTGCGGCGGCTGGCGCCGGCCGAAGGCCGGGTGACGGCGCATCTGGCGACGCCCGAGGGCGAGCGGGTGCTGCATGCCCGGCGCGTGGTGCTGGCGACCGGCCGCGCCGGCACCGGCGGGGCCTTCATCCCGCCCGGCATCGATCCCGCGCTGGTCCCCCGCCTGGCCGCGCACAGTTCCGTCGCCATCGACTTCGCCGCGCTGCGCGGCAGGCGGGTGGCGGTCCTGGGCGCCGGCGCCAGCGCCTGGGACAATGCCGCGACCGCGCTGGAAGCCGGCGCCGCCTCGGTCGACATGCATGTGCGCCGCCGCCACCTGCCGCAGGTCAACAAGGGCCGCGGCAGCGCCAGCATGGGCTTCTTCGAGGGCTGGGCCGGCCTGCCGCCCGCCGAGAAATGGCGGCTGCTGGCCTATATGCACGACCTGCAGGCGCCGCCGCCGCATGAGACGGTGCTGCGCACGCTGCGCAACGACGGCTTCCGCATCCATTTCGCCACGCCGGTGCTGGCGGCGCGGGCAGCGGGCGCGGAGGTGGTACTGACCCTGCCGGAGGGGCGGGAGGCGCGGGCGGATTTCCTCATCATCGGCACCGGCTTCGTGGTGGATGGCGGCCGGATCGCGGAGCTCGGCGACCTGTCCGCCGAGGTCGCGCTGTGGGGCGACCGCTACGACCCGCCGGCGGCGCTGCGCCGGCCGGAGCTGGCGCGCTTCCCCTGGCTGGGCGAGGGCTTCGAGCTGGAGCCGCGCCAGCCCGGGGCGGTGCCGGGCCTGGGCCGCATCCACCTGTTCAGCCACGCGGCGATGGCAAGCCTCGGCGCCATCGCCTCCGACATCCCCGGCGCCTCGGTGGGCGCGGAACGGCTGGCGCATGCCGTCGCGCAGCACCTGTTCCGGGAGGATCTGGGCGCGGTGCGGGCGGCGCTGGAAGCCTTCGCCGAGCCGGAGCTGGAGGCCACGCCCTTCTTCGTGCCGGATGCCATCGCCCGACCCTGAGCGGCCCCGTCCCCGGCGGCGGCATTCCATCGCAGCCGTGAGCAATGCGCGGCGGGACGCGCTGCGCCGCAGCCGCTATGCTGCGGCCTTGCAGCGGGACAGGGTGCGTGAGCGAGACCAGGACCGACGCGGCACCGGACCGGACGCTGCAGGGCATCCTGCTGATCCTCGTCTCCGTCGTGCTCTTCTCCGTCTCGGACGCCATGGCCAAGCTCATGCGGCTGGATGGCGTGCCGGCGGTGGAGGTCGCCTGGCTCCGCTACATCGTCTTCGTCGCCCTGGCCTATGCCCTGGCGCGCCGTGCCCGGGTGCTGCGGCTGCGGCCGAAGCGGCCCTGGCTGCAGTTGCTGCGCGGGGTCACGCTGGTCGGCTCCGCCGTGCTGTTCGTCGCCGGGCTGGGCTTCCTGCCGATCGCCGAGGCGACGGCCATCGGCTATGTCGCGCCCGGCTTCGTCACGGCGCTGTCGATCGTCTTGCTGGGCGAGAAGGTGGGCATCCGGCGCTGGAGCGCGGTCTTCGTCGGCTTCCTCGGCGTGCTGATCGTCATCCGCCCCGGCAGCGGCGCGCTGTCGCTGGCCGCGCTGTTCCCCGTGGCCTCGGCGCTGTGCTGGGCGGCGACCATCGTCATCACCCGCAAGATGGGCGCCGGCGACCGGACGGAGACGACCGTGCTGTGGTCGGCCGCCACCGGCCTGCTGCTGCTGACCCTGCTGGTGCCGGTCGATTTCGTCCTGCCGGGCTGGCGCCAGCTCGGCCTCGGCCTGGCGCATGGGCTGTGTTCCTCCGTCGGGCAGTACCTGGTGATCCTGGCCTACCGGCAGGGCCCGGCCTCGTTGCTCGCGCCCTTCTCCTATGTGCAGCTGCTGTTCTCGACCACGCTGGGCTGGTTGATCTTCGCCAATGTGCCGGACAGCGCGACCCTGCTCGGCGCCGCCGTGATCATCGGCAGCGGGCTCTACACCGTGCACCGCGAACGCGTGCGGGCGCGGGAGAGGGCGGCGGCCCGCGACGCATAACGCCGATGCGGCGGATCGGCGTCGCGCCGCCAGGCATGCGCCCTTCGGCGATCCGATGCCATGCGGATCGGATTCACGCCTCCAGGCATGCGCCCTTCGGCGATCCGATCCGGCGTCTTGCCCGGCTGACGGGTTCGCCGCACCATCCCACGGCGCAGCACGCGGGGGCGGGCCATGGCGGAGGGCGAGGGGCAGGGCCGGTTCGCGGGACGCATCGGCTTCGTCACGGGCGCCGCCTCCGGCCTCGGCCGCGCCGCCGCCCAGGGCCTGGCCCGGGACGGCGCGCGGCTGCTGCTGTTCGACCGCGACGCGGCGGGCCTCGCCGAGACAGCGGCGGCATGCCCGGGCGCGCTCTGCGCCACCGGCGACGTCACCTCGGCCCGCGATCTCGATGCGGCGGCGCGGCTGGCCGCCACGCTCGGCCCCGTCTCGTTGCTGGTCACCGCCGCCGGAATGCTGGGCCCCGCCCGCCCGGCCGATGAGGCGACCGAGGCCGAATGGGACCGGCTGTTCGACGTGAACGTCAAGGGCACCTGGCTGACGGTGCGGGCCGTGCTTCCGGCGATGCGCGCCGCCGGGCGCGGCGCGATGGTGCTGTTCGCCTCCACCGCCGGCCTCGCCGGCTCCGCGACGCTGCCGGCCTATTCGGCCAGCAAGGGCGCGGTGGTGATGCTGACGAAGAGCCTGGCGCTGACCCATGCGGCGGAGAACATCCGGGTGAACTGCGTCTGCCCCGGGTCGATCGAGACGCCGATGCTGGAAGCGACCTTCGCCGCGGCAGGCGATTCCGAGGCGCGCGCGGCACGCGAGGCCGCCTTCCGTGCCCGCCACCCGATGGGCCGCTTCGGCACGGCGGAGGAGGTGGCGGGCACGGTGCTGTTCCTGCTCTCGGACGCCGCCGGCTTCGTCACCGGCGTCGCCCTGCCCGTGGATGGAGGACGGCTTGCCTGACCCCAATCGGTTCGCCGGCCGCGTCGCCATCGTCACCGGCGCGGCGCGCGGGATCGGCGCCGCCACCGCCGCCCGCCTGGCGGCCGACGGCGCGCAAGTGCTGCTGGCCGACCGCCTGCCGGAGGTGGCGGAGACCGCGGCTTCCGTCGGCGGCGCATCCCTCGCTCTCGACCTGACCGGGGCGGGGGCGCCGGAGCGGCTGGCGCGGGCGGCGCTGGACGCCTTCGGCCGCGTCGACATCCTGGTGAACAATGCCGGCATCGGCGGGTCGAAGCCGCTGGCGGAGTCCGACGACGCGCTGATCGACCGCTTCCTGGACACCAACCTGAAGGCCGTGCTGCGCATGACGCGGGCGGTGCTGCCGCACCTGCCGCGGCCGGGCGGGCGGATCGTCTCCGTCTCCTCCACCTTCGGCATCGCCGGCGTGCCCGGCACCACGGCCTATGCCGTCGCCAAGGCCGGCGTCGCGCAGATGACGCGGCAGCTTGCCGCCGAACTCGGCCCCGCCGGCATCTTGGTGAATGCGGTCGCGCCCGGGGTGATCGAGACGGCGATGACCGAGGGCCATCTGCAGCGGGACTACTATCGCCGCGCCGTGCTGGCGCCGACGCCGCTGCGCCGCGCCGCGCGGCCGGCGGAGGTGGCGGCGGTGATCGCCTTCCTCGCCTCGGACGATGCCTCCTACGTCACCGGCCAGGTGATCGGCGTGGACGGCGGCTGGCTGGCGGGGCGGCATGCGCCGCCCGACGACGAGATCCGACCGGAGCATCCCTGATGATCGACATGCGCGTGAACTGGCCGAACGGCGCCCGGGTCGCCGTGGCGCTGACCTTCGACTTCGACGCCGAGACGCTGTGGATGGCGCGCGACCCCGACAACATCCGCCGCCCCGGCATCCTCAGCCAGGGGAAGTACGGCGCCAAGGTCGGCGTGCCGAAGATCCTCGAGACGCTGAAGGATGCCGGCGTCCCCGCCACCTTCTTCATCCCCGGCTGGACGGTGGAGAACCACACCGACCGCTGCGAGATGGTCCTGCGGGAGGGCCATGAGATCGGCCACCACAGCTATTCCCATGCCTGGATCGACCCCGCCTTCCCGGACAAGGAGGTGGAGGAGATGGAGCGCGGGCTGGACAGCCTCAAGCGCGTGCTGGGGGTGGTGCCGAAGGGCTACCGGTCGCCGGCCGGGGAGACCAGCGACAACCTCATCCGCCTGCTCGACAAGCATGGCTTCACCTATGATTCGTCGCTGCTGGACGACATCAACCCCTATCGCCACCGCATGCCGGATGGCCGCCCTGGTCCGATCGAGCTGCCCTGGCACTGGTCGCTGGACGACGCGCCCTATGCGCTGTTCTCCATCAAGAGCCCCCGGCCGATCTTTCCGAACAGCCACATCAGGGAAGTCTTCCAGACCGAGTTCCAGGAGATCCATCGCTGGGGCGGGCTCTACAACTTGGTCATGCACCCGCAGGTCAGCGGCCGGCCCAGCCGGATCGCCCTGCTGCGGGAGATGATCGCCTGGATCCGCGAATTCCCCGGCGTCTGGTTCGCCAGCTGCGGCGAGATCGCCGAGGCCTGGGCCGCGCGCAACGAGACACGCTGAGAAGGGAACCGACCATGCGACCGAGTTGGCGCGGCCTGCTGGCCGCTTCCGTCCTCACGCTGGCCGCGGCAGGCGCGGAGGCGCAGCCGCGCGAGCGGCCGCTCCGCCTCGTCGTCAATGTCGGGCTGCAGAACCTGGACCCGATCAGCAGCCCGAGCTTCGTCACCCGCAACTTCGCCTACATGGTCTTCGACACGCTGGTCGCCATGGATTCGAAGGGCGAGTACCGGCCGCAGATGCTGGAGAGCTGGCAGGCCAGCCCGGACCGGCTGCGCTGGACCTTCCGGCTGCGCCCCGGCCTGGAATTCCACGACGGCACGGCGGTGACCGCCGAGGATGCGGTCGCCTCCATCCGGCGCTGGGGCCAGCGCGACGCCATCGGCCGGCAGCTGTTGGCGGCGACGCGGGAGATCGCGGTGGTGGATCCCGCCACCTTCGTCCTCGAGCTCGCGCGCCCCTTCGGCCATGTGGTGGAGGCGCTGGGCAAGCCGAGCGTCCATGTCCCCTTCGTCATGCCGGCCCGCATCGCCAACGCCACGCCGCCCACCCAGCCGGTGCGGGAGATCATGGGCAGCGGCCCCTTCCTGTTCGACCGCGACGCCTGGGTGCCCGGCGAGCGCACCGCCTTCCGCCGCAACCCCGCCTATCGCGCGCGGGAGGAAGCGGCGGACGGCCTGGCCGGCGGCAAGCGGCCGCTGGCCGAGCGGGTCGAATTCCTGACCATGACCGATGTGTCGCTGCGCGCCGCGGCGATCACCCAGGGCGAGGTGGACTACCTGGAATACGCGCCCTTCGACTACATCCCGCGCTTCCGACGGGACCGCAACCTGGTGCTCTCCCAGGCCGGCGGCATCGCGCAGATCACCGGCGGCGTGTCGCTGAACCACCACCTGCCGCCCTTCAACAATGTCACGATGCGCAGGGCCGTGCAGGCGGCGCTCGACCGGGCGGAGGTGGTGGCGGCGCATGGCCTGGCGGACGGCATGGCCTCGCCCGACTGCGCCAGCCTCTACATGTGCGGCACCACCTATTCGAACGATGCGGGCGCCGAGGTGCTGCGCGGCGCCAGCCTCGACCGCGCCCGCGCCCTGCTGAAGGAAGCCGGCTACAGCAACGAGCGCATCGTCATCCTGCAGCCCGCGGATTCCGCGCTGATCAACCCGATGGCGCTGGTGGTGATCGACCGTCTGAAGCGCGCGGGCTTCAACCTGGACGTGCAGGCCAGCGACTGGTCCTCCATCGCCGGCCGCTGGGTGGCGCGGGAGCCGATAGAGCGCGGCGGCTGGAACCTGGTGCCGGTGGTCTATACCGGCTTCGACATGGCCGACCCGCTGTCCAATGTCGGCATCGGCTATAACTGCTCCAACAACCAGCCCTGGGGCTATTGCGTGGAGGCGATGAAGCCGGTGCTCGACGCCTATGCGGCCGAAGGCGACCCGGCGAAGCGCAAGGCCCTGGCGGCGGAGCTGCAGCGCCTGGCGATCGAGAACGTCACCTTCCCGCTCAGCGGCCAGTTCCGCAGCCCGGCGGTGTGGCGGGCGGAACTGCGCGGCGTGATCGACTTCGGCTTCCCGGTGATGTGGAACATCGAACGGCCCCGCTGACTCGCCTGCGGGGGCTTCGCGTGTCCGGAACCCGCATCGCCAGGGGCCGCAGGGCCTTCGGCGATGGGGGATGGATCGCGGCGCGTCGCTCCGCTCGGGACTGGCGATGCCAGGCCCTGTCGGAAGGCTGCCGAATGGCGGGGGCGTGGCCGTCCTGGCGACCAGCAGAGTGCTTGCCGCAGCGGGCGGCAAAGGCGCGCCGCGCCACGGGCTTCGGCCTCCTGGCGCCCGCGGCAGGCGGGAGGGTCGAGATGCGTGCCGGCGGCGTATCGGCGTGGCCCCGGATCGCCCGCACCGCGCCGGCCGCCGGAACCAGGGCGCCACAGGCCACCGCCGGGCAGGCGGCGGCGTTCGGCGAGGCAGGACAGGAAGCCGAGGCGCGAGGCCGGCGCCACCGGCGTCATCAGATCCTTGATCCAGGAGCATCGCAGCCGCGCGCCGGGCAGCATCATGCCGCGATGCCAGGCGAAGCCGGGCCTGCGGTCGAGGAAGAGGACGCGGGCGCGCCCCCGCGCACAGCGCGGCAAGGCTCAGATCGGCTGGGCCGATCCCTAGCCCGACAATGTCGAGCGGCGCCATAGCCGGGCTCGCCGGCCTCGTCGCCTTCGCCCTGCTCCTGCTCCGCATCCTTCCCGGCCCCGACCAGGGCCCCAGCGCGGGCATGCCGGGGGCCGGCGGGGCCGCCGCGCCATCGGCCGAGACCACGCCATCCACGCGGCATGCCCGTCGCCTCCTGGGCGCGCTGCTGCCACTGCTGTCCTCGGTGGCGGGGCCCGGTTCATGCCGGGTCCTCTCCGCGTGCAGCGGATCGGCCTCAGACGCGATCAGGCGACGCGGCTGGCCGGGCTGCTGATGGCGACGGCCGCGCTCGCGTCCATCGCCGGCAATCTGCCGCTGCGCGTCCTGCCGCGCCGCCATCGTCTCGCAACCGGCGCCGCCGCCCCGCAGGCGGGCGCAATCATTCTCGCCCCCTTTGCCGGCCTGGGCCTCGTGGCAGCGGCGATCGCCATCTTCGGCATCGGCCTGCCGGCGCCGGCCGCGATGGCGGAGCTCATGCGGCAGAGGCCGGCGAGCCGTGGCCGCATCGCGGGCCAGGCGGCCGCCCGGCAGGCGGCCGCGGCGTTCCCGGTGCTGGCCTTGGCGCGCGGCAGGGCCTCGACCAGGGGCACGCCGCCGCCGCGCGCCTGACCCGGCATGCCTGGCCCAGCGGAAGCGCGGTCCAGTGCCTGCGCTGGGAAGCGGGTACGCAGGGGGCAAGCCGCGCGGCCGGGGACGATCATTGCCGCGCCGCGGCAGCTTGACGGCCCGATGGACCAGCGCGGGACGGCGGCGCGGCCGATCGGGGTGACGCGGCCGATGCGCTGCCGCGAGTGGGCCAAGCTCGGCAGCCGGTGGCTGGCCCAGGCGGACGGACGGAAGGCGTGCGATCGGCAGGGCAAGCGGCGGCCGAACGCGATCCGGACGCCGACCCGCGAAGGGATGATCCGGCGGACGGGCGGGGCGCAGCCCGCGGCAGCACGCCAAGGTACCGATCGAGAGGTGGCGCCAGCGCCGCAGCCGGATGCGGCCATGCTCGTCGCCGGGCCATCCTGCGCCCGATGCAGGCATGATCGGGATGCCGGCGGCCAGGTGGTGCCGCGGCAGGCACGACGGCGACCACCCGCTAGGGATGGACCCGGGCCACGCGACGGGGCCGGTCATCCGCGCGCCGGAGCATGTCGAGCGGCCTCGTGCCCGTACGGGCCTGGTCGATCACGTCCCAGACCGCGGCCGCAAGCTCATGGTAGCCTTCGGGCTTGGCAAGCCGGATCGTCGGCCAGCCCAGCCCGCGCAGATTCCCTTGCGGCGCCCGCTTGTTGTAGCCGGTGATCACCACCACCGGCAGGCGCGGCGTGTGCCTGCGCAATTCCGCGATGATGCCCTGGCCGGCAAGCACGCCGGACAGCTCCAGATTGATCACCGCCACCCCGAGCGGGCCGGCCTTGGCGACCCTGGACGCGGCATCGGCGGCGTTCGCCGCCATCAGCGTGTCGAAGCCCTCCGCCGCGAGAAGGTCTTCCACCATGAGGGCGAGCACGGCGTCGTCCTCCACGATCAAGGCCAATGGCTGCGCGTCGCCAATCATTCTGCCATCCCGGAGGGTCGTCCCCGCTCGACGCGGAGCAACCCTCGTCCCTGGATTTCCAATGCCGGGCTGATATCCCGCGCGGGGATGCCGGGTGTTGGCGCGGGTGCCTCAATGCGACAGGCCGCGCCTGCGACTCACGCGCGGCTGCCATCGGAGAAACGGGTTCGCGCCGGCCTTCGGCGCCTCCCCCTGGTCAGGCGCGCCGCGACCTGGGGCTGGGTGCATCGATCGCCCTGCATGGCCGGCGAACGACGCCGGAGGTATGCCGGGTCCGGTCCCGGGGCCTGCCGCTGCACGCGTCGAGGCCCTTGCCGCGGGCACGGGGGGGCGCCGGCGACACCCCCCTCCGCACCATCAGGCCCGCGGCGGCTGGCCGACATCGGCGTGCGAGACCACGGATTTCCCCGGCAGGTGGGCGCCATCATCCGCGGTGGCATGCGGCCGGCGCGCCATGGCGCGCGCGACCACATAGAAGACCGGGGTGAACAGCAGGCCGAAGGCCGTCACGCCCAGCATGCCGGCGAAGACCGCGGTGCCCAGGCTCTGGCGCATCTCCGCGCCCGCCCCCGTGGCGACGGCCAGCGGCAGCACGCCGAGGATGAAGGCGAGCGAGGTCATCAGGATCGGCCGCAGCCGGGTGCGCGCCGCCGCCTCCGCCGCCTGCCAGCGTGTCATGCCCTCGGCCTCCGCGGTGCGGGCGAATTCCACGATCAGGATCGCGTTCTTCGCCGCCAGCCCGACCAGCACCACCAGCCCGACCTGCACCAGCACGTTGTTGTCGAGCCCGCGCCACAGCACCCCGGCCAGCGCCGCCAGCACCGACATGGGCGCGATCAGCACCACGGCCAGCGGCAGCAGCCAGCTTTCGTACAGCGCCGCCAGCAGCAGGAAGACGAAGACGACCGCCAGGCCGAAGGCGATCGGTGCGGTGTCGCCCTGCGTCGTTTCCTGCAGCGCGATCTCGGTCCATTCATAGCCGAAGCCCTCGGGCAGGCGCTCGGCCAGCAGCGCCTGCATGGCGGCGATCGCCTGGCCGGTGGACACGCCCGGCTTCGGCGCACCCTGGATCTCCGCCGCCGGATAGAGGTTGTAGCGCGGCACGCGATAGGGCCCGGTGTCGTCGCGGAAGCTGGCCAGCGCGCCGATCGGCACCATCTCGCCGGCCTCGTTCCTGGTGCGCAGCAGCGCCACGTCGCGCGGCGTCAGGCGCTGGGCTTCCTCGGCCTGGGCCGTCACCCGGTAGGTCCGGCCGAGGATGTTGAAGTCGTTGACGAAGATGGAGCCGAGATAGACCGACAGCGCCTCCGAGACACGGGCCAGCGGCACGCCGAGCATTTCCGCCTTGCTGCGGTCCACCTCGGTCCGCAACACCGGCGTCGCGGTGTTGAACAGGGTGAAGGCCATGGCGATCTCGGGCAGGCCGTTCGCCGCCGCCACCACCTCCCCCGTCACCCGCTCCAGCTCCCGCGCGCCGCGGCCGCTGCGGTCCTGGACATAGAGCTTGAAGCCGCCGCCGGTGCCGATGCCGGGGACCGAGGGCGGCGGGATGACCAGCGCCAGCGCCTCGCGCTCCTCCGCCAGCCTTGCCTGCACCGCGGCGATGATGCCGGCATAGGCGATGCCGGCCTTCTGCCGCTCCTCGAAGGGCTGCAGGCCGAGGAAGATGACGCCGGTATTCGGCGCGTTGGTGAAGGTGGCGCCGTCGAAGCCGGTGAAGGCCACGGCGTCCCGCACGCCCGGCACCTGCAGCACCGCGTCCGACGCGCGGCGGATCACCGCATCGGTCCGCGCCAGGGCGGCGCCGGGCGGCAGCTGGAAGGCGGCGATCAGGTAGCCGCGGTCGAGCGGCGGGATCAGGCCGGTCGGCGTGCCCCGCACCGTATGGCCGGTCAGCCCCAGCAGCCCGGCATAGAGCAGCAGCAGCAGGGCTGCCAGCCGCACCAGGCGCCGCGTCAGCGCCCCGTAGCCGAGCGACAGCGCATCGAACACCCGGTTGAAGCCGCGGGCGAACAGGCCGAAGGGCGCCCGGAGCCAGGCCAGCCGGCCCTGCGCTGCGGCCTGCGCATGCGGTCGCAGCAGCAGCGCCGCCAGCGCTGGCGAGAGGGTGAGCGAAACCAGCGCCGAGAGCAGCGTCGCGACCGCGATGGTCGCCGCGAACTGCCTGTAGAAGGCGCCGGTCAGGCCGGCGATGAAGGCGGTGGGGACGAAGACGGCGCAGAGCACGAGGGCGATGGCGATCAGCGCGAAGCCGACCTCGTCCATGGTGCGCTCGGCCGCCGCGCGCGGGGCCATGCCCTCGGCCAGGTGCCGCTCGACATTCTCCACCACCACGATGGCATCGTCCACCACGATGCCGATGGCGAGGATCAGGCCGAACATCGACAGCGTGTTGAGCGTGAGGCCGAGCGCCGCCATGGCGGCGAAGGTGCCGATGATGGAGACCGGGATGGCCAGCAGCGGGATGATGGCGGCGCGCCAGGACTGCAGGAACAGGATCACCACCAGCACCACCAGCAGCACCGCCTCGGCGAAGGTGTGGGCCACCGCCTCCATCGACTGGGCGATGAAGCGCGTGGGGTCGTAGACCACGCTGTAGCTCAGCCCGGCGGGGAAGGATTTCGAAAGCTCCGCCATGGTCGCGCGCACCGCGGCGGCGGTGGCCAGCGCGTTCGATCCGGGGCGCTGGTAGATGACGTTCGCCGTTGCCGCCTGGTTGTTCAGGTAGGCGTTCACCGTGTAGTCCTGGCTGCCCAGCTCGACGCGGGCGATGTCGCGCAGCCGGACCGGCGCGCCGCCCTCCCCGGTCGCTACGACGATCTCGCTGAACTGCTCGGGCGAGACCAGCCGGCCCAGCGCCTCGATGTTCACTTGGAAGGCCTGCGCCCCGCCGGCGCCGGTCGGCGGCTGGTTCAGCCCGCCGGCGGCCACCTGCAGGTTGGCGCGGCGAAGCGCCGCCAGCACCTCGCCCGGCGTCATGCCGCGCGCCGCCACGCGCGCCGGGTCCAGCCAGACGCGCATGGCATAGTCGCGGGCGCCGAAGACCTGCACGTCGCCGACGCCGTCCAGCCGCGCCAGCCGGTCCTTCACGTTGATGGTCGCGTAGTTGGAGATGTATTGCTGGTCGCGCGTCCCGTCGGGCGAGATCATGTGCACGACCATCAGCAGGTCGGGCGAGGCCTTGCGCACGACGAGGCCGAGGCGCTGCACCTCCTCCGGCAGGCGGGGCTGGGCGACCGCGACGCGGTTCTGCACCAGCACCTGCGCGCTGTCCACGTCGGTGCCCTGGCGGAACACCACGGTGATGGTCAGCCTGCCATCGCCGGTCGCCTGGGAGGAGAGGTAGAGCATGTTGTCGACGCCGTTGATCTCCTGCTCGATCGGCGTCGCCACCGTCTCGGAGATCACCTGGGCCGAGGCGCCGGGATAGGTCGCCGTCACCGTCACGGTCGGCGGCGCGATCTCGGGGTATTCGCTGATCGGCAGGCCGAAGCCGGCGATGGCACCGACGAGGGTGATGGCGATGGAGATCACCGCCGCGAAAACCGGCCGGGCGATGAAGAAGCGGGCGAGGCGCATGGCGCGGGCTCCTGGCGCGACGGGGTCAGCGGTTCGCGGCGACCTGCGCCGCGGTGGGGCGGACCGGCCCCTCCTCGGCCGTCACCCGGCTGCCGGGGCGGGCGCGGTGCAGCCCGGCGATCACCACCCGGTCCTCCGGCGACAGGCCGCTGCGCACCAGGCGCAGCCCGTCCACGACGGGGCCGAGCACCACCGGCTTGGGCACCACGGTCCCGTCCGCGGCGACGGTCAGCACCATGCGGGATGCCTGGTCGGCGGCGATGGCGGCGTCCGGCACCAGCAGCCCCTCGCCCTCCCCGGCCCAGAGCCGCAGCCGGGCGAAGGTGCCGGGCATCAGGAACAGGTCCGGGTTGGGCAGCACGGCCCGCGCGCGGACGGTGCCGGAGCGCTGGTCGAGCGCGGTGTCGAGGAAGTCGAGCCGCCCGCCATGCTCGAAGCCCTGCTCGTCGGCGAGGCGCAGCTGCACCGGTGTCCGCCCCGGCTCGCGGTCCGAGGCGCGGGCGCCGCTGCGGGTCTGCCGGGCGAGGCGGAGGTAGTCCGCCTCGCTCATGTCGAAACTGGCATAGACCGGGTCGAGGGTGAGGATGGTGGTCAGCAGCGTCGTGCCGGTCTGCACCAGGTTGCCGGCATCCACCCGGCGGTCGGAGACGCGGCCGGCATTGGGGGCGCGCACCTCGGTCCAGGTCAGCTCCAGCTCGGCATTGCGGAGCTGGGCGCGGGCGGCGGCCAGCGCCGCCTCGGCATCGCGCTGCGCGGCGCGGCGCGTGTCGAGCTGCGCCTGCGGCGCGAAGCGGTCGCGCACCAGCGGGATGGTGCGGTCGATCTCCTGCCCCGCCAGGTCGAGCTTCGCCTGGGCCCTGGCGACCTCGGCCCTCGCGGCGTCCACCGCGATCTCGAAGGGCCGGCGGTCGATGGTGAAGAGGAGGTCGCCGGCGCGCACCAGCTGGCCGTCGCGGAAATTCACTTGGTCCACCTGGCCGGAAACGCGCGGGCGCAGTTCCACCCGGGCGAAGGGCTCCAGCCGGGCGACATGCTCGTCCCATTCGGTCACCGTCCGCTGCAGCGGCTGCGCGACGGTCACGGCCGGCGGGGCGGGAGGGGTCTGGGCGGAGAGCGGGAGGGCGGGCAGGGCGAGCGCGATTGCCAGGGGCGCCAGGGACTTGCGCAGGGAGGGGGACATCGCCAATCTCCGGGGCCGGATGATACCGACCGGTTCGTCCTATGGATACGAACCGGTCGGTATCATCGCAAGGTCGCCCTCGGTCGCAATCCCGCGATCTGACCGGCAGGCAGGAGGCAGAACCGTGTCTGAGGCCAGCACCCGCACAGCCCGCGATGCGCGCCCGGCGGCACAGCGGGTGCGCGATGCCGCGAAGGAGCTGTTCTATCGCCAGGGCATCCGCGCCACGGGTGTGGAGGAGGTCTGCCGCGTCGCCGGCACGACGAAGATGAGCCTCTACCGCGCCTATCCGTCGAAGGACGCGCTCGTCGAAGCCATCCTGCGCGAGGATTGCGAATCCGCCGCCTGCACCTACGCCGCGGCCATGGCCGAGGGCGTGCCGCCGCGCGAGCGGCCCCTCGCCTATGTGCGGGCCGCCGCCGATGTGCTGCGCCAGCCCGGCTTCCGCGGCTGCCCGATGGGGCTCGCCATCGCCGAGTTCCCCGACCCCGACCATCCCGCGCGGAAGGTGGCGGATGCCG
This sequence comes from Paracraurococcus ruber, assembly GCF_004353985.1. GTDB lineage: Bacteria > Pseudomonadota > Alphaproteobacteria > Acetobacterales > Acetobacteraceae > Paracraurococcus > Paracraurococcus ruber. Next base: position 27,886 of record NZ_SMOA01000011.1, on the reverse strand, counting down.
AGAAGCGCGCGACCCGTGACCGCTTGCGTCGCCTCTGCGCCGAGGCAGGCGCCGATGACGCCGCGGGGCTCGGGGATGTCCTCCTCCTGCTGCTGGAGGGGGCGTTCACCGCGGCGCCCTATCTCGGCAACCAGGAGGCGGCGACGGCCCTCGAGGCCGCGGCCGAACGGCTGCTGGCGACCGGGCTGACCCCGGCGGCAACGGCCGGCCCATGAGCCCCGGGTGGCGGATCGGCAGGCGGCGCGGCGCCTGCAGTGACGACGACCATCGGGGCATCGGTCCGGCACCCGCCCCGGCCTGGCGATGACGCCCGCGATCGCGGTTCGGATCCCGCCTGGGGGTTGAGCCGCAGGGCCCGTGCGCCGGAGCCGCCGACCCGCCGCGGCCTGCAGGCAGGGGGGACGCCACCGGCAACCACCCGCCGCATGCCCATGGCTGCCGCGGAATGACCGGATCCGCCGCCGGCTGGCTCGGGAGCATGCGATCGCGCCGGGCTGGGCGACGCCGTCCCGACCCGCCACGGCCGATTGCGGCAAGCGTGCATGAGGGAGCCGGCCGGGACAGGTCGGCGTTCAGGATGATAGATACGGCCTGCCGCCCTGGCGGCGCAGCCCACGCAGATGAGGGATTCCGGGTGAGCTTTTCGACGGCTTTCGCGCGGCTCGTCGCCGTGGTCGGTGGCACCGCGCGCGTCGCGCGGCAGGTCACGCAGGGCAGTCCCGCCCCGGCCTGGGGCGATGCCCCATCCATCCCGAAGGCTCGCCCGCAGGGCAGCATTCCCACGCTGAAGATGCCGACGGCCCGCGGCTGGATGCCCGGCCAGGCCCCCGTGGCGGCATCCGGTCTCCGGGTGAATGCCTTCGCCACCGACCTCGACCATCCCCGCTGGATCGAGGTGCTGCCGAATGGCGACGTGCTGGTCGCCGAGGCGATGAGCATGGATCGCTCGCCGCGCTCGCTCTTCGACTATGCCATGGTCAGCACCATGCGCAGGGCCGCGGCGATGGGCGTCAGCGCCAACCGGATCACCCTGCTGCGCGACGCGGATCGCGACGGCGTGGCCGAAATCCGCGAGACCTTCCTCGACAATCTCAACCAGCCCTTCGGCATGGCGCTGATCGGCGACACCTTCTATGTCGGCAATACCGACGCCCTCGTCGCCTTTCCCTACACGCCGGGGGCGACGCGCATCACCGCACCGGCCCGGACCCTGGCGACCTTCAAGCCCGGCGGCCACTGGACCCGCAGCCTGCTGCGCAGCCCGGACGGCTCCAAGCTCTATATCGGGGTCGGTTCGCTGAGCAACATCGCCGAGCAGGGCATGGAGGTCGAGGAAGGGCGCGCCGCGATCCACGAATATGACGTGGCGACGGGCGCCATCCGCATCTTCGCCGGGGGCCTGCGCAATGCCGTCGGCATGGCGTGGGAGCCCAATACCGGCGCGCTCTGGACCGTGGTGAACGAGCGCGACGGCCTCGGCGACGAGACGCCGCCCGACTACCTGACCTCGGTGCAGGATGGCGGCTTCTATGGCTGGCCCTATTGCTACTGGGGCCAGACCGTGGATGACCGGGTGCCGCAGGACCCGGCGATGGTCGCGCGCGCGATCACGCCCGATTATGCGCTCGGCGGGCACACGGCCTCGCTCGGCCTGTGCTGGCTTCCGGCGGAGACGCTGCCGGGCTTCCCGGACGGCATGGCGATCGGCCAGCATGGGTCCTGGAACCGCAGCACGCTCAGCGGCTACAAGCTGGTGTTCGTGCCCTTCGCGCATGGCCGCCCCGCCGGTGCGCCGCGCGACATCCTTTCCGGGTTCCTCGCGCCGGATGAGCGCGAATCCTATGGCCGCCCCGTCGGCGTGGCGATCGGGCCGGACGGGGCGGTGCTCATGGCGGATGACGTCGGCAACGTCATCTGGCGCGTCACCGGCGCGGGCTGAACGCCCGGGTCAGGTCGCCGGCGCGATCGCCACGGCCTGGTAATGCGCCTCGTCCACGGGCTCCATCCAGGTGTTGTTGTCGGGCCCCTCGATCTCCAGGAAGGAGATATGCGCGAAGAGGTGCCCGGCCACGGCGCCATGCCAGTGCACCAGGCCGGGCGGCACCTCGACGACATCGCCGGCACGCATGACGTGCGGCGGCTTGCCGCGCACTTCGACCATGCCGGTGCCCTGCGTGGCGACCAGGATCTGCCGCGTCCGGTGCGTGTGCCAGTTCGTGCGCGCGCCCGGTGCGAAGGTCACCAGGGTGGCGCTGGTCCGGGAGGGCGCGAGCGGCGTCGCCATCGCATCCTGCAGGACCGTGCCGGTGAAATTGGCCGCTGGCGCTGTCTTGGTCGCGCGGCTCGCGGCGGTGCGGATCACGACGTCATCCATGCTGCATTCTCCTGCTGTGGCCGTTCCGATGGCATCGCCACGGTCATTCGACCATATCCCGGTTCGACCGATTTCGCCCCGGACCTGCCGATGGCACCGGCGTTCGTGACCCGGATGCGGGCCGGATGCCATGCCCGGCTGCCCGGGCTGATGTGGCTGGCACTCGTCGGGCAGAAGCCCCCGCCGCCGGACGCGCCGCGGTTCCAGCCGGTTCCGGGCATCGGCCGCATGGGCCGCCCTGCGGGCCGGGTCGCGACACGCCGTTTCCTCCTGGCCAATCCGCGGATGGCTTCGGCGCGCTCCGGCTGCCGTCCCCGCAGGGTTTCGGGCGACGGCACACCCGCCCTCTGCCGAAGGCATGGCAACCTGGCCGACCCGCCGCCCCGGGCGGTCCAGGCGGCGAGGCAACACCGTGTCGGCAGCATCGCCTTGCCGGCACATCAGGCAGCCGGCGCCCGGCGAGGCGGCTTTCGACGGCGCCGCGGCGCGGGCACGCCACAAGGCACCCGGGGCCAAAGGGGCGCGGCCTCGCATGCTCCCGGACGCTTGGGCCGCGGCGGCGGGACCAGGGCCCGCACGATCTGCGACGCGCAGCGCCGCCGGCGCGGCCTCGCGCCGATCCAGGCGCCAAGCCGCGGACCTGCTGGCCGCCCCGGCGCCGCTGCTGGCGGCAGGGCGTGGGGGCGGTTCGCGCCGCTAGAGCGGTCCTGATCAGGTGGAAACACCTGATCGGGTGAAGATGCTCGTCGATTCAAATGACCAGAGCGGTTGCCGTGAGCCATGGCGAACGGGAACCGGTCTAGGCCTCCAGCGGCGGTCCGAGGAATTCCAGGCCGTAGCGCGCCGCGATCTCGCCGACCTTGGCGAGGTCCGTCACGCCGTCGCGCTCCAGCTCGACGAAGAATTCCTCGAAGCCGCCGGGCGTGACCCCGACCAGGATGCGCGCATCCGTCGCGCCGATGTTGCGGAAGGCATGCGGCACCCCGCGCGGCAGGAAGGCCGTGCTGCCCGCCCCGCCCTCCCAGACCCGGTCGGCGCAGCGGAAGCGCAGCCGACCCTCCAGCACCTGGAAGAACTCATCCTCCCGCCCGTGGACATGCAGTGGCGGTCCCCAGCCGGGCGGCACCGGCTCCTCCCACAGCGCGAAGCGGCCGGCGGTCTCGGCGCCGCGGATGCGCAGCAACCGCTCCCCGAAGGCGGCATTGCGCAGCCCCTCCCCCGGGGCGCGCAGGATGGGGGCGAAGGCGGGGACGGCGTCGGTCATGCAAGGGGCTCCCTTCGGCGGCTGCAGCATAGCCCCACAGGGCGGCCGCGGTTGAAGCCCCATCCGCCGCCCTACCCCGCCAGATGCGGTCGCCGCCACCAGCGTGCCAGCAGCCCGTCCACCGGGCCGCACAGCACGGAAAGGCCCCAGGCCGTCCCGGCCGCCAGCACCACTGCCGGGCCGCTCGGCACATCGGCATGGAAGGAGAGCAGCAGCCCGGCATAGGCCGAGAGCGCGGCGATCCCGACCGCGGCATAGGTCATGCCGCCCACCTGCCGCGCCCAGTGCCGCGCCGCGATCGCCGGCAGCATCATCAGCCCCACGGCCATCAGGGTCCCCAGCGCCTGGAAGGCGGCGATCAGGTTCAGCACCACCAGCGCCAGGAAGGCCATGTGCCACCAGGCGCCGCGCGCGCCGACCGCCTGGGCGAAGCCGGGGTCGAAGCATTCCAGCACCAGCGGCCGCCAGGCCAGCGCCAGCGCCGCCAGGGTCAGGGTCGCGGTGCCGGCCATCAGCAGCAGCGCCGCGTCGTCCACCCCCAGCACGCTGCCGAACAGCAGGGTGGTCAGCTCCACCGCGCCGCCCCGCCAGCTCACCAGCGCGACGCCGAGCGCCAGGGCCACCAGGTACAGCGCGGCCAGCGAGGCATCCTCGCGCCCGCCCGTGGCGCGGGCCAGCGCCCCCGCCCCCAGCGCCACCGCGAGGCCGGCCACCAGCCCGCCCGCCGCCATGGCCGGCAGGGACAGGCCGGCCAGCAGGAAGCCCGCCGCCACGCCGGGCAGGATGCCATGCGCCAGCACATCGGCCGTCAGGCTCATCCGCCGCAGCATCAGGAACAGGCCGAGCGGCGGCGCCGCCACCGCCAGGGCCCAGCACCCCACCAGCGCCCGGCGCAGGAAGCCGTAGTCGATGAAGGGCGAGAGCAGCAGGTCGCGGATCAGGCGGCGTCCTGCCGGCCGCAATCCGCCGGGTCCGCCGCCCAGGCTTCCGCCATCATCCGGGCGCGCAGCCGGTTGGCGGCGGTCAGCACCTCGGCGGTCGGGCCCCAGCCCAGGCAGTCCCGGGCCAGCAGCAGCGTCTCGGGGAACTCGCGGCGCACCATCTCCAGGTCGTGCAGCACGGCGACCACCGTCCGCCCTTCGCCGTGCCAGCGATGCACCAGGGCGAGCATGTCGGCGGCAGTGCGGGAATCGAGCGCGTTGAAGGGCTCGTCCAGCAGGATCACCGGGGCGTCCTGCAGCAGCAGCCGGGCGAAGAGCAGGCGCTGGAACTGCCCGACGGACAGGCTGCCGACCGGCCGCCGCTCGAACCCCGTCAGCCCCACCGCCGCCAGCGCGTCCCGCGCCCGGTCGCGCCCGGCGGAGGGGACGGCGCGGAAGGCCCCGACCTCCCGCCACAGGCCGAACAGCACCACGTCCAGGCAGGCGATCGGGAAGGCGCGGTCCAGCGCCGCGGCCTGCGGCAGCAGCGCCACTTGGCCGGCCGCGCCCTCGATCCGGCCGCCATCCGGCCGGTGCAGCCCGGCCAGGGCGCGCAGCAGGGTCGATTTGCCGGCGCCGTTCGGCCCCACCACGGCGGTCAGGCTGCCCGGGGCGAAGCGGCCCGAGACATGATGGACCGCCGGGCGCCGCTGATGCGCCAGGGTCAGGTCCGCCAGGTGGATGGGGCGCGGCGTCACGCCGACATGGCCCAGGCGACCAGCGCCCAGAGCCCGGCCGCGGCCAGCCCGGCGAGCGCGAGACGCGCGCCGGCGCCCGAGGACAGGGCGAGCGGGTCGGGGAACGGCAAGGCCATGATGCTATAACATAACACCCGGCGGGGTGGTCGCAAGCCCGCCGACCCCACCTGCCGGCCCGGCCAGCCGACCCTGACCGCCGCTGGCCCGGCGGATGACAAGTCGGGACGGTTTCGCTAGTGAAGTATCGCAGTACCCTGGTGCCGGGCCGGGTCCGGGCGGTGCCGATCGGTTGGGGTGCGCGTCGTCGCGCCGGACCCGGCGGTCCGCCGGCGCCCGGGCGCGCCGCGACCGCCGAGCGGGAGACGAGCCGATCCCATGCGCGAGGCCTCCGCCGTCACCGAGACTGCCCCGGTCGCCTCGCCCCCCCTCGCCGCATTGCGCCGTCCCTGGCGGCTGCGGCCGCAGGGCATGCGCCTGTCCACCCGCCTCATCCTGGTCATCGCCACCTCCCTGCTGCCGATCATGGCCATGCAGGTCGTCATCGGCTGGAGCCAGTGGGCCGAGCGGAAGGCGCAGCTCGGCGACCTCGCCCTGCAGCAGGCGCAGCTGCTGGCGGGCAACCTGGACGGCATCGCCCAGGGCGCCCGCATCCTGCTCGGCGCCGCCACCGAAAGCCCGGAGCTGCGGCAGCTAGGCCCGGGCTGCGACGGCTACCTGGCGCATCTGCGGCGGCATGCGCCCGGCTACGCCTTCATCGCCCTGGTGGATGGCACCGGCCGCATCGCCTGCGCCTCCGCCCGCGGGCTGCGGGAACAGGAGGCGGGCGCCCCCTGGGTCGCCGCCGCCCGCGCCGCGGACCGCTTCACCGCCGGCCGCTTCACCCGCATCGCCGCGGTGCCGGACGGCGTGCTGCCCTTCTACCTGCCGGTCGAGCAGGGGGGCGCCGCCATGGGCGGCACCCTGGTCGCGGCGCTGGAGCTGAGCTGGCTGGAGCACGCGCTGCAGCGGATGAAGCGCGTCGGCTCGCCGCTGCTCGCCTCCGGCGTGCTGACCCTGGCGGATGCCGATGGCGTGATCCTGGCGCGCGACATCCGGCATGCCGATTTCGTCGGCCGGTCCTTCCCGCCGGCCGCCATGGCCGTGCTGCCGGCCCGGCAGCCCGGCACGCTGCGGCTGCGCAGCATCGACGGCACCGAACGGCTGGTCGGCTATGTGCCGCCGACCGGCGAGAACCACGGCCTCGTCACCGTCGTCGGCTTCGAGGAGAACGAGCTGCTGCGCGACATCGAGCGCGCGCTGGTGCGCGGCATGGTGATCCTGCTCAGCGGGACGCTCTTCGCGCTCGGCCTCACGCTGCTGGTGGCGCGGCGCTTCATCACCGCGCCGACCTCGGCGCTGCTGACCGCGGCGCGGCGCTGGCGGCGCGGCGACTTGGCGGCGCGCGCGCCGGTGGCCGATGCGCGGTCGGAGTTCGGCCAGCTCGCCGGCGCCTTCAACGGCATGGCCGTGGCGCTGCAGCAGCGGGAGGAGGAGCTGCGCCAGCACGCCCAGGCGCTGGAGGCGCGGGTGGCGGAGCGCACCGCGGCGCTGCGCGACGCCAACACGAGGCTGGAGGCGGAGATGCAGGAACGCCGGCAGACCGAGGCGGCGCTGCTGCAGGCGCAGAAGCTGCAGGCGGTCGGGCAGCTGGCCGGCGGCATCGCGCATGACTTCAACAACGTGCTGCAGGCGGTGCTGGGCGGCGTCGCGCTGATCGACCGGCGGGCGGCGGATGCCGAGGCGGTGCGCCGCCTGACCGGCATGGTGCAGGAAGCGGCGCGGCGCGGCGAATCCATCACCCGCCGCCTGCTCGCCTTCTCCCGGCGGGAGGAATTGCGGGCCGACCGGCTGGATGTCTCCGCCCTGATCGGCGGCCTGCGGGAGGTGCTGTCGGCCACGCTCGGCGCCGGCATCCGGGTGGAGGTGGCGGCGCCGGCGGGGCTGCCGCCGGTCTTCGCCGATCGCGGCCAGTTCGAGACGGTGCTGGTCAACCTGGCGACCAATGCCCGGGATGCCATGGAAGGCGGCGGCCGGCTGACCCTGACGGCGGCCGAGGTCACGGTGCCGCCGCGCAGCGCCGGCGGCCCGGCCTTGCCGGAGATCGGCGGGCTCAGGCCGGGCGACTACATCCGCGTCGCGGTGGCCGATACCGGCGCCGGCATGGATGCCGAGACGCTGGCGCGGGCGGGCGAGCCCTTCTTCACCACCAAGCCGGTCGGCAAGGGCACCGGCCTCGGCCTCGCCATGGCGCGCAGCTTCGCCGAGGGATCGGGCGGCCGCCTCTGCATCGCCAGCGCCCCGGGCAAGGGCACCTGCATCGCGCTGCTGCTGCCGGTGGCGCAGGCTCAGGCGGAGGCGCCGGCGCGGCCGCCCTGCCTGGCGCCGCGGGCGGCCTGCGGCGCCGACATCCTGCTGGTGGATGACGAGCCGGCGGTGCGCGCCGTGCTGGCCGCCCAGCTGGAGGATGCGGGCTACCGCGTTGTCCAGGCGGCGGACGGCGCCGCGGCGCTGGCGATGCTCCGCGACGGCCCGGCCTGCGACCTGCTGGTGTCCGACCTGTCCATGGAAGGGATGGACGGGATCACCCTGATCCGGGAGGCCCGTGGGCTGCGGCCGGGCCTCCCGGCGATCCTGGTCACCGGCTATGCCGGAGATGCCGCGGTGCTGGCGGTGGGACAGAATCTCGACGGCAGCTTCGCCCTGCTGCGCAAGCCCGTCACCGGAGCGCAGCTGGCCGACCGGGTGGCGGCGCTGCTGGGGACCGCCCCGGGCTGACCGCCGGTCAGGCGGCCACGACACGTCGCGGCGGTCGGGGCACGTCTTGCCTGGCGGCAGGGCCAGGGTGCGACGGCCCCGGTGCCCGGCGGGAATGCGCCCGGGGTCGCACCGCGGCAGGGGTGCGGAAGCCGCGATCACGGCGCCAGCCCGCCTTGGTGGCGCCACCGCATCGCGGCCCGGCCCGGACTCATGCTGACGGCCGATGATCGTGACCGATCGACGGTCCCTCGATCGACGGGCGGCTTGCGCCGCGCAACTTGGAGACGCGGCATGAGCCGCGGCACCCGTCCGGGCGCTCGGCAGGAAGCGATCATTCATGCGGCTGGCATCCGGCCGCTGCCGGGTGATCGCGGGTGGGCGTGGACCCGACCGCCCAGCTACCGCGAGGCGCGACGCGGTGGCGGCGTGGAGAGCCGGGGCGGGACACCCCCACCGCCAGCGACGCATGACCGCGCCGCGGCGGTCACGCCCCGCCCCGGGCCGCGGCGCACAGGCTCGCGGCCCGGCGCGAAACCGCCCGGCCCGGCGCCGCCCGGCGCCGCGCCCTATCGGGCCAGTGCGCGGTAGCGATCCAGCATGGCACGGCCTTCCGGGCCGGCCTTCTGCGCCCATTCCTCCTCCTGCCGGGCGCCGATGGCGCGCAGGCCGGCCAGCAGCTCCGGCGTCGGCTCGTTCGCCTGCATGCCGTGGCTGCGCAGCTTGTCCATCTGCACCTGCGCCGAGGCCGCGGACTCCGCCCAGCCGCGTTCCGCCGCCTTCGCCGCGGCATCGCGGATGGCGTTCCGCGTGGCATCGTCCAGCGCCAGGAAGGCGCGGGTGTTCACCAGCACCGCGTTCTTCGTCAGCGTGAAGCCGATGTCGTAGACGAACCTGGAAAAATCCCAGGCGGCGCTGTCGGCGCCGGTCTGGGCGCTGGTCAGCATGGCGTTGACGATCCCCGTGGCGAAGGCCTGCGGCACGTCGGCCGCCTGGACCAGGACGGGCGTCGCGCCCATCAGCTCCGCCATGCGGGCGATGATCGGCGTCTGGGCGCGGAAGCGGCTGCCCTTCAGGTCCTCGACGCTGCGGATCTCGCTGCGGCCGTAGATCGCCTGGCTGGGCCAGGGCACGAAATACAGCGCCGTCACGCCCTGGCGTTCCAGCCGGGCGCGGATCGCCGGCTCGCTCGCCTGCAGCAGGGCGCGCGCCTGCGGGTAGGTAGTGGCGAGGAAGGGGATGAAATCCACCTCGAAGACCGGATCCTCGTTGCCATAGGCGCCGAGCAGGATCTCGCCGAGCTGGACCTGGCCCGTCTGCACCGCGCGCTTGATCTGCAGCAGCGGCAGCAGGGACGCGTTGGGATGCAGCTGCACCGCCAGCCTGCCGGGCGCGGCCTTCTCCACCTCCGCCAGGAATAAGCGGATGGTCTGGGTGTGGAAATTGCCCTCCGGATAGGGCGTGGCCATGACCCACCGGGTCTGCGCCTGGGCCTGGCCGGCAAGCACGAGCAACGCGGCAAGCGCCGCGGCGATGATGCGGTGCATTCCGCTCCTCCTGCAGATGGGCCGTGGAGGCCGGCATTCGTCCCGCGCGCAAGTATGCCCGCGCGGGCGGCGAGCGAACAGACCGCGCAGGGAGGAGGGGGCGCCGCCCCCGGTTCGACGCCGTTCTGCGACACCCCCCGCCAGGGGTCAGGCGCCCCCTGGGCCGGCCCGGGTCATCGCCACCGGCGGGCCGGCGGCGTCCTCTCCCGCTACCCCGCGTCGCCCGGCCAGCGCGGCCGGTCGTAGAGCCAGGCCATGCCCTCCCGCGCCGCCTCCGGGTCGCGGCCGGCCAGCCAGGCATCGCGCAGCTCCGCCCGCACGCCGCCGGCGTGGTAGATCTCCCCGAAGACCCGCGCCATGGTCTGCACCCGGCCGGTGCGCAGCACCCGCAGCGCCTCATAGGCGGCGAAGGCGGCGGCGACGTCGCCGGCATGGACGCGCAGCTGGTCCGCCAGGCAGACCGCATCCTCCAGCGCCATGTTGGCGCCCTGCGCCAGGTATTGCAGCATCGGGTGCGCGGCATCGCCCAGCAGCGTCACGCGGCCGCGGGTCCAGCCCCGCCGCGGCTCCCGGTCGCAGAGCACCCAGTAGCGCCAGGTCTCGATGCGGGAGAGCAGGTCCCGCACCTCCGGCCGCGTCGCGTCGAAATGCCGCCAGAGCAGCTTCGGGTCGCCGGCCTGGTCCCAGCCTTCCGCATAGTGGTCGGAATGGAAGACGGCGACGAGGTTCATCACCTCGCCCCGCCGCAGCGGGTAGTGCACCAGGTGCAGGCGCGGCCCGGCCCAGAGGGTGACGCGGTTCTCCCGCACCGCCTCCGGCAGGCTGTCCATCGGCACCACGGCGCGATAGGCGATATGGCCGGAGACGACCGGGCGGCCATCGCCCACCACCACCTGGCGCGTGCGGCTCCAGAGCCCGTCGGCGCCGACCAGCGCGCTGCCGCGGATGCAGTCGCCATCCTCAAGCCGGACGGTCACGCCCTGCGCGTCCTCGATGAAGACGGCGACGGACCGGGCGGTCTCCAGCAGGATGTCCGGGCGGGACTGGCAGGCCTCCAGCAGGCTGCGATGCAGGTCGGCGCGATGGGTGACGGCATAGGGGTTGCCGAAGCGCGCCGGCATGCCGTCCAGCGGCACCCGGGTGATCTCATGCCCGTGCACGGCGCAGCGCATCACCAGGGCATCGGGGCGGACGGCGTCGCGCTCCACCGCCTCCCGCACCCCCAGCCGGTCCAGCATGTGGAAGACGTTGGGGCCGAGCTGGATGCCGGCGCCGGCCTCGCGGAACTCCGCCGCGCGCTCGAACAGCCGCACCGGATGGCCGGCGCGGGAGAGGGCGAGCGCCGCGCCGAGGCCGCCGATGCCGCCGCCGGCGATCAGGATGGGGTCCATCAGCCGGGCTCGGCCAGGGTGCTCGGGTGGAACAGCGCCTCCGGCGGGATGGGGGCGGCGGCCAGTCCATCGGCCACGGCGAAGCGGATCATGGCGGCGATCTCCTCCCGGTTCCGGCCGAAGCCGTAGGGCCACGGATCCCCGCCCATGGCCGCCGCCTGGTCCTCATAGGCGGCGGCGATCCAGGGGAGCGAGACTCGGAGCAGGTTGACCAATTGCAGCTCCCCGAGCGAGAGCGCCTTGACCTGGCGCAAGGCGCGATGGAGCTCGAGCGGCAACCATGGGTGCTGCTCCGCCACGTCCTTGCGGACCGCGAGGCAGTGCATGATGGGGAAGAAGCCGGTGGCCTTGTGCCAGGCCATCTCCTCGGCGCGGTAGTCCGGGTAGAGCCGGGCGATGCTTCCCTGGGCCTGGCCCTGCCCCTGGCCCAGCCCTGCCGGCGCCCGCGGGGCGATCAGCGCATCCAGCGTGCCATCCGCCAGCGCCGCCTCCAGATCGCGGCCGAGGGGCTGGACATCGTGGCCCGGCGGCAGGGCGATGGCGACCCGTTCCGCCCCGGTGCGCCAGCGGATGCCGCGCGTGTCCACCCCGTACTGCTCCCGCAGGAAGCCGCGGACCCAGAGGGCGGCGGTCTGTTGGTATTCCGGCAGGCCGATGGTCCGGCCGGCGAGGTCGGCCGCCGTGCGGATGCCGCGATCCGTGCGGATGTAGATGGCGGAATGGCGGAAGGCCCGTGAGAGGAAGATGGGCACCCCGACATAGGGGCTGTCGCCGCGGGCCGTGGTGACGATGTGGCTGCCCATGGACAGCTCGGTGACGTCGAAGGCCCTGTCCCGCAGGGCCCTGCGGAAAATGTCCTCCGGCTCGCCGGGGAGGAAGGTGAAGTCGACGCCGGGGACGGCGACGCGGCCCTCCATCAGCGGCCGGGTGCGGTCGGAGGCGGTGCAGGCGAAGGAGAGGCGGAGCTTCGGCATGCCGCAGTGGTGCCGCGCGCCCGGCGCCTTGGCAACGCGCGGAGGGGGCCCCGCCCCTCCCGCACCCGCCCCGCCGGGGCCCGGACCGGCCCCTAGCGGCAAAGGCCTGTCGCCGCGGCGATGACGCGCGGGTTCCACGCGCGCCTGTGCGCTTGGCTTGCGGGGGCCGAAGCACCGCCTCGAACGGGGGGACGGGGTCCCCCTCGCCCGCCGCCTATGCCGCCGCGGCCAGCCGGTCCGGCGTGAAGGGCAGCGCCCGCGGCCGGATGCCGAGCGCATCGGTGATGGCGCCGGCGATGGCGGCGATGGTCGGGGCCATGCTCGCCTCGCCGGCGCCGAGGAAGGGCTGGTCCGGCCGGGCGATGATGTCCACCGCCACCTGCGGCACCTCGGAGAAGCGGAGGATGGGGAAGCTGTCCCACCCATCGCTGGTGATGCGGCGGCGATCGAAGCGCACCTCCTCCAGCAGCGCCACGGAGGTGCCGTGGATGGCCCCGCCCTCGAACTGGTTGGCGACGCCGTCGGGGTTCACCACCTCCCCCACGTCGCCGGCGATCCAGAGGCGGCGGCAGAGGATGCGTTCGCGCGCCTCCACCTCGGCGACCACCGCGGCCCAGGCGCCGTTGTTCTTGTAGCGGGCGAAGCCGATTCCCATGCCCCAGCCTTCGCGCCGCTGGCGCGTGCGCCAGCCGGCCATGGCGGCGACGCGCTCCAGCACGGCGACGGCGCGCTTGGCCTCCAGGTGGCGCAGGCGGAAATCGAGCGGGTCCTCGCCGGCCAGCGCCGCCGCCTCGTCCAGCACGCTCTCGATCGCCCAGACATTGAGGGTGGCGCCGAGGCCGCGCAGGGCCGAGGTCCGCACCGGCATCTCCAGCAGCCGCGTGGTCTCCACCTTGAGGGCCGGGAAGGCATAGAGCGGCACGCCGTTGCGCGGCGCCCCGCCGCCGGCCGCCATGGGCGGGTTGATGCTGGGCTTCACCGGGAAGGGATCGGCGAGCATCGAGGCCGCGAGCAGCGTCGGCGCCGGGTCCCGCCCCGGGCGGGAGGAATGGCCGTTGCTGACGATGTGGCTGCGCCAGGCGGCGATGCCGCCGTCGGCGTCGAGATCCGCCTCGACCTCCACCAGCATGGCCGGGGAGAAGGGCGACCAGCCCAGCTCCTCGGCGCGCGACCAGAGCATCCGCACCGGCGTGCCGGGCACCGCGCGCGCCGCCAGCACGGCATCCAGCGCCACGTCGTCGGCGCCGTTGTGGCCGTAGCAGCCGGCGCCCTCCCGATGGCGGACCACCACCTTCTCCGCCGGGCAGCGCAGCGTCTTGGCGATGTCGGCGCGGAGGTTGTAGGGGCCCTGGGTGTGCGACCAGACGGTCACGGTGTCGCCCTCCCACAGCGCCACCGCGCAGGAGGGGCCGATGGAGGCATGCGCCAGGTAGGGCCGGAGGAATTCGCGCTTCAGGGTGCGGCCGGCGGTGCCGGGCGTGCCGCGGCTGGCGACCTCGCTCCGCTCGCCGCGCGTCGCGGCGTCGCGCAGCCAGACGGCGAGGCTCGCCTGGTCCGGCAGCGTGTCCCGTTCCTGCCAGGTGCAGCGGGCGGCGAGGCGGGTGGCGGCGGCCTCGGCCTCCCATTCGGTCGCGGCGAGGACGGCGAGGAAATCGCCGTCGCGCACCACCCTGGCATCGCCCGGCAGCGCGCCATCCGCGATGGCGGTGAGCGTGGCGCGGCGCGAGGGCGGGCGGATCATGCGGGCCTGCAGCATGCCGGGCAGCCGCAGGTCATGCACATAGCGCGCGGCGCCGAACACCTTGTCCGGCAGGTCGAGCCGCGGGACGGAGGTGCCGGCGATCCGCCGCGCGCCGGGCGGCTTCGGCGTGGCGTCGGGCGTCGCCTCCGTCTCCAGCAGCGCCTGGTCGGCGAGCGCCCAGTAGCTGCCGATGGCGCCGGCGGGGCCGAGGAAGACGCCGTCCTCGACGGTGATGGAGTCGACCGGCACGCCGGTGCGCTGCGCCACCACGCCGAGGAAGATCGCGCGGGCCTGGGCGCAGGCATGGCGCAGCGCGCCGCCGCTGTCCTGCGTGGAGAGGCTGCCGCTGGTCACCGCCTCGTCCGGGCTGGTGGGCGTGGCGGCGGGCGTCACCGCGATGCGGCCGAAATCGACGTCCAGCTCCTCGGCGGCGATCTGGGACAGGGTGGTGAGGATCCCCTGCCCCAGCTCCACCTTGCCGGGCGTGATGGTGACGCGGCCATCGGCGTGGAAGGAGAGCCACTGCGACAGGCGGCGGTTGAGGTGCAGGCTGCCCGGCAGGCGCGGCCTGCCATCCGCCGGCGGCATGGCGGCGCCGAAGCCGGTGGTGGTGGTGCCGGTGACAGGGTCGGCGATCAGCCCCTTGCCGCCGCTCATGCCGGGACCCGCATGGCCGCGGCCGCGCGGCGCACGGCCCGCAGGATCCGGTTGTGGCTGCCGCAGCGGCAGAGATGCGGGTCGAGCGCGGCGCGGATGGCGCCATCATCGGGGTCGGGGTCGCGCGCCAGCAGCGCCGCGGCCGAGACCAGGATGCCGGACAGGCAGTAGCCGCATTGCCCCGCCTGTTCCGCCAGGAAGGCGGCCTGCAGCGGGTGTGGGGCGTCGGGCGTGCCGAGGCCCTCCACCGTCGTCACGGCGCGGCCGGCGCAGGCCGATGCGGCGAGGGTGCAGGCATAGGACGGCGCGCCATCCAGCAGCACCATGCAGGTGCCGCATTGTTCCGTGCCGCAGCCGAAGCGCGGGCCGGAAAGCCCGGCCGGGCCGCGCAGGGCGTGCAGCAGGGAGGCATCCGGCGACACCTCCAGCGCGACCGGCGCGCCATTCAGCGTGAACGCGACCATGCGAAGCCCCCCGTCACTCCGCCCGCAGATTGGCGCTGCGGACCAGCCCCGCCAAGGTCTCGATGTCGCGGCGGATATAGGCGTCGTAGTCGGACAGGCTCATGACCAGCGGGCGGGCGCCCATGCGGGCCATCGCGGCGCGGCCGGCCTCGCCATCCATGATGCGGGTGATCTCGCCATGCAGCCGGGCGACGATCGGGCGCGGCGTCGCGGCTGGCATCATCAGCCCGATCCAGATCGGGTATTCGAAGCCCGGCACCGCCTCCGCCACCGCCGGCAAAGCGGGCAAGGCCGGGTCGCGCTGCAGGGCGGTGGTGGCAAGGCCGCGGACCCGCCCGGCCTCGATCTGCGGGATCATGGTGGGGATGCCGTCGAACATGATCGGCACCTGCCCGGCCAGCACGGCGGTGCGCGCCTCGTTCGAGCCGCGGAAGCTGACCGCGACCATGTCCACCCCGGCCATGTGCTTCAGCATCTCGCCGGCGAGGTGGTAGGGCGTGCCCGGCCCGCTATGCGCATAGTTCCAACGTCCCGGTTCCCGCCGCAGCAGCGCGAGGAACTCGCCGAGGTCGCGCGCCGGGACCGCGGGATGCACGACGAGGACGTTGTTGGCGATGTTGATGGGCGCGACCGGGGTGAGGTCGCGCAGCAGAACGTAGCCGCGCTGCGGCTGCAGCGTCTCGTTCACCGCGGCGGTGTTGCCTAGGGCGACGAGGGTGTGGCCATCGGGCGGCGCCTTGGCGGCGAGGTCGGTGCCGATGGTGCCGCCGGCGCCCGGCCGGTTCTCGATCACCACGGGCACCTGCAGCGCCTGGGAGAGCGGCTCTGCCATGAAGCGCGCCGCGACATCGGCGGCGCCGCCCAGGCCGAAGGGCACGATGATGCGGATGGGGCGGCTGGGCCAGGCGGGTTGGGCCGCCGCCGGCCCGGCCAGCGCGGCCATGGCGGCCCCCGCCAGGACGGCACGGCGATGCGGCATGTCTGGTTCCTCCGGTTGCCGGCCAGCCTACCGGCCTCGCCCGCACCGGCAAGCCCCGTCAGCCCTGCCGCGGCGCGCGGCCCGGACCGCCTACCCCAGCTGCACCCGCGCCATGCGTATCCACTCCCGCTGCCGCTCGATGTCCCGCCGGAGGAAGGCGTCGAACTCCGCGACGCCCATCACCATCGGCTGCGCCCCGCCGCGCGCCATCGTCTCCCGCGCCGCGCCTTCCGACAGCACGCGCCCGACCTCGGCATGCAGCCGCTCCACCACCGGGGCCGGCGTGCCGGCGGGCGCCATCAGCCCCAGCCAGATGCTCGCCTCGTAGCCCGGCAGCGTTTCCGCCACCGTCGGCAATTCCGGCAGCAGCGGGCTGCGCGCCGTGCCCGTCGTCGCCAGGCCCAGCACCCGGCCGCCCACGATCTGCTCCCGCATCGTCGGGATGGCGTCGAACATCATCGGCACCTGGCCGGCGATCAGCGCCGTCCGCGCCTCGTTCGACCCGCGGAAGGGGATGTGGTTGACCTCGATCCCCGCCATCGCCCGGAACACCTCCCCGGCGATGTGATAGGGCGTGCCGGGGCCGGAGGAAGCGTAGTCGATCCTGCCAGGCTCGGCCTTCGCCTTCGCCACCAGCTCCGCCACGCTCCTCACGCCGAGCGAGGGATGCACCGCCAGCACGTGGTAGGCGATGTTGATCGCCGCCACCGGCGCCAGGTCCCGCAGCAGCACATAGGGCCGGTTCGGGATCAGTGTCTCGTTCGCCGTATGGGTGTTCGACATCAGCAGCAGCGTGTGGCCGTCCGGCACCGACTTCGCCACCACATCGGTGCCGATCACGGCGCCGGCGCCCGGGCGGTTCTCCACGACGACGGGCTGGCCCAGCGCCTGGCTCAGCGGCTCCGCCAGGAAGCGCGCCGCCACGTCCGCCGACCCGCCCAGGCCGAAGGGCACCACGATCCGCACCGGGCGGCTGGGCCAGGCGGCACCGCCCTGGGCCAGGCCGCGGCGCGGCAGCGCGGCGGTCGCCAGGGCCGCGGCCAGCAGGGGGCGTCGGTGCATCCTCGGTCTCTCCCTCGGCGGCCGTCGCGGCCGCGCAACGCATTGCGGTTCGCTTAACCCGGTGCCATCTGGCGCACCAGAAGGACCCGTCCGGGAGGAAGCATTACCCATGATAGAGCTCGTCGTGAACGGCGAGGCGCGGCGCCTCGACCTCGACCCCGACATGCCCCTGCTCTGGGCGCTGCGCGACCATCTGGGCCTGACCGGCACGAAATACGGCTGCGGCATCGCGCAATGCGGCGCCTGCACGGTGCATCTGGACGGCGCGGCGGCACGGGCCTGCCAGCTTCGCCTGGGCGACCTCGCCGGCAAGCGGATCACGACGATCGAGGGGCTGCACCCCGCCGGCGACCACAAGGTGCAGCGCGCCTGGGTGGCGCAGCAGGTGCCGCAATGCGGCTTCTGCCAGAGCGGGCAGATCATGGGCGCCGCCGCCCTGCTCGCCGCGACGCCGAAGCCCAGCGATGCCGAGATCGACGCGGCGATGGCCGGGCATCTCTGCCGCTGCGGCACCTATCAGCGGGTGCGCGCGGCCATCCATGCCGCGGCCCAGGGCTGAGGAGGCCGCCATGGACCGCCGCCATCTCCTCAAGGCCGCCGGCGCCGCCCTGCTGGTCCCCGTCCTCGCCGAGGCACAGCAGGCCCCGCCTGGGTCTCCTCCTGGCCCGCCCCCCACCGCCATCCCGCCGGGCGAGAGTCCGAATGCCGGGCCGGGCCGCGTCACCGCCTTCCTCCGCATCGGCGCCGATGGCCGCGTGACGGTGCTGACCCCGATCCTGGAGATGGGCCAAGGCACCCATACCGCGCATGCCCAGATCGTCGCGGACGAGCTCGGCGTGCCGCTCTCGGCCGTGACGGTGGAGGTGGCGCAGCCCGAGGGCCCGTTCCGCTACACCCCGGTGAACGAGCAGTATGCCGGCGCCTCCTGGGGCGTGCGGCTGATCCAGCCCCGGCTGCGCCGCGCCGCCGCCCAGGCGCGAGCGGTGCTGGTCGAGGCCGCGGCGCAGCGCCTGGGCGTGCCGGCCGGCTCGCTGACCCTGGCGGAGGGGCGGATCACCCACGCCGCCTCCGGCCGCAGCCTGGCCGTAGGGGAGGTGGCGGAGGCCGCCGCCGCCCTCCCCCTGCCCGAGCAGCCCCGACTGCAGCCGGCCGCCGAGCGCCGCCTGGTCGGCCAGCCCGTCCCGCGGCTCGACGTGCCGGCCAAGACGCGCGGCGCGGCAGTGTTCGGCCAGGATGTGCGGCTGCCCGGCATGCTGCAGGCGGTGGCGAAGCTCTCGCCGGCGCATGGCGCGGCGATGGCCGGCTTCGATGCCGCCCCGGCGCGCGCGGTGCGCGGCGTGGTGGATGTGGTGCCGCTCGGCACCCGCGGGGTCGCGGTGGTGGCGACCGATACCTGGGCGGCGCTGAAGGGCGCCGAGGCCGTGGTGATCCGCGTGGAGGCCGCGCTGCGCGCCGCCGCCCGGGTGGTGGATGCCACCTACGAGGTCCCGGCGCTGGCCCACGCCCCGCTCGAGACCGACAACTGCACCGTCCGCATCCAGGGCGATGCCGCCGAGGCCTGGGCCCCCACCCAGCACCAGGACTGGGTGCGCGCCGCGGTGGCAAAAGGCGCGGGCGTGGCGCCGGAGAAGGTGCGGGTCCACACCACCTTCGCCGGCGGCGCCTTCGGCCGGCGGCTGATGGTGGAGGTCGCCGAGCAGGCCGCGATGGTCGCCAGGGCGGTCGGCCGCCCCGTCAAGCTGACCTGGCCGCGGGAGGAGGAATTCGCGCAGGGGTACTACCGCCCCGCCCATGCCTGCCGCCTCCGCGCCGCCCTGGACGCGCAGGGCAAGCTCACCGGCCTCTGGTTCCGCAGCGCCGGGCAGTCGGTGATGGGCGACTACCGGCCCGGCTTCATGGCGCGCGGCCCGGCCATCCTGGACCCCTTCGCGCTGCAGGCGGTGACCGACACGCCCTACCGGTTCGGTGCCTTCCGCAGCGAATGGGTGCGCACGGAAGGGCCGGCGAAAAGCTGGCTCTGGCGCAGCGTCGGCGGCTCGCAGAACGCCTTCTTCCTGGAGTGTTTCCTCGACGAGGTGGCGGCGGCGACGGGCCAGGACCCCTATGCGCTGCGCCGCGCCCTGCTGGCGCATGACCCGCGCCGGCTGCGGGTGCTGCAGACCGCGGCCGAGACATCCGGCTGGGGCACGCCCGCCCCCGCTGGCCGGCATCGCGGCATCGCCTTCTGCGAGATCTATGACAGCCCGGTCGCGCAGGTCGCCGAGGTCTCGGTCGAGCGCGGCACGCTGCGCGTCCACCGCGTGACGGTGGCGATCGATTGCGGCGAGGTGGTGAATCCCGGTCAGGTGACGGCGCAGATGGAGGGCAGCGTGGCCTGGGGCCTCTCCGCCGCGCTGCACGAGGCGGTGACTCTGCGCGAGGGCCGCACGGAGCAGCGGAATTTCGACGCCTATCCGATCCTGCGGATGGAGGAGGCGCCGGTGGTCGAGACCCACATCCTCACGACGCCGGGCGTGCCGGTTGGCGGCGTGGGCGAACCCGGCGTGCCGCCGGTGGCGCCGGCCGTGGCGAATGCGATCTTCGCCGCGACGGGGAAGCGGCTACGCAGCCTGCCCCTGCTGCAGCACGACCTGCGGGCGTGACCGAGGAGGGCTCCACCCGCCAGGGGTCAGGCGACCCCTGGACCGGCCTGGGTCAACCCCATGCGGGGGCCCGGGGGTCGGTTCGATCCCCCCCCGGGGGGGGTTCAGGGGGCAGAGCCCCCTGACCTGCCCCAGTCGGGCGCCGGCAGGTCCTGGTAGGCCCGCCGCAGCGCCGCCGCCCAGCCCTCCCGGATCGTCCGGAAATAGGCGTCGTCCTCGCCCAGCCGCCGCCGCAGCGCCACGGCGAAGCTGTCGGTGCGGTAGGTCAGCAGGTCCACCGGCATCCCCACCGTCAGGTTGGACCGCAGCGTGCCGTCCATGCTGATCAGCGCCAGCTTCACCCCGTCCGGCAGCGAGGTGTCGAACTGCACGTTCCGGTCCAGGATGGGCTTGCCGTACTTCACCTCGCCGATCTGCAGGAAGGGCGTGTCCGGCGTCGCCTCGATGAAGTTGCCGGCGGCATAGACCAGGTAGAGCCGCGGCGGCCCGCCCTGGATCTGCCCGCCCAGCAGCAGGGACAGGTCGAACCCCACCCCCTGCGCCGACAGCGCCGGGCCATCCGCCTGGTACACGTCCCGCACCGCCTGCCCGACCAGCTGCGCGGCCTGGAACATGTTCGGTACCTCGCGCAGGGTCTGGCGCCGGCCGTCGAGCCGCACCCCCTCCTGCAGCCGGTTCCAGACCGCCTGGGTCAGCGCCAGGTTGCCGGCGGTCTGCAGGACCAGCAGGCGCTCGCCCGGCACCTCCTCGACCTGCATCTTCCCGAAGCAGGAGACATGGTCGACGCCGGCATTGGTGCGGGTGTCGGAGAGCAGCACCAACCCGTCCCGCAGATAGAGTCCGACGCAATAGGTCATGCCGGGCGTTCCTCTGGCCGCGCCCGGTATAGGCCATTTCCACATGGGCGTACCGTCCCGAACCTGTCGCCGGCACCGGCTCCGGACGCGTGGCAAGGGGATGGGCGAGGGGATGGCATGGGCATCCTCCGCAGCCTTCGCTGTGCCGGCGGGTCGGGCCGGGCGATGCCGGCGCGGCGCCGCATGGCGGCCCGCGGCCCGGCCCACCCGCTGCGGCAACCCGGCCGGGCGCGCCCTGCACCCTGCCCTGCCCGCCGGCCGGCGGCCATGTCGCCACCGGGCCGGGCCTTGCCGGGGTCGAGGTGACAAGGCCACCCGCTCTCCCCCATATGCCCGCTGCGGCTGCGGCGTGCCCCGAAGGCGGCCCCTCGCATCCCGCCGGAGGCTGCCGCGTTGCGCCGGCGCCGCGGCCTGCCCGCCAGGGACGGCCGCCCGACCCAGGAAAGGACCACGATGCCCGACGGGACCGCACCCGCCTCCCGCCGCCCGCTCTCCCTGCTGCGGGATTTCCTGGACAGCGAGGCGGCCGGCGGCCTGGTGCTGATGGGCGCCGCGGCGCTCGCCCTCGTGCTGGCCAACTCGCCCGCCGCGCCGGGCTATTTCGCCGCGCTGCACCTGTATCTCGGCCCGCTCAGCCTGCAGCACTGGATCAATGACGGGCTGATGGCGGTGTTCTTCCTGTTCGTCGGCCTCGAGATCAAGCGGGAGTTCCTGGCCGGCCAGCTTGCCTCCTGGCCACGCCGCGCCCTGCCCGGCATCGCCGCCGCCGGCGGCATGGCGGTGCCGGCGCTGATCTACGCCGCCTTCAACTGGAACGACGCGGAGACGCTGCGCGGCTGGGCCATCCCGTCCGCCACCGACATCGCCTTCGCCCTCGGCGTGCTGTCGCTGCTGGGCGACCGCGTGCCCAGCTCGCTCAAGGTCTTCCTCGCGGCGCTGGCGATCATCGACGATCTCGGCGCGGTCCTGATCATCGCGCTGTTCTACACCGGCAACCTGTCGCTGCTCGATCTCGCCCTCGCCGCCGCGGTCGCCGCGCTGCTGGCAGGGCTGAACCTGCGCGGCGTCACCCGGCTTCTCCCCTATCTCCTGCTCGGCGCGGTGCTGTGGGTGCTGGTGCTGCGCTCCGGCGTGCATGCGACGATCGCCGGCGTGGTGCTGGCGCTCACCATCCCGCTGCACGCCGAGCCGGGGCGGGTGGACGACATCGAGCATTCGCCGCTGCACCGGCTGGAGCACAGACTGCACCCCTGGGTCGCCTTCGGCATCGTGCCGGTCTTCGGCCTGGCCAATGCCGGCGTCTCCTTCAGCGGCATCGGCCTCGATGCGCTGGCGGACCACCTGACGCTCGGCGTCGCGCTTGGCCTCGTCCTCGGCAAGCTGGTCGGCGTCTTCGGCAGCGCCGCGATCACCATCCGGCTCGGCCTCGCCGACCTGCCGATGGGCGCGGGCTGGGGCCAGATGGTAGGCGTCTCGCTGCTCTGCGGCATCGGCTTCACGATGAGCCTGTTCATCGGCCTGCTCGCCTTCGACGGGAACGAGTTGCTGCAGAACGAGGTGAAGCTCGGCATCCTGCTCGGCTCCCTCACCGCCGGGCTGGCCGGCTGGGCGGTGCTGCGCGTGGCGCCGCGGGAGATCCCGCCGCCGAAGCGGGCTGCCGCCAGGTGACGTCCGGCGGCGCCGCGCCGGCCCCGCGGCGCTGGAGCGGATCGCCGGAGGGCGTGAACGCCCGGACGCGAGATGCCGCTCTGCAACCACTAGGCTAGAGCGGTTCGCGCTCTCAGAGGAACGCGCGAGCCGCTCCGGCGTCCCGACTCCGACCTTCGCCGCCACTTCTGGCGTCCTGCGGTCCGGGCCACCAGCCTTTGTTTTCAGTAGCCTGCTGGTCCGCTGCGTTCGCAGGCAGTGGCTGCGAACGCAGCGGGCAGGACACCGGGCCGCATCGAAGGCCCAGCCTTCGACACGCACCCGGCCCCGGCCGGGTCCGTGTTGACGCGCGGCGCCGCGGGCGCGCAGGCTTCCTCCCAACAAGCAGAAGAACCATGGGAGGACGCGTTGCCATGACCGGACGCCGTCACCTGCTCGCCGCCGCCGCGGCGGGCGCGCTGTCGCCCCAGGCCCGGGCGCAGGCCCTGCCCTTCCAGCCGGAACGCGGCGCCAGCCTGCGGCTGCTGCGCTGGGGAAAGTTCCTCGACGCCGAGGAGCGCGCCACCACCGAGAACATCCGCGCCTTCACCGAGGCAACCGGCGTCGAGGTGCGCGTCGACAGCGTCTGGCAGGACGATGTCCACCCGCAGCTCAGCGTCGCCGCCAGCATCGGCAGCGGGCCGGATGTCGCCTGGACCCTGCAGATGACGCCGCAGCTCCTGGCCGACAAGCTACTCGACCTCTCCGACCTCGCGGCGCAGGTCGGCCAGGCCGGCGGCGGCTGGTACAGGCTGGTCGAGCAGTACGGGATGCGCGACGGGCGCTGGATCGGCCTCTCGCCCTTCGTCGTCGGCGTGCTGCCGGTCTATCGCATCTCCACCCTGCGGGAGGCGGGGTTCGAGCGCTTCCCGGCGGACACCGACGGCTTCCTGCGGCTGGTGCGGGAGATGAAGCGCATCGGCAAGCCGGCCGGCTTCGCGCTGAGCCGGGCGCCGAATGACGGCAATTCCTTCGCGCACTGGCTGCTCTGGTCGCATGGCGGGAAGCTGGTGGACGAGCGCAACCGGGTCGCCATCAACAGCCCCGAGACCATCCGCGCCATCGAGTATGCGCGGGAGGTGGCGCAGCATTTCATCCCCGGCACCCAGGGCTGGAACGACGCCTCCAACAACGGCTCCTTCCTGAACGGCCAGGTCCACCTGACCAACAACGCCGTCTCCATCTACGGCAAGGCGCTGGCCGACCGGATGGAGGTGGCGGCGGATATCGACCATGCGCTCTGGCCCGTGGGGCCGGTCGGCCAGCCGGCCGAGCTGCACATCGTCTTCCCCTTCGTGGTCATGCGCTACACGCGCTACCCGAACGCCGCCAAGGCGTTGCTCGCCTTCCTGATGGATCCGCCGCGCTACCGGCGGGTGCTGGAAGCCTCGGTCGGCTACCTCTCCCAGGGGCTGCGGGCCTATGACGACAGCCCGGTCTGGACGCGTGACCCGAAGGTGCGGCTGTTCCGCGACGTCGCGGCGCGCGGCAGGCCGATCTCCTGGGCCGGGACCCTGGGGCCGGAGGCCTCGGCGGCGCTGGCCGACAGCGTGGTCGCCGACATGTTCGCCGAGGCGGTGGGCGGCCAGGCGACCGCGCGGGAGGCCGCGGCGCGGGCCGAGCGGCGGGCGCAGCGCATCTATCGCGGCTGACTTGCATCGCCGGCAGAGGGAGAGAGGGCGGGCATGGCACGGATCGGGCTGCTCGGCGTCGGGCTGATGGGCGAGGCGATGGCGCGCCGCCTGCTGGCCCGCGGCCATCAGGTCACCGCCTGGAACCTGGAGCCGGAGCGGCTGGACCTGGTGGTGCCGCATGGCGCCGCCGCCGCCGCCTCCCCCGCCGCGGTCGTGGCCGCCAGCGAGATCCTGCTCTGCTGCGTGCTGCATGCCGCGGCGGTGGAGAACTGCCTGTTCGGCCCCGGCGGCGTCGCGACCGCCGGCCGCGCCGCCTGCGCCGGCAAGCGGCTGGTCGACCTGTCCACCATCCCGCCGGCGGCGGCGCGCGACCTTGCGACGCGGCTGCGGGACGCGGTGGGGATGGGCTTCGTGGACGCGCCGGTCTCCGGCGGCCCGCCCGCCGCGCGCGCCGGCACGCTGACCATCATGGCCGGCGGCGACGCCGCGGATGTCGCCGCAGCCCTGCCGGTGCTGCGCGACCTGGGCGCCCAGGTCACCAGGCTTGGCGAGACCGGCGCCGGCCAGGCGGCGAAGATGGTGAACCAGGCCGTCGTCGGCGCCGGCTTCCTGGTGATGGCGGAGGCGCTGGCGATGGCCGAGGCCGCCGGGCTGGATGCCGCCGCGGTGCCGGCCGCGCTGGCCGGCGGCTTCGCCGATGGGGCGCTGCTGCAGCGCATCTGGCCGCTGATGCAGGCCCGCGCCTTCGACCCGCCGCTCGGCTATGCCCGGCAGCTGCAGAAGGACCTGCATGCGGTGCAGGACTATGCGGCGGGCCTCGGGCTCGACCTGCCGGTGGTCGGCGCCGCGACCGGGCGGCTCGACGCCTATGTCGGCCAGGGCCATGCGATGGCCGACAGCGTCTCCGTCATCCGGCTCTACCGGCCGGACCCGGGCTGAGCCTGGCGCCCGGGGCGGCGTTGCGCCGTGCGATCCGCCCTAGTGGCGGATGTAGAAGGCGTCGATCGCCGCGCCCAGTTCCGCGGTGCGGGTGATCATCCCGGTCAGGAACTCGTGCAGCCCCTCGGCGAAGACATCGTCGATCTGGCCGTAGCGGAGCTGCGCCTTCAGCAGCCCGGCGATGCGGTGGCATTCGCCGGTGCGGCCACCCTGCTCCTGCGCGATCGCCTCCAGCGTGTCCGACACCTCGGCATGGCAGGCGGCGAGGCTGCGCGGCAGCTCCGGCCGCAGGATCATCAGCTCGGCGATGCGCCGGGCGGAGAGGCGGTCGCGGTAGATCCACTGGTAGGACCGCAGCGCGGAGACCGAGCGCAGCACCGCCTGCCACTGCACGTAGTCGACCGCCCCCGCCACCTCCGGCGCGAAGAGCGCGTGCTTGACGTCGAGCAGCCGCGCGGTGTTGTCGGCGCGCTCCAGCATCGTGCCGAGATGGACGAAGCGCCAGGCCTCGTTCCGCAGCATGGTGTCATGCGCCGCGCCGTTGAACAGCGTGACGCGTTCCCGCACCCAGCCGAGGAAATCGGCGAGCTGCTCGCCCTCCGTCGCGTCGGGCGAGAATTCGCGCAGGCGGTTCCAGCTGTCGTTCAGCGCCTCCCACATGTCCACGGTCAGCGCCGTGCGGACGGAGCGCGCGTTGCGCCGCGCCGCCTCGAAGCAGGACAGGATGGAGGAGGAATTCTCCGGGTCGAAGACCAGCCAGTGGATGCAGGATTCGGCGGTCGGCGCCTCGTACTTCCGGTAGAAGACGGCATCGCCGCCCGAGGCGGTGAGCAGCGCCCGCCATTCCGCCACCTCGTCGCCCAGCCGGGCCGAGACCGCGGCCATGCGGGAGGCGACGGCGAGGCCGCGGGCGACATTGCCGGCGCGTTCGGCGTAGCGGGCCAGCCAGAACAGGCTGTCGGCGGTGCGGCTCAGCATCCGAGGCCGGCCGACTGGACCTGGCTCTGGCTCTGGCCCTCCGCCAGCCCGCCCGGCCCCTCATCCTCCAGCACCCAGGTGTCCTTGGTGCCGCCGCCCTGGGAGGAGTTGACCACCAGCGACCCGTCCTTCAGCGCGACGCGCGTCAGCCCGCCCGGGACGATGCGGATCTCCTTGCCCGAGAGCACGAAGGGCCTGAGGTCGACATGCCGCGGCGCGATGCCCTGCTCCACCACCGTCGGGCAGGTGGACAGCGCCAGCGTCGGCTGCGCGATGTAGTCGCCCGGCCTCGCCAGGATGCGGGCGCGGAATTCCTCCCGCTGCGCGGCGGTCGCATGCGGGCCGATCAGCATGCCGTAGCCGCCGGAGCCCTTGGCCAGCTTCACCACCAGCTCATGCAGGTTGGAGAGGACGTATTTCCGGTCCTCCTCCCGCTCGCAGAGGAAGGTGGGGACATTGGCCAGCAACGGCTCCTCCCCCAGGTAGAAGCGCACCATCTCCGGCACATAGGGGTAGATCGCCTTGTCGTCGGCGATGCCGCCGCCCGGCGCATTGGCCAGCGCGACATTGCCGGCGCGGTAGGCCGCCATCAGCCCGGGCACGCCGACCAGGCTGTCCGGCCGGAAGGCCTCCGGGTCCAGGAAGTCGTCGTCGATGCGGCGATAGATCACGTCCACCCGCTTCGGCCCGGCGGTGGTGCGCATGTACACCACCTCGTCCTGCACGCAGAGATCGGCGCCCTCCACCACCTCCACGCCCATCTCGTCGGCCAGGAAGCAGTGCTCGTAATAGGCGCTGTTGTAGGGGCCGGGCGTCAGCAGCGCGACCGTGGGGTCGGCGCCGGCGCGGGCGGGGGCCACCGCCTTCAGCGTCTCCAGCAACTCCTCGGGGTAGCGGCTGACCGGCGCGATCCGGTGGCGGGCGCAGAGCCTGGGGAACAGGCGCAGCATCGCCTCCCGGTTCTCCAGCATGTAGGAGACGCCGGAGGGCGTGCGGCAGTTGTCCTCCAGCACGTAGAACTCGTCCGGCCCGGTGCGGACCATGTCGATGCCGCTGACATGGGTGTAGATGCCGCCGGGCGGGACGATGCCCACCATCTCCTTGCGGTAGGCCTCGTTCTCCAGGACGAGGGCGGTCGGCACCTTGCCGGCCCGCAGGATCTCCTGCTTGCCATAGACATCGGCCAGGAAGGCGTTCAGCGCCCGCACCCGCTGCCGCAGCCCGGTGGACAGCCTTTCCCATTCGGACCGGGCGATGATGCGGGGGATGATGTCGAAGGGGATCAGGCGCTCGGGGTCGCCGCCTTCGCCATACACCGCGAAGGTGATGCCGATGCGGCGGAACAGCAGCTCCGCCTCGTGCCGCTTGCGATCCAGGTCCTCGCGCGGCGTGGCGCGCAGCCAGGCGGCGATCTCGGCATAGGCGGCGCGGACCCCGTCCTCGGCGCGCATTTCGTCGAAGGCAGCGGGTTTCGAAGCAGACACGCGGCGCGGATCCCCTGGTTGATGGTCCCGATGACCGAAACTGCACGGGACACACCCGCGCTTCAAGCCGGGCAACGCTGCCATTTCGGGCGGGTGGCGTGGCCCCGCACAATCGCTATCCAAAATGCACAGTCCGGCAGCAGCGCCACCCGCTGGTCAGGCGACCGATCCGCCCTATGCTGCGCGCCATGCCGGCCAAGGGGGTTGGCCAAGGGGTCGGCCAGGGGACGGAAACGCATGCCGCAGCAGGACCATGGCGGGATGACGGGCGCGGCCGCGGTGGCGGAGGCGCTGCGCGCGGCCGGCGTCGCGCGGCTCTACGGCGTGCCCGGCGGCGGCTCGAGCCTCGACCTGATCGAGGCGGCGGCGGCGCGCGGCATCCCCTTCGTCCTGGCCCGGCAGGAGACGGCGGCGGTGATCATGGCCGCGACCGAGGCGGAACTCGGCGGCCGACCCGGCGCCGTGGTTGTCACGCGCGGACCGGGCGTCGGCAATGCCGCGAACGGCATGGCCCAGGCGGCGCTGGACCGCGCCCCGGTGCTGCTGCTGGCCGACGGCTTCCCGAGCGCGGAGCGGGCCTTCACGACGCACCAGTATTTCGACCATGCGGCCATGCTGGCGCCGGTCAGCAAGGCGCAGGCCCGCGCCACCGAGGCGGGCGGCGCGCCCGGCGCCCAGGCGGCGGCGCTGCTGGACGCGGCGATGGCGGCGCCGCGCGGGCCGGTGCTGCTGGAACTCTCGG
>NZ_SMOA01000119.1 GCF_004353985.1 Paracraurococcus ruber | reverse complement strand
CTCGCGCATGGACGTGACCGCGCCCGAGCCATGGTGCAACCTGAACAGCGCCCGTTGGTCGATATTGCCGCTCAAGTACTGAGCGACGACAACGGCAAAATCGGGATCTCCTACAGCGGCTTCTGCCTGACAAGCCTTCCCCACAAGCGCCTACCCGATGATCAACCTTGGGAGAAGCGGGGCCACCGCGTCACACTCCTGGTCGAACCAGGCCGTATGAAGCGTGGCTATGGGCCGGCCAAGATGGTCGGGGTACCGTATGGCGCCAGGGCCCGGATGATCCTGCTCTACCTTCAGACCCAGGCAGTCCGGACCGGCTCGCGCGAGGTCGAACTCGGCCGAAGCCTGCATGACTGGCTCGGAAGGATGGGCTTAGCCTGGGGCGGCGAGACCGGGAAAGCTTTGAGGGAGCAAGCGGCGCGGATCGCGGCCTGCTCGCTGAAGTTCTTCTGGGAAGGCGAGGACGCAAGCGGCTGGGAGGCAGGCCGCTTCGTCCGTTCAGGCCTGCGCTTCCACAACTACAGCGGCGACGAGCGGCAGAGCGATCTTTGGGAAGACCGCGTCGTCCTCGACGAGGCCTTCTACGATGCCCTGCGGCAGCATCCGGTACCCCTGCGTGAAGCGGCATTACGGGAACTTGCTGACCGGAGTGCGAGCCTCGACCTCTACATCTGGCTCGCCTACCGGTTACACAATCTCAGCGGCCCGACGCCAGTACGATGGGCGGCCTTGAGAGAGCAATTCGGGACCACATACAGCGAACTGCGGTTCTTCCGACGGGACTTCCCAAAGATGCTGAGCCCAGCCGTCTCGGCTTACCCCGAAGCCCGGGTTGAGCTCGAAGAGGATGGCGTAGTGCTTCACCCCTCCCCTCCGCCCGTGTCCGCCAGGGTGGTGTCTATAGGCAGCCCGAAAGCTAGGCGAACCCTCCCCCCCAAGACCGGGGGTTAACTCACACCCTTGCCCTTCGAAGCTTGGTAGGTGCCCAAGATCCCCACCCCCTGAAGATAGATATCTAAGCTGTCTTCGCCGTCCAAGATGTTGAGACATCGACGCTTGCAGATATCCAGTGATGGCGAGGTATCCTTTATTCTGGTTCGGGGGATCCATCGCTCATGGCCAGCATCATTACCATCGCCTCCCAGAAGGGAGGCGCGGGCAAGACCACCATCTGCCGGGTATTGGCCCCTACCCTCGCCCGGCGAGGATTGAGGGTGGCCTGCGTCGATGCCGACCCCAACCGGGGCCTAGCCGACTGGCACGGCCTCTACACGGGCCCGGCAATCACCCTTCGAGCCGAGGCCGATGAGCGCACCCTAGCGCGCCTTCCGGCCGAACTGGCGGAGACCCATGACGTGGTGCTCGTGGACACGGCGGGCTTCGGCTCACGGTCCATGGTGGTCGCCATCGGTGGCGCCGATGCCGTGCTGATCCCCTGCCAACCAGACCGCAGCTCCGTCCGAGAAGCCCAAGCCACAGCGGAGTGGTGCGTCAACTTGGCCGCCTCAGTCCGGCGTGAAATCTCATTCCGGATTACCCTAGTCGGCTTCGATCCTCGACGGGCCACCGACACCTTCGCCAAGACCCAGCTAGCGGAAGATCTCAAGCTGCCGCTCCTGGCCGCCTTCCTCTCCGACCGCACGGCCTACCAGGGTCTCTCTTGGTCCGGGATCATGCCGACCAGCGGCCCGGTCTGGCGTGAAGCGGAGGCTCTGGCGGATGAGTTAGCTCAGATTGGCTGGATATCCGCAGCTTCTCTACATACCATAGAATCCTAGATATCTAGTCTGTCTTAGGGATCTCAGCATGCAGAGGAACAAGGGGTTTCAGCCCATCTCAACCGGATCCAGGCTGAGCGGCGATGCCCTCCTGCGGGCGGTGGAGACGCCGATGGCCACGGTCCCGCCTGCTGCCGTCGAGCTCGCCCAACCAACGGTGCCCGCCAAACAGTCGCAGAAAGCGGTGCCGTTCATGCTGCGGTTGGCGCCTATGGTTTTTCAGGCGCTAGAGGAGGCAGCCGAGCGGGAAGGAACCACCATGACCGTGATGATCGCCCGGGCGCTGCGTGATGCCGGGTACCCGGTGCCAGAGGCGGACCTAAAGGACCGGCGCAGGCGGCGCGACTATGCAGCTCTCGCTGATCAAGCCAAGTAGGCCCCGTGACCGCGAAGGTGTGCAAGACGGTCACCGAGCTCGCGGTCACGGGCGTCGTGCTCCGCGGCGCAGAAGCGGGCTCTGCTCCAGCGTCCCACCGCGACAAGCCTGTGCGGCACGTACCGAAAGCCGGCAGCAGCCCGGGCCCAAGCCGTTGACCCCGTGCGGTTCTACTCGGCTTGGCCGGCTTGCACACCTTCGCGGCCGCAGGGCCTTCTACGATTGGGGGTGCGCCGCCAAGGACACGCGGCGCACCGGCAGGCAGTTCGTCAGCGTGACGCGCGACCCGGCCGGAAATCCGCCAAGCTTCACCGTCCCGTTCGACCAGCTGGCGGACCTTCAGGCCGAAGGCGACAGCCCGAGCACGAACCCGGCCGCGGCAGCGCTCGACAGGTGGCAGGCGTTCTTCGCCGGCGCCAGGCGCGACGATCCCGCATTCGAGCAGCTGTGGCCGATCTACGGCGCGGTGTGCGACGCCCTGCGCTTCGTCAGAGAGGCGGACGCCCCGCCGCTTGCGGCGGCATGGCAGGCCCTGGACGAAGTGACCCGCAGGCTGCCCGAAGACGACGAGGCAAGGCAGCGCGCCGAGGCCGTCATGGACCGCATCGCCGCCATCACCATGGGTCAGCCGTCTGCGCGATCGGAGAGCGCCGCAGCGGTAGCCCTGAACCTGCTGGCCTTTGTCGAATTCGGAGTGCGGGAAAGCGAGACGGCCGAACAGGTTCTGTACCGGTGCGGGAAGCTGCGCCGGGAGCTGGAGGCGAAGGGCGAACCGTGACCGACACGCCGAAGGAGTACGAGCCGACCGACTACGAACGGCGCGTCATTCACGCCCTGCAGCTCGTGATGATCGACAAGATGGCGAACAACTTCGACTGGCCGGAAGAGGGCGACGAGCTGGGATGGATGGAGGACCCGGACGACGAGGACGGCGAGGCCGACCGCGTGACGGGCTAGAAGGCGACAGGGCAGGCGTGTCCTGCTGCGCCGGCCGGGCCTTGCTCCCTCCGCTCGCCGTGCCAGCCGATGAGCTGGAGGAGATCAGCGCCCGGGCTTGTGGTCGCCAAGCTTACGGATAGTCCTGGTTATCGAGTTGTGGACAACGTCCGCGAATCACTTGAGGCGTGTTTTTTGCTGCACTAAACATATCTCATGCCCAGGCCGAGAGGACGCATCAAGACAGCCCGTGTGACGATCAACCTGGACGACCGGGCTTACACGGTGCTGGCGAGCCTTGCTCGCAGCGAGGATGTGCCAGTCGGCCAGGTCGCGCGCCGTGCGGTCATGGACTACCTGGCCCGGCAGGAGCCGTCGCTAGACCAGCCCGCTTTACCTCTCATCCGCTCAACGACCGCGGGGCGGCGATGACACTTCGCGTGCCCAAACGGCTTATCGGAAAGATCTCCGGTCGGCGCCTGCAACAAAAATGCCGGTATCAAGCGGCTAAAACGGAAAACCGAGGAGAACGATGACAGCCGCGATGAAAAAGAAGGCCCTCAAGGCCGCAGAAGAAAAACTTGAATCCGTCGAAGCGGCCGATCCCGTCGAGGCCGAAGAATTGCCCGCAACGGTCGATCCCCGCAATCAGGTTAACGACCTAACAGCTCGGGAATGGATACCTGAGACGGTTTCGGTATGGAATCAGCGTGGGCTTGGGGCTGGTCATCCTGACGCTCAGATTGAACGCCAACATCCTGCACCCTTTTCATTTACGGACGTAGGTCGCCTGATCCGGTTTTTCACCAAGCAAGGCAATGTTGTCCTCGATCCGTTCGTTGGTGTTGGCTCTACACTGAAGGCATGCGCCATCGAAGGTCGAAGCGGAATAGGCATTGAACTCAGCCCGACCTTTGCGGGCCTGACGCGGCAGCGTCTTGCAACCGAAGTGCGAGATATGTTTTCCAACGTTGGAGAGCAGCGCATTCTCGAAGGAGATGCGCGCGATCACGTTCCGCAAATTCCGGATGAAAGCGTCGATTTCGTTGTCACCAGCCCGCCCTACTGGTCGATCTTAAAAAAGCAGGATCATAAGGTCAGGCAGGAGCGCATCGAAAAAGGCCTAGCGCAAGACTACGGCGTAGATGCGCGCGACCTCGGGCGGATCGACAGTTATGAGGAGTTCTTGAAAGAGCTCTCAGTTATCCTTGGCGACTGCGCCAGAACGCTTAAGCGCGGTAAATATATGGCCGTTATCGTCAGTGATTTCCGCGACAAATCCCGGTACATCATGTTTCATGCCGACTTGGCGCGGTCGCTAGAGGCTTATGGCCTTGAGATGCGGGGGCTGAAAGTTCTGTATCAGCGCCACAAAAAGGTCTTTCCCTACGGTTACCCTTATTCTTATGTTCCGAACATCCATAACCAGTACATTCTGATCCTGCAAAAGCCCAAATGAGCACACGCGAAGAGATCATCTTGGGAGACTGCATCGAGGGAATGAGCCGCCTTGATGCAGGGTCGTTCAATCTGATCGTCGCCGATCCACCCTATAACCTGAATAAGGATTTCGGTCTCTGGAAGGAAACGGAGCGTAAAACAGAATGGCGGGAATGGACTCTGAAATGGCTTCAGAAGGCCAACCGCCTTCTATCCGACGAAGGAAACATTTTCGTCTATGGAATCCACCATCATATGTGCTGGGTACAGTGCATGATGTATGAGCTGGGGCTTGTCTATCGTCGGCAGATTATATGGAACTACGAGAACGGCTTTGCCGGTTACGGCAAACGGTCGCTCAATGCCACCTACGAGCCGCTGCTCTGGTTCTCGAAAACCGATCAATACATTTATTCTCCAATTCGCGAGCCTTACAAAAGTCAGGAACGGCTGAAACATAAAATCACCAAGAATGGGAAAGTGTGGGAGCCGAACCCGGAAGGGCGAATGGCTGGAGATATCTGGTCTTTTCCCACGCTGGCAGGCCGCCGGTTCCGGGACGAGAAAGTAAAACACCCGACGCAGAAGCCGTTGAGCATCTCCCGCCGGATCATCAAGCATTTTTCGAATCCGGGAGATACCGTGCTCGTGCCTTTTGCCGGCAGCGGAAGCGAGTGCGTCGCGGCCGTTATGGAAAAACGCGGCTTTGTCGGCTTCGAACTCAACCCTGATTACGTGCAGCTCGCGCGGGACCGTGTTGCAGCCGCCCGTCAGGATGCGGCCGGTGATCTGCTTACTTTGCCGGCCTGAACGCGCCCGGATAGGGCTCGTGTAGGACGCCTTCGTGCATTCCCAGGTTAGCAGCCAAGTCAGCGCCGCCAGCTCCGATGATGAATGCGTCGCCTTCGAAGCCATCAAGGCGAGAGCATGTCCAGAGCAGCGCTACCATTGCGCCAACCGTCACCGTACGACAGCGGACACCGAGTACATTCTCGATGTCCCGAATAACCTGATAGTATTCAGATCGCAAATTCGGAAGCGACAGGATAATGCTTACGGGATCAATATCCGCGACGACATAGCCGTATCTTGCGTGAAGGATGGCGACGTCTTCCAGAAGAGCACGCGGATTCTCAATAACGGCATTGGAAAGTTCGATTTCAGCGACGAAAGGACGGTTGCTCCGTGCGTAACCTACGGCGTCGATCCGCATATTGGTGTCACCCCGCCGACGTACGCGGGCATTCATGCCGATCTCGTGCAGCAGATTACGCACCAGCAGGACAGATTTTGCGTCGGGCAGAGAACCGACAGTCTCCGGTATCGCCGCAGCTGCAGGAGCATTGAGCTTGGCTAGTGTGCCTGTCCTGGTAGGCTTGGGATGTTCAGCTTGGCCACCTTTCGCCACGACCAAGCCGTCAGGATCGCCTGTGGCGATCGCCGCCGTCCTGCCCGCCTGCAGGCTGATCGCTCCGTACGGGCATCGAGCTACGCAGAGCCCGCAGCCGATGCAGGCATTCGCGTCGACCGTGGCCGCCGACGATGCTGCATCCCAGGTGATGACCTGTGTCGGGCATACGTCTAGGCTGGGATCGCCAGGATACGCTTCCAGCTCGCCGGCCAACGCCAGCTCACTGGGGTGCTTCTCCATGCAGGGCGCGTTTCCGCATCCAAGGCAGCTTCCCTGCCCTTCGCGGCCGTCCGCCAGCATCACCTTCGTGGGCTTCGACGGGCTGAACGTGACCTGCTCAGTGGCCGCGCCATAATGCCGGGCAAAGCCGCCTGCCGGGCGTTGGCCCTTGTGAATAACGAAATCAGACATTCAGAAACCCGCGAAGCTGGCTTAGCTGACCCGGATCGATAGTGACGCCTTCTGCAATGCATCGGGCGGCCAGGTGAGCAAGACTTTGAAGATCGATAACCCCAAGGCTCAGCCCATAAGCTGAATAAACATTGTCGATCAGGTTCGACATGTCGCCTCGTTCATTTGGAAGGCGATAGCCTACAACCAGGCTAGTCAGTTCCCGCACCGTGTCGAGACCGCCGCGCGACAGCAGGATGACTTTGTTTTCCAGGGCCTGCCGGACGGCTTTGGTCGCAAGAAATTCTTCTTCCGTGGGAGATTTTATTTCGACCGGAAGAGCAAGATTGCCGACCCAAACGCAAGCGTCCCAACGCTGATAATTAACCCCTCCCCTGGAGATGTCGCTCCGAAAACCGAGGATCTGAAACAGGTGAGTGACGAGAGGATAGAAGGTGGTTTTTGTGTCCTGGGCGTGAGACTGGGTGAAAGCCATAGCGGCTCGAAGAGGAGTGCCATGCCGTTGAAGAAGAGCTGTCAGCTCTCGGCGGACAGCGTCTGCCTCGGTGCTCCTTGATGCAGCAGCAGCCACGAGGCGTGGCGCAACGAAAAGATGCGACCGATTATCCCTCCCGGCAGCCGATCTCTCGACGTCCGCTGTGCCACGCTCGACACGTGCGGCTGCGGCCTGTGCAGGAAAAACAGCAGCGATGTCGGAGAGCGATAGCGCCTGAAACGGCGAGAATAGGAGATTTTCACCGGACGCTCCCCAATGCTGAAGCAAGGGAGCGGCTACCCGCTTTGCACTCTCCAGGCGTTCCGTCATTGGTGCTATGTCGAAGCCTGCTCGATCGAGCATTTTATAATGGGCAAGCAGGGCTACAGACTTACGCTGTTCGGCCGATATAGAATCCAGATCAGAAAGCCGAAGATCGCGAGCTGCGTCTATCCGCGCAGCGATCTTGCGGCCTTTCTCCGTCAAAGCCCAGGCACGATACTTTTTCCCGGTCCTGTCTTTAACAAAAACGGGGTCAACCCAGCCGGAATCCCTGAGCACGGCGATAGGCCAGCGCGTGTAGTTACACAGCGTATTGACCTGCGTTTTTCGGACTTCCGCGAGAGTTTGCAGGGCAGCTTTTATTGCCGCTTCGCTCTTCCGTGCCGCACTGATTTTCGCAACCGTGTTTGCGAGCGCGTCAGCAGCCCGGTCGGTCGGAGCGCTGAGCGGACCGATAATCATTTCATCTCGGGACAGATAGCCGCCTGAGGCCATCATGACCTTTAGGGTGAAAGCGAAGGGGCGCAAATCAAAATCCCCTTTAACGCTGAGAATGTGGGTCGGATATGCAATACCCAGAATGCATTCTTCGAGTAGCGGCCAATAATACCGCCCTGCCGCCACAAGCTGTTCGCCGAGCAAGGTAAAGGTGAAATTCAAACTGCTGCCCGGTGTAGGATGCAGCCATCCGAGTGTGCGAAACAACTCGGCATACATTTTCGCCTGATTGTAAAGCGGGTCGCGGCTCCGGTCTTCTCGCGTCGACCGATTGACCGCTTCAGCGCCCATATAACCCGAGGATGTCGCCAGATTTGCAGCGACAACCACCTTCACAATCTCATCGAGGTTTACTACCCGTCCGTTCAGCTCTTCAAAGGCTGATCCATAGACGCGGACGAAGTTGTCGATCGTTGAATTTGGGTTGGGAAACCGAAGCAATTTAGTCCCTGCTCCCTCTTGCGTTGTCGTAAGAGAAGAGTTCAGAGAGCGTCAGGCCGAGCCCATCCGCAATCTTGCATATTACGACAAGAGTTGGATTGCGTTCACCGCGCTCGACACCGCCGATATAGCTTCGGTCGATACCAGAGCGGTCGGCGAGTTCTTC
This sequence comes from Paracraurococcus ruber, assembly GCF_004353985.1. Lineage (GTDB taxonomy): Bacteria > Pseudomonadota > Alphaproteobacteria > Acetobacterales > Acetobacteraceae > Paracraurococcus > Paracraurococcus ruber. The sequence goes on along the minus strand of NZ_SMOA01000119.1, from coordinate 7,626 downwards.
TTGTGTAAGGCCGGTTTTTGCACGGGCTCGACGTACTGCGTCACCAAACGTGCTGCAATTTTCTTTCCCTCGGTCCATCGAAACAATTTCAGGGAAAGAAGACTATGAGTCCACGGACTATCAGTACCATTCGAAATGGATTGGCACAGAATTCGGCAGCCAAAGAAGGACAACGGAGGCGTGTTAGCCCTTCAGCGCCCGCCGCAGCGTGGCGACGCCGACGCCGACGCCGAGCAGCGCGGCCACTTCCGCCTTCTCCCTGTCCTCAGCGATCAGCGCCCGCGCATGGGCCAGGCGCTCCTCCGTCAGCTTGCGCGGCCTGCCGACATGACGGCCCCGGCGCTTCGCGGCGACCATCCCGGCCTTCGTCCGCTCGCGGATCAGCTCCCGCTCGAATTCGGCCAGGGCGGCGAACAGAGCGAAGGTGAATTTACCTTCCGGCCGTGTGGTGTCGATGGCGGCCCCTGCCCCGGTCAGCACCTTCAATCCGACGCCGCGCGCTTTCAGCCGCTCCACCAGGTCGAGCACCGACCGGCCCAGCCGGTCGAGCTTCCAGACTGTCAGCACGTCGCCGGAGGCGCAGGCGGCGACCGCCTGCGCCAGCCCTGCCCGGTCCTACCTGGCGCCCGATGCGCTGTCCTCGAACACGCGCCCACAGCCCGCCGCCGCCAGCGCGTCGAGCTGCAGGGCAAGGGACTGGTCATCGGTCGAGACGCGGGCATAGCCGATCAGATTCATGGCGGGAATTTTGGCGCACCTTTTTGAGCGACGCCAGCCCTTTGCAGATCAGGCACTTACAAAGCTGTGGATGACCGCTCGAAAGGGGTCAGTTAATCCGCTGCAGGAGGCGATAACGTGTAGTATGAAATCAAGCATTGTAAATTAAGGCTTGATTACCGTATCATACGAAATCCTGTTTCTGGCGCATTAAAATGAGTATAACTCCCCCTTATAGAGTCATGGTTTTGCCAAGTGCCGGTATAAACTTGTGGTCTGGGAAGTTGGGGGTTGTTTCTTACAAATATGATCGCGTTTTCTATCACTGAGCAACTTACGATGTGATCGCCCTCAATGTTGCTGCTAACGTGAGCCAGCCTTCCAACAAAACGTCCATCACAACGATCTATCCTAAAATCAAACACGTTCCCATTATCGGTCACTATTTGCCATTTTCCAATAGCATTAAAACCTTGAGGTGAATTGGCCGGCGCGGGACGACGTGGGTTGATCGGCAAAGGATCTGATGGTTCTTCCACCGGCCTGTTTAGGATGGTTGATAAGGCTCTTATTCTTGCAAGTTTTTCATCAGTAGTAAGTCTAGTATCTGAGAAAATCAGAACACAGCTAACAATTGTTAGATATTGCAGATGCCGAGCCGCATCGCTTCTGTTTGCACCAAAAACAACCTCTGTTCTGGTGCGTTCCGCTGCTCCTGTTATTTCAGCAGCGCCTATCCTAGCAATTGTTTGGGCTCGCGCGTCTAAATTGCCTTTTTCCTGCTGAGTGAAAGACTCACTGGTAGAGCCACAAACCTCTCGCGCCGTCTGCGCGTTAGCAGACAGTCCCGTGTGAATCATTATCAAGCTTATTAATGTAGCTTGGCAAATTGGATGCATAGTTGCGCTCCAGCGATGCATACGCTTGAAGGCGTAGGGTATGTTCAACCCTCGCGCAGCGACGTTCAAATAGTCGTTTGCTACATTATTGCTAATTCTGTATCAGCAGCCCGGCCGCGAGCTCCCTGCCCTTTCCCCGCGTCCTGTGGAGAACCCGACCTTCACCCTCGCGCCGGGGCGGGCAGTCTGTTACAGAATTCATGTGAACAGTCTCAAACGCATATCCGGGCAGCCCCAGGCGGGCATGCAGCTCTTCGACGCAGAAGGCCGCCGCCTCTACTTCACCGAGGAGGAGCGCCGCGCCTTCGTGGCGGCGGCGGCCAAGGCCCCGCGTGAGGTGCGTACCTTCTGTGGCGTGCTGCACGCGACCGGCTGCCGGATCTCCGAGGCCCTGGCGCTCACCCCGCAGCAGATCGACCTGTCCGGCCGTGTCGTGGTGTTCGAGAGCCTGAAGAAGCGCCGCAGGGGCGTCTACAGGGCCGTGCCGGTGCCGCCCGAGCTGCTGGACGCGCTCGACTTGGTGCACGGCATCCGCGAGGCGCAGCGGCGCGGCCAGGCCAAGGCGCTGCTGTGGCCATGGAGCCGGATGACGGCCTTCCGGCGCGTGCAGGAGGTCATACAGGCCGCCGGCATCCCGGATGGTCCCCACGCCTGCCCCAAGGGCCTGCGGCACGGCTTCGGCGTGCAGGCCGTCAGCCGGGGCATCGCGCTCAACATGGTGCAGAAGTGGCTGGGCCACGCTCAGCTCACCACGACCGCCATTTACGCCAACGCCGTGGGCGAGGAGGAGCAGAGCATCGCCGCCCGCATGTGGTGACAGGCGCGCCGAAAGGAGAGGCAAGCAGGGAGGCATATTAGGGTCCTTGACGGCGGCCTCAAGGACCCTTATTTGCCTCCTTGTAGGGAGGCGAATGCGCATCCCTGCTAGACAAGGATCTCCCTTATGCCTGTTCGGCACCCCTCGCTCAGCACCTTCAAACTGAACCACGACCGCCTTGGTCCGTCTACGGCCCTGGCCCGCTCGGCTCGCGGCCAGCAGATCATCGATACGCTGCTGTCCCGGGACGCGGTCACGGCCCTGGTAGGCGCCATTGATGCTGCGCCGTCTCGCCCCCCACAGCCAGCGCTAGACCGGCACCTCCTTGCCGCCATTGGGCTCGATGCTCTGGACGACGAGGTGAAGATCCTGATCGGCCGGATCATCCGCCAGATTGTGGAGCACCTTGGCGGCCATCACGTGCGCAAGGGCGTCCCAATCACGGTAGCCAGCATCTTTGCGAACGGGTCGATTTACGAGTTGCCAGGCACCACACGCGGCAAGGTGGCTCCGGCTGATCGCCGCGCCTGGGCAGAGCAGCAGGTGGCCACCCTTGGCGGGCAGGAGCGCGCTACTTAGGTCGCTCCCTCCGTCAAAGCGGCTACAGGATCAGCTAAGAAAGAAGGACGCGTCGGCCCTCGCCGGCGCGTTCCGTATCGGCAGGAGCGCCGCTCGAAAGGGGTTCCTTTTGGCGGCTTCAACGTGATCTCGGCGGCTCGTCACTTGACAGAAGCACCAACGCCCGGTCGCCGTTCTCCCTGATCACGAAAGTCACCTCATCGACGGGATGATTTAGGCAGCAGCCGGTGCCACTGCTCGCGCTGCGGCGGCGGCAGCGCCGCAAGCACCCTGTCGGCTGTACGCAGCCACTCCGCAACCCGCGGCGGCACCGAGGCGCGGCCGGTGCCCCAGTTGTCGACGGTGGTGGAGCCGGTGCCGAACTGGGCTGCCAGGTAGCGGCGCGACCAGCCGCGGCGGACGGCGATCGCATTAAACTCCGCCGGGGTCATTGGGGCGTCGATGGCGCGTTCGGCGTTCATCGTGCCTGCTCCCCCGCCCGGCCGGGCATGGTCCGCCGTGCCTCTCGGTCCGCCTTCAAAAGCAAAATGCACCCATTGCATGCGACCCGCTCGATGGTGATGGTGCCGCAGCCGCAGGGCATTCCGCCCCGATTCGGCCGGCCGAGAGGTATCCTTGTAATGGGCAAAATGCCCTCATTCAAGCCTGCAAGATCACCGGCGCCGGCGGCGCGGCGGGCCGCCCCGGGCCTGCTCTCGGTGCCGGCGGTGGCCGAGCGGCTGGACGTCTCCGTCAAGACCGTCCGGCGGATGATCGACGCCGGCGAGTTGCCGGCGCACCGCGTCGGTCGGCTCGTGCGGGTGTCGGCGGACGACCTGCTGGTGTTCCTGGCGCGGTGCCGGTTCGGGGTGCCCGTGTCCAGGTAAGTCCCTGGGAAGTCGGCTCTTCCCGGCCCGTCGTGAGAAGCCCTCTCAGGTCATCAGGTACATTCCCCGCCCATGCTCCTCACGAACGGCCCCTCCCGTCCCCCCCTGTCCACGCGAGTCCAGGCATGACCACCTTCGATGCCGCCCAGCTGGCGCTGTTCTCCGGCGCAGACGTCGTCGGCAACCTGGCCGACCTCGCGGCCAGGATCCGCGAATGGCCAGACCTGCCCGTCCAGCAACGCCGGGCCTTCCTCTCGGCCCTCAACACGCTGGCCAGGGCCACCGGCAGGCCGCTCGCCGCCCTGCCGGTGGCGCCGGCCCCGCTGCGCGCGATCCTCAACGACCTCACCCCGGCGGCTGCCGGCATCTCCGCGGCCAGCTGGAACAACGTGCGCTCGCTGCTCCGGCGCGCCCTCGCCCTGACCGGGGTGGCCCTGCCGGCCGGCCCCAGCCGGGATGCCCGGTCGGAAGCATGGCAGGCCCTGACCGACGGGCTGCCGGACTTCCGGGCCCGCCACCACTTGACGCGGCTGTCGCGCCACTGCAGCCGCGCCGGCATCGCGCCCGCCGAGGTCGACGACGCCGTGCTGGACCGCTTCCTGGCCCACCTCGAGGCCGATCCCCTGGTGGCGCGGCCCAGGAGCATCCACCGCGACGCCATCCGCGAGTGGAACCGCCATGCCGGCGTGCTGCCCGGCTGGCCATCCCGGGTCCTCGCGCCTCCCGACCGCCGCAAGGGCCGCGTGCTGCCGCAGGACGCCATCCCGGCCGCCCTGGCAGCCGACATCGCCGCCTGGCGCAGCCGGCTCGCCGGCGAGAACCTGCTCGCGGAGCGGGATTTTCGTCCACTGCGGGCGACCTCCCTGGCCACCCGGGAACGCCAGGTCCGGGCGCTGCTCGGGGCGCTAGCGCGCGACGGGTTCGACCTGACGACGCTGCGTGGCCTCACCGATCTCGTGGTACCGGAAACTGCAGCCCGTGCACTGACCGTCCTGCTGAGGGAGGCCGGCGGCGAGCCGACCTTCCACACCGGCCAGGTCGCCGGCCTGCTCTGCGCCATCGCCCGCCATCATGCCGACGCCTCCCCCGCCCAGGTGGCCCAGCTCGACAGGATTCGCCGCAGGGTCACGCCCCCCGCCAGTGGCCTGACACCACGCAACCGCACGCGGCTCAGGGCCTTCGACGATCCCCGCCGGCTGCAAGCCTTTTTGGCCCTGCCGCAGAACATCCGGGAGGAGGTCCGCCGTGCGGGCCGGCCGACCCGGGCGCTGGCACGGCGGCTGCGCACCGCCGTGGCGATGGAGGTGCTCCTCATGGCTCCGATCCGGTTGCGGAACCTACGCTCGCTGCAGCTCGGCGCTAACCTGCTCCGTGGCACAGACGGCACCCTCACCATCGTGCTGGAGCAGCACGACACCAAGAACCGCCTGGTCTTCGAGGCCGTGCTGCCGGCCGAGAGTTGCGAGCTGATCGAGCTCTACCTGGCACGGTACCAGCCCCTGCTCTGCCAGCGGCCGTGCTGCTGGCTGTTTCCCGACGAGGGCGGGGACGGGCCGATGAGCGACGACGGCCTGCGCCAGTCACTCATGACGCTCGCCCACGACCGCTGCGGCGTCGTCGTGAACCCGCACCTCTACCGCCACCTTGCGGCCAAGATCATTCTCGACCGGCAGCCCGGTGCCTACGGCCTGGTCCGCCTCACCCTCGTCCACCAGACAGTCGCCACGACCACGAGCTCCTACGCCGGCACCGAGACCCAAGCCGCCGTGCGGCACTACGACAGGATGGTGCAGCAGGCGCGCGAGAAAACCCCGGCGGCCGTGCCACGCCGGCGCGGCAGCGAAAGGCGCCGCGCATGACGGCATCTCCCCTGCCCCGCCCGTGCGGGGGACGCCGCCGCGTCGCCTGGCGCCTCGAGGCCTGGCCCGAGCAGGATCGCCGCGCCTGGGAACGCGCCATCACGCCCGGCGGCCTGCTGGACGACGCCGGCGACGCGGCCGGCTGGCGGCCCGCCTCGCGGCGGGCCGCCCTTGGCGTCTACGGGCGCTTTCTGGCCTTCCTCGATGCCCGGGGCACCCTGGATCCCACCGCCGGCCCGGGCGACCGCGTCACCCCGGCCCTTCTCAATGCCTATGTCAGCGCGGTCCGCAGCAGCTGTGCGCCGGTCACCGCGGCCAGCTATGTCGGTGTGCTCGGCATGACGGTCCAGGCCATGGTCCCCGGGCGCGACTGGGCCTGGCTGTGGCAGGTGCAGGCCCGGTTGCAGCACCTCGCCGTCCCGTCACGGAACAAGCGCGCCCGCGTCGTCCCGGCGGCCGAGCTCGTGGCGCTCGGGCACGACCTGATGGCGGAGGCCGGACAGCCCGCCGCGGCACGCCAGGCCGCCCTGGCCTACCGCGACGGCCTGATGATCGCGCTCCTGGCGAGCCGCCCCCTGCGGCAGGCGAACTTCCTCGCCATCGAGATCGGGCGGCACCTCCTGCGCGAGGGCGACGCCTGGCTGCTGCGCTTCGAGGGGCGGGAGACCAAGACCGGCCAGCCGCTCGAATTCGCCGTGCCGGAGGCGATGCACGACGCGCTGGCGCGCTACCTCGGCGAGGTCCGGCCACGGCTCCTGCAGCTCGGCCTTGGGCGTTTTCCAGAGGGCCGCGGCCGTCCCGCCGGGCAGCGGCTCTGGCTCACCGCCGACGGCACGCCCTGCAGCGCCGCGGCCCTGCAGAAGCTGCTCGAGACGCGGACGACGGCGCGCTTCGGGCGGGTGGTGAACACGCACCTCTTTCGGGACTGCGTTGCCACCTCGATCGCCGCCGGCGACCCGGCGCACGTCCGCATCGCCGCCAGGGTGCTCGGCCACGCCTCGCTGCTGAGCACCGAGCGGCACTACGTCGTCGCCGAGACCCGCGCCGCGCTCTCGCGGCACCAGGACTTGGTCGCGGCGATCCGTACGGCCTCGCCGGGCGCAGGAACGCAGGCTGGCCGTCGCCGCTACACATAGCGCCGCTCCCGCTTTTAGCGGGGACGGCCCGTGTACAGGCGGAGTGGCAACCGGGTTTTGGGCAGGGTCAAGACGGAGCCCGTCCCGTGACGCAGCCGGGTCCGACCGGGTTCACAGACGGGGTCGGTGCGGGGTCACCACGGGGGCGATCGAATTCCCTACAGACCATTGCACCGCTCACGCGGTGTCCGTCGGGTGCGGGGTCGATGCCGGGGTCAATACCAAGGTCATGAAGAGGTTCGGAACCGTGTCCGGCTGCTGCTTACGGCGACAAGGCCGACGGGGCGTTATTTGAGAGCCATGATGACCTCTTCCCGAACCGGCACTCATTAACGATCGTAACCAACCTGCCGATTCGCGCACGATCGGGGGTTAACTCACAGTCCGCCTATCCACAAAGCAGTGCGGCTATCCCCGGGGGAGAACTCACGCCACTTCGGGGGTCAACTCACGCGAATCCGAGTTATCCCCGGGGGGGAACTCACACACTCTACTAATTCTCTCCAACAGGCTTTCAACTAGCAGCGTGAGTTCTCCCCCGGTTGACGCAAACCCTGGGCAACGTCGATGGTCCAACTGTTTGGTGGAGACAGGAGATGGCTGAGGCGGACGGGGGCATTCGGCGCTTGGTACTCGCGCATGGACGTGACCGCGCCCGAGCCATGGTGCAACCTGAACAGCGCCCGTTGGTCGATATTGCCGCTCAAGTACTGAGCGACGACAACGGCAAAATCGGGATCTCCTACAGCGGCT
>NZ_SMOA01000118.1 GCF_004353985.1 Paracraurococcus ruber | reverse complement strand
CCGGCCGGCGATCCCGCCTTGCCGCCCGCCGCGCCGGCCAGGCCCGCCGCGTCGCCGGCGGCCGGCACGGCCGCGGGCCCACCGGTGCTGCTGGTGGAGGACGAGACGGCGCTGCGCCGCCTCGGCACCCGCGTGCTGGAACGCGACGGCCATGCCGTGCTGGCGGCCGATTGCGCCGAGGCGGCGCTGGCGCTGGTGGAGGCGGGCGCCGCGCCCTGCCTGCTGGTCAGCGACGTGGCGATGCCGGGGATGGACGGCATCGACCTGGCGCGGGCGGTGCGGGCACGCTTCCCGGCGCTGCCGGTCCTGCTGCTCTCGGGCTATGCCGAACGGGCGCTGGACGCCGATTTCGCCGCCCAGGGCTACCGCTTCCTGGCCAAGCCCTTCGCCCCCGCCGACCTGGCGCGGGAGGTGGCGGCGGCGCTGGGCCGGGCGGCCCCGGCGGCGGCCTGACCCAGCCGGAACAAGCCCGGCCGTGTTTACTAAATGTTCTTGTTTTCCGGCAGGCCCGAGGCCATAGTCTGGGCCACGGGGTCGGACGGCCGCAGGTCGATTCGACGCGGGATTCGAAGCAATCCGTTGCCACTCGCCGACCAGTGCGTACTATGCTGTAGGTAGTACAACCGTATTCAATAATACTAACGGTTGTGGGTGAGGCGGATCCGGAACAGGGGCAGCTTATGGACAAGTCAAAGGCGCTGGACGCCGCGCTGAGCCAGATCGAACGGTCCTTCGGCAAGGGCTCTATCATGCGCATGGGCGCCCGCCAGGCGCAGGACGGCGAGATCGAGGTGATCTCGACCGGCTCGCTCGGCCTCGACATCGCGCTCGGCATCGGCGGCGTGCCCAAGGGCCGCATCATCGAGATCTACGGCCCCGAAAGCTCGGGCAAGACGACGCTGGCGCTGCATGCGATCGCTGAGGCGCAGAAGAAGGGCGGCACCTGCGCCTTCATCGATGCCGAGCATGCGCTCGACCCCGGCTATGCCAAGAAGCTGGGCGTCGACATCGACAACCTGCTGATCAGCCAGCCCGATGCCGGCGAGCAGGCGCTCGAGATCTGCGACACGCTGGTCCGTTCCGGCGCCATCGACGTGCTGGTGGTGGACAGCGTCGCGGCGCTGGTCCCCCGGGCCGAGCTGGAAGGAGAGATGGGCGACAGCCATGTCGGCCTGCATGCCCGCCTGATGTCGCAGGCGCTGCGCAAGCTGACCGGCACCGTCTCCCGCTCCAACTGCCTGCTGATCTTCCTGAACCAGATCCGCCTGAAGATCGGCGTCATGTTCGGCAACCCGGAGACGACGACGGGCGGCAACGCGCTGAAATTCTACGCCAGCATCCGCCTGGAGATCCGCCGCATCGGGTCGATCAAGGACCGCGACACCGTGGTCGGCAACCAGACCCGGGTGAAGGTGGTGAAGAACAAGATGGCGCCGCCGTTCCGGGTGGTCGACTTCGACATCATGTATGGCGAGGGCATCTCGAAGCTGGGCGAGCTGATCGACCTGGGCGTCAAGGCGACCATTGTCGAGAAGTCGGGCGCCTGGTTCAGCGCCGAGGGCCAGCGGATCGGCCAGGGCCGCGAGAACGCCAAGCAGTTCCTGCGCGACAACCCGGCGGTCGCCAACGCCATCGAGCAGAAGGTGCGGGCGCAGGCCGGCGTGGTGGCGAATGCGATGCTGGTGGCCGGCGAGACCGAGGAAGCCGAGGAGGCCGCCGCGGCGGAGTGATGCCGGCGCGCAGGGCCGGCGCTTGGTGTGGCGGCTGCGCGCCAAACAGGATGACCATGCGGGCCAGCGTTAGGTGCGGGCGCAGGCCGGCGTGGTGGCGAATGCGATGCTGGTGGCCGGCGAGACCGAGGAAGCCGAGGAGGCCGCCGCGGCGGAGTGATGCCGGCGCGCAGGGTTGGTGTGGCGGCTGCGCGCCAAACAGGATGACCATGCGGGCCAGCGTTCATGCTGGCCCGCATGATACCAGCGGCATGACCATTCCCTTCATGCCGAGCACCCGGACGGGCACCGCGGCTTATCCCGCGTCGCCAAGCTTTGCGGCGCAAGCCGCCCGGCGATCGAGGGGCCGTTGATCGGTCACGAGCAACGGCCGTCAGCACAGACCCGGGCCGTCCAGGGGTCGCCCGACCCCTGGCGGGGGCGGAGGGGGCAGCGCCCCTTCCCGTCACTCCCCGTCCGGCCGCAGGAAGGCCAGGTCCGCCCCCTCGGTCGCCTGCAGCACCTGGTCGAAGACCAGCCGGTCCCAGCCGCGCCGCGGCCGGGCCGGCGGCGTCCAGGCGGCGCGGCGCCGGGCCAGTTCCGCCTCCTCGACCAGCAGGTCCAGCCGGCGGTCCTTCACCGAAAGGCGCACGCGGTCGCCGGTCTCCACCAGGCCGAGCGGCCCGCCCGCCGCGGCTTCCGGCGTGATGTGCAGCACGATGGTGCCGAAGGCGGTACCGGACATGCGGCAGTCGCTCATCCGCACCATGTCCTTCACCCCGGCGCGGGCCAGCTTCTTCGGGATGGGGAGGTAGCCGGCTTCCGGCATGCCGGCCGGGGTCAGCGGGCCGGTGTTCTTCAGGATCAGGATGTCCTGCGGCGTGACGTCGAGGTCGTCCGAATCGATCCGGGCGGCCAGGTCGGCCAGGCCGTCGAAGACCAGGCAGCGCGCTTCGGTCTCGAACAGCGCCGGCGTCGCGGCGCTGCGCTTCAGGATGGCGCCGTCGGGCGCGAGCGTCCCGAACAGCGAGACCAGGCCGCCCACCGGGCTGACCGGCTCGGCGCGGGCGCGGATATAGGTACGGTCGACGAAGGGCGTGCCGGCATCGATCTGCTCGGCCAGCGTCCTTCCATGCAGGTCGATGGTGTCGAGGTGCAGCAGGTCGCGCAGCTCCCGCAGCAGGGCGACCATGCCGCCGGCGGCGTGGAAATCCTCCATGTAGCCATCGCCAGTGGGCTTCAGGTCCACCAGTACCGGCGTCTCCTCGCTCAGCGCGTCCAGCCGCTTCAGGTCCACGGTCACGCCAGCGCGGCCGGCGATGGCTGTCAGGTGCACCAGCGCGTTGGTCGAGCCGCCGAGGGCCAGCAGCACCCGCAGCGCATTCTCGACCGATTTCGCCGTGATGAGCTGGCTGGGGCGGATGGGGTTTGCGATGAGTCGGACGGCGGTCGCGCCGGCTTCCTCGGCCAGGCGCAGCCGGTCGGCATGCACCGCCGGGGCGCTGGCCGCCATCAGCGGCATGAAGCCGAGCGTCGCGGCGATGCAGGCCATGGTGGAGGCGGTGCCCATGACGCCGCAGGTGCCGGCGGTGGTGGCGAGCTTGCCCTCGATCTCGCCGATGCGGTCCGCCGAGACATCGCCGGCGCGGTAGCGCGCCCAGTAGCGGCGGCAATCGGTGCAGGCGGCCAGGCGCTCGCCCTCGAATCGCTGCGCCAGCATCGGGCCGGTGACCAGCATGACGCAGGGAATGTCGGCGCTGGCGGCGGCCATGAGCTGCGCCGGCACGGTCTTGTCGCAGCCGCCGATCAGCACCGCCGCATCCATCGGCTGGGCGGACAGCATCGCCTCCGTGTCCAGCGCCATCAGGTTGCGGTAGTGCATGGAAGTGGGCGTGAGCGAGGGCTCGCAGAGGCTGACGGTCGGGAAGGCCAGCGGCAGCGCGCCGGCCATCATCACGCCGCGCTTCACCGCGTCCTTCAACTCGGGCACCGAGCGGTGGCAGTTGTTGTAGTCGCTGGCGGTGTCGGCGATGCCGACCACCGGCTTCTCCAGCGCCTGGCGCGAATAGCCCATCGAGGCGGCGAAGGACCGGCGGAGATAGAGCGCGAAGTCGCGGTCGCCGTAATTGGCGACGTTGCGGGAAAGCCCCTTCGGTGTGTCGGTCACGCCTGTCCTCCTGCCCCCGGGCGCCGGCCGGCCCGGCTTCAGGCCAGGCGGTGGCAGACGCAGCAGAGCTTGTTGCCGTCGGGGTCGCGGAAATAGGCCCCGTAGTAGTCGGCATGGTAGTGCGGGCGCAGGCCGGGTCCACCCTCATCCCGCCCGCCGGCGGCCAGCGCCGCGGCATGGACGGCGTCGACGGTCGGGCGGTCCGCCGCCTCGAAGGCCACCGTCAGGCCATTGCCGGCGGTGGCCGGCCCGCCGTCGAGCGGCCGGAGGACCCAGAATTGCGGCGTGGTGTCGGGCGCCGCGGCATAGCCGGCGAAGGCCTTCGCCAAGTCGCTTTCCTGCCGCCGCAGGCCGAGCGGGGCGAGGATGCGGTCGTAGAAGGCGATGGCGCGGGCGATGTCGGCGGTGCCGAGGGTGACGTGGCTGTACATGGTCGCGGGTCCTCCGGGATCGGGAAGGGCAGCCTGCCGCGATGCGGCTTGATCCGTCTTGCGGGGATGCCGCCCCCGCCTAGGCCATGCCATGGGCGCCTCTGCCCTGGGCGGCATGGGGGGCGGCCCGCCGCTCAGGCGGCCTGGCGCGGCTGCACCGGCAGGAAGTCGATGACGGTCTGCGCCACCTCATTCACATAGTTGGTCAGCGTGTTCAGCGCGACATGCAGCACGATCTCGACGATCTGCGCATCGTCGAAGCCGGCGGCGCGCACCGCCGCCACATCGGCATCGCCGACATGGCCGCACTGCCGCACCACGGCGACCGCGAAGCGCAGCGCCGCATCGGCCTTCGCGTCGCCCGAATGGCCGTCGCGGTTCGCGGCGATCTCGGCCTCGTCCAGCGTCGCCAGAGGCTTGCCGAGATAGCTGTGCGCGGCGAGGCAGTAGCCGCAGCCATTCGCCTCGGCGATCGCCAGCGCCAGGCGCTCGCGCGTGCGACCCTCCAGGCTGCCCTTCTGCAGCGCGGCGTTGAGGCCGAGATAGCCTTCCAGCGCCGCCGGGCTGTTGGCCACGACGCGGAACAGGTTGGGCACGCTGCCGAGGGCCTTTTTCGTGCCCTCCAGCAGGGGGCGGGCGGCGGCGGGGGCAGCCTCGATGGTCGGGATGGTGGCGATGCGGGACATGGTCGGTGCTCCTGGCCTCGGCCGGATCCGGGCTGCCCGGCCGGTGCGCGGACCCTGCGCCTGCCGCCGGGACGGGGGTATCCGGTCGTTGCGGAACGCATTCTTCCGCCCGCGGGAAGAATGCGGCGCGCCGACGGGCGGTCCGTGTCGCCCGCCGCCAGGCGGACCGCCCCCGTCTGCCTGCCGGATGGGCGGCGTCCGGGCGTTCGGCCGCCGCGTGGCCCGGGCTATTCCGGCTGCAGCCCGGCCCTGACCATCAGGGTGCGGTGCAGCGGCAATTCGCGCCGGATCCGGGCGATGGCGGCGTCGCAACCCATCACGCTCGGCCCCAGCCCCTGGCCGGCCATGAATTTCTGCACCTTCGGCTCGGCGAGATGCGCCGCCAGCGCCCCGGCGATCCGCGCCTGCACCGGCTCCGGCGTGCCGGCCGGGGCCTGCACGCCATACCAGCCGGTATAGACGAAGTCGGGGATGCCGAGCTCGGCGAAGGTCGGCACATCCGGCAGCGGCGCCGGGCGCTGCGGCGTCGGCACCGCCAGCGGCCGCAGCCGCCCGCCTTCCAGGTGGCCCTTGCAGGCGGCCAGAAGCGCGAACATGCAGTCGGTCCGGCCGGCGATGGTGTCGGTCATCGCCGGCGGGCTGCCATTGTAGGGCACGTGCAGCATGTCCGTCCCGGTGCGGTCCAGCAGGTCCAGCATGGGCAGGTGCGCGGTAGTGCCGACGCCCCAGGTCGCATAGGACAGCGCCCCGGGCCTGGTCCGCGCCGCCGCCAGCAGCGCTTCCAGCCCCGTCCAGCGCGGATGCGCGACCAGCAGCTGGATGGTCTCGCAGGCCAGGGAGATGTGGGCGAAATCGGCCAGCGGGTCGAAGCCCGGGTTGCGGAAGGCGATCGGCGCCAGGGTGAAGGTGGCGATGGTCCCCAGCAGCAGGGTCAGCCCGTCCGGCTTCGCCCGCGCCACCAGGCGGGCGGCCAGGGTGGTGGAGGCGCCGGGCTTGTGGTCCATGACCGCCGTCACGCCCAGCCGCTCCGTCAGCGCCTGGGTGACCAGCCGCGCGACGACGTCGGAGGCGCCGCCGGGCGCATAGGGCACGACGACGGCGATGGTCTGACCGGCCGGCCAGGGTGCCTGGCCGAGGGCGGGGGCGGCGAGCGGAGCCAGGGCGACGCCGCCGAGCAGGCGGCGGCGGGGCAGCGCGAGGATCATGCGGACGTCTCCCGTATTGGCGGCGAGGCTTGCCCGCCGGACGCCGCGCCGGCAAGGGTCCGGGGATGCGGTACTGGGATACCGCAGGCGAAAACCCCTTGTTTTGCCTTGACCTGCGGGCGGCCGGCGGTCATAAGCGCGCACTCTTTCAGACCGGACCCGCTCGGACGATGCCGCAGCTGCAGACGCAGACCCGCTCGCTGAAGCCGGCGGAGGTGCAGAAGGCCTGGGTGGTGGTCGATGCGGACGGGCTCGTGCTCGGCCGCCTCGCCGCCATCATCGCCAACCGCCTCCGCGGCAAGCACAAGCCCCAGTTCACCCCGCATGTCGATTGCGGCGACCATGTCATCGTGGTCAACGCCAAGAAGGTGAAGGTGACCGGCCAGAAGGCCGAGCAGTCCATCTTCTACTGGCACACCGGCTATCCCGGCGGCATCAAGCAGCGCACGGTGCGGGAGCGGCTGGAAGGCAAGCACCCCGAGCGCGTGGTGGAGAAGGCGGTGGAGCGGATGATCACCCGCGGCCCGCTGGGCCGCCGTCAGATGAAGAATCTGCATGTCTATGCCGGGCCCGAGCATCCGCATGCCGGCCAGCAGCCGGTCGCGCTCGACATCGCCGGCATGAACAGCAAGAACGTCGCCGGCGGCGCGAAGAAGGTGGCCTGAGCATGAGCGAGCAACTGACCGGCACGCTCGCCGACCTCAAGACGCTGGTGCAGGGCACGCCTGCCGCCGGCGAGTCGGCCGAGGCCCCGCGCAGCCCGAAGCGCGACGAGTTCGGCCGCGCCTATGCGACAGGCCGCCGCAAGGATGCCGTCGCCCGCGTCTGGGTGAAGCCCGGCAAGGGCCAGATGGAGATCAACGGCAAGCCGGTGCTGAAGTATTTCGCCCGGCCGGTGCTGCGGATGCTGCTGGCCCAGCCCTTCCTGGTGGCCGACCGCTACCAGCAGTTCGATGTCTACGCGACCGTCTCCGGCGGCGGCCTGTCCGGCCAGGCCGGCGCGGTGCGGCACGGCATCAGCCGCGCGCTGACCAACTATGAGCCGGAGCTGCGCAGCATCCTGAAGAAGGCCGGCTTCCTGACCCGCGACCCGCGTGTCGTCGAGCGGAAGAAGTACGGCAAGGCGAAGGCGCGACGCAGCTTCCAGTTCAGCAAGCGCTGACGCCGGGGGCCGGCGTCACGCGCCGGTCCTTCGACGCAGGACTGTCATACGAGAGGGGCGGGCCCAACCGGGTCCGCCCCTCTTGCTTTTTGCGCCGCACGGTGCGGCAAATGCACCCCAGAGGAGGGTCGAGAGATGGCCAAGGGCAGCATCCCCACGGTGTTCATCGACGGCGAGGCCGGCACCACCGGCCTGCAGATCCGCGAGCGGCTGAACCTGCTGCCGCATGTGCAGGTCCGCAGCATCGACCCTGCCCGCCGCAAGGACCCCGAGGCGCGGCGCGCCCTGATGGCGGAGGTGGACTTGGTCGTGCTCTGCCTGCCCGACGACGCGGCGAAGGAGAGCGCGGCCCTGGCCGCCAGCCTCGGCGCCATGGCGCCCAAGCTGCTGGATGCCAGCACCGCCCACCGGGTGAACCCCGACTGGGCCTATGGCCTGCCGGAGCTTGCGCCCGACCAGGCCGCGAAGATCGCCGCCGCGCCGCGCGTCGCCAATCCCGGCTGCTACCCGACCGGCGCCATCCTGCTGCTGCGGCCGCTGGTCGAGGCCGGGATCATCCCGGCCGACCACCCCATCTCGGTCAACGCCGTCTCCGGCTATTCCGGCGGCGGCAACGCCATGATCGCGGCCTATGAGGCGCGCACGGCGCCCGATTTCGAGCTGTACGCCCTCGGGCTCGAGCACAAGCATGTCGCCGAGCTGCAGCTCTACAGCGGCCTGACGCGGCGGCCGATCTTCGTCCCCAGCGTCGGCGACTACCGCCAGGGCATGCTGGACAGCATCCCGCTGCACCTGGACACGCTGCCCGGCCGGCCCGCGCCCGCCGATATCGAGGCGGTGCTGGCGAAGCGCTATGCCGGCAGCGACTACGTGCATGTCGTGGGCGCCGAGGCCAAGCTGGAGCCGCAGGCGCTGAACAACACCAACCTGCTGGAGCTGCGCGTGCACGGCAATGCGAAGCACGGCCAGGCGGTGCTGACGGCGCGCTACGACAATTTGGGCAAGGGCGCCTCCGGCGCCGCGGTGCAGAATCTCGGCCTCATGCTCGGCATCGCGGTCGAGACGCGCCTGCCGACCGCCGCGGCAGCCGAGTGACGGGCATGGACCAGCCCGTCGCCTGCACCGTCCTGCCGCCGCTCTATCCCTTCGAAGGCCGGGTGCCGGTGGTGCATCCGGCCGCCTGGGTGGCGCCCACTGCCGCCGTCATCGGCGACGTGGAGATCGGGGAGGGCGCGAATGTCTGGTACCACTGCGTCCTGCGCGGCGACACCAACATCATCCGCATCGGCCCGCGGTCCAACATCCAGGACGGCACCATCGTCCATGTGAATTCCGGCCGCGCGACGGACGACAACTTCGCCACCATCATCGGCGCCGATGTCACCGTGGGCCACGCCGCGATCATCCATGCCTGCAAGCTGGAAGACCGCGCCTTCGTCGGCATGGGCGCGACGGTGCTGGACGGCGCGGTGATCGAGCCGGGTGGCGTCCTGGCCGCCGGCAGCGTCCTGCCGCCAGGCAAGCGCATCGGCCGGCTCGAGCTCTGGATGGGCAACCCGGCGAAGCTGGTGCGCGTGCTGACCGAGGAGCAGCGTGCCGGCTTCGACCGCACCGCGCCGCACTATGTGGAACTGTCGGGGCGGCACCGGGCGTCGCTCGGCGGCTGAGGAGCGTGATGCGGGGGCGCTGCCCCCGCGCCCCCGCCGGGGATCGAACCGACCCCCGGACCCCCGTATGGGCTTAACGCAGAAGGGGAGACCCCCGTTGGGGGGTCTCCCCTTCTGCGCTTGGCTCCAGGGTTCCAAGGGCCCTTCGGCCCTCGGCAAGGGCGCAGGGGGACAGCGTCCCCCTGCGTGGCGCCCCGGTCAGGCCGCCCTCGCGCCGCGGAAGCCGCCGAGCAGCGCCGTGCGGGCCCAGCTCAGCAGCGGCCAGAGCAGCATGGCGATGCCCAGCGCCATGATCCCGCCGCTCAGCCAGTTGTGGAAGAAGACCGTCACGTCGCCCTGGCTGACCAGCAGGGACTGGCGGAAGGCTTCCTCCGTCCGGTCGCCCAGCACCAGCGCCAGGACCAGCGGCGCCAGGGGGTAGTCCAGCTTCTTCATGATGTAGCCGACGATGCCGAAGATCAGCATCAGCACGATGTCGAACTCGGCATTGCTGACCGTGTAGGCGCCGATGGCGCAGACCGTCAGGATCAGCGCGGCGATGATCGGGAAGGGCACCCTCAGGATGGCGGCGAACCAGGGCACCGCCACCAGCACCACCAGCAGCCCGGCGATGTTGCCGAGATACATGGAGGCGATGAGGCCCCAGACGAACTCCTTCTGCTCGACGAAGAGCATCGGGCCAGGCTGCAGCCCCCACATGATCAGCCCGCCCAGCAGCACGGCGGCGGTGGGGGACCCGGGGACACCCAGCGTGAGCATCGGCAGCAGGGCGGAGGTGCCGGCGGCATGCGCCGCCGTCTCCGGCGCGATCACGCCTTCGACCTTGCCCTTGCCGAAGCCGTCGGGGTCCTTCGACATGCGCCGCGCGACGCCGTAGGACATGAACGACGCGGGGGTGGCGCCGGCCGGCGTGATGCCCATCCAGCAGCCGATGAGCGCCGAGCGCGCCGCCAGGAAGGTGTGCTTCGGCAGCTCCGCCCAGGTCTTCAGCACCACCTTCAGGTCGATCTTCGCCCGCTGGCCCTTGAAGCGCAGCCCGTCCTCGATCGAGCAGAGGATCTCGCTGATGCCGAACAAGCCGATGACCGCGACCAGGAAGTCGAAGCCGCGGATCATCTCCTCCGACCCGAAGGTCATGCGGAGCTGGCCGGTCACGGTATCCATGCCGACCGCGGCCAGCAGGAAGCCGAGCATCATCGAGGCCAGGGTCTTCGCCGGCGAGCCCTTCGCCATCCCGACGAAGCAGGCGAAGGACAGGAACATGACCGCGAAGAATTCCGGCGGGCCGAAGCGCAGCGCGAAGCCCGCGACCACCGGCGCGACGAAGGTGATCATCACCACCGCGACGAAGGCGCCGATGAAGGAGGAGGTGAAGGCGGCCGTCAGCGCCTCGCCGGCCTTGCCCTGCTGCGCCATGGGATAGCCGTCGAAGGTGGTGGCGACGGACCAGGGCTCGCCCGGGATGTTGAACAGGATGGAGGTGATGGCCCCGCCGAACAGCGCCCCCCAGTAGATGCAGGAGAGCATGATCACCGCCGAGACCGGCGGCATGGCGAAGGTGAGCGGCAGCAGGATGGCGATGCCGTTGGCGCCGCCCAGGCCAGGCAGCACGCCGATCAGCACGCCGAGCACGACGCCGATCAGCATCAGGAGCATGTTGTCGGGCTGCAGGGCCACGCCGAAGCCCTGCATCAGCAGTCCGATGTCGTCCATGGGGAAGTGTCTGGGTCCCGGAGGTCAGAAGCCGAGCATGTCTTCGACCGGACCCTTGGGCAGGCCGACCAGGAACCAGATCTCGAAGGTGACGAAGGCGACCACGGCGGTCGCGGCCGCCGCCGGGACGGCGCTGCGCCAGGTGAACTCGCCCAGGCGCATCATGAAGTAGGCAACCAGCGCGGCGGAGGCGATGTAGATGCCGATGACCGGGATGGCCGCCACGTAGAACACGGTGGGGACGAGGACGGACATCACCAGGCGCGCCTGCGGCCAGGTGACGAACATCTCCTCCGCCGCCGCGCCCCTGGCGCGCATCAGCGGCAGCAGGTTGGCGAAGCTGGACCCGACCAGGATCAGGCCGATCCAGAACGGGAAGTAGCCGCTCTGCGGGCCTTCCGCGCCCCAGCCGGCGCCGAGCCGCAGGCTGTCCCAGATCGCCGCCGCGCCGAGCGCGGCGAGGGTGAGGGAGGTGAAGACCTCCATGGTGGACCGCTTCACGCCCTGCGCCGACCGGCCGGCGGCGGGCGCCATCTCGAGAGTGGTGCTGCTCATTCTGTCTTCCCCCGCGACTAGGACGGATTGGCCAGGAAGCCGGCTTCCTGCATCAGCGACCGGTGCCGCTCCTCCTCCCGCCCCAGCCAGGTGCGGAAGGCATCGCCGGTCATGCTGGTGGTGTTGAAGGCGCCCTGCTTCATCAGGTCCTTCCAGTCCTCGGTCTCCCGCACGCGGGCCATCAGCCCCTCGTAGAAGGCGACCTGCTCGGGCCGCACGCCGGCCGGCATGAAGATGCCGCGCAGCATCAGGTACTCCACGTCTAGCCCCTGCTCCTTGCAGGTCGGGACGTCGGACCAGGCCATGCTGTCGGTCATCTTCTCCGTCACCGGCAGCCGCGTGTCGTCGAAGACGCAGAGCGGGCGGAGCGCGCCGGAGCGCCAATGGGTCACCGCCTCGATCGGGTTGTTGACCGTGGCGTCGATATGGCCGCCGACCAGCTGCACGGCGACCTCCCCGCCGCCGCGGAAGGGGACATAGGTGAAGGTGGCGCCGGTCGCCTTGGTGATGGCGGCGGTGATGATCTGGTCTTCCTGCTTGCTGCCGGTGCCGCCGATCTTCAGCCGCTGCGCCTTCGCCGCGGCGATGAACTCCTGCGCCGTCTTCCAGGGCGAATCCGCCTTCACCCACAGCACGAACTCGTCCAGCGCCATCATCGAGACGGGCGTGAGGTCCTTCCAGTTGAAGGGCACGCCGGTCGCCAGCGGCGTGGTGAACAGGTTGGACAGGGTGATGATGAGCATGTGCGGGTTGCCCCGCGCGCCCTTGGCCTCGAGGAAGCCTTCGGCCCCCGCGCCGCCCGCCTTGTTCACCACCACCATCGGCTGGCGCATCAGCGAATGCTTGGAGACGATGCCCTGGATGACGCGCGCCATCTGGTCGGCGCCGCCGCCGGTGCCGGCCGGCACCACGAACTGGACGGGGCGGTTCGGCTCCCAGCCGCGCTGGGCCAGGGCCGGCGCGGCCAGCGCCGCGGCGCCCAGGCCAAGCAGCAGCGAACGGCGGTGTGCGACAGGCGTCATTCTTGTCCTTCCCGGCGGTCCCCGGCGCGGTCGTCCGGGGCGAAAAAAGCGGCGCAGTCTCTGGTCGCCGAACGCGGTCTGCGCTGCGGCGTTGCCCCGTCCCTCGGGCCGAAAGTTACGTAAAGCAAGGAAAAGCGTGTAAAACGTGCCGAAAATTTCGTGTCCCCGGTCCGGCTCCCGGGTCTGGCCGCCGGGGGCCGTCTTGCCCTGCCGTCCGGCCTGCGGCATGGACGGCGCCCGCCGAGGCCCGGACAGGGAAGACACCGCCATGACCGCATCCAGCACCATCGCCGCACTGCTCGGGGCCGGGGAGGCCGGGCGCCCCGCCATCCGGGCGCCGGAGCGGCCGGGCCTGACCTATGGCGGGCTGCGCGACCTGGCGGAGCGGACGGTGGGCGCGCTGAACGGCATCGGCATCGGCCGCGGCGACCGGGTGGCCATCGTGCTGCCGAACGGGCCGGAGATGGCGGCCGCCTTCGTCGCCATCGCCTGCGGCGCCACCACCGCGCCGCTGAACCCCGCCTACAAGGAGGAGGAGTTCGAGTTCTACCTGACCGACCTGAAGGCCAAGGCCCTGGTCATGCAGCAGGGCATGGACAGCCCGGCGCGGGCGGTGGCGGCGCGGCTCGGCGTGCCGGTGGTGGAACTGGTCCCGGGCGACGCGGCGGGCGCCTTCACCCTGCAGGGCGGCACGCCCGGCAAGGCGGCCAGCCCCGGCATGGCGGAGGCCGAGGATGTGGCGCTGGTGCTGCACACCTCCGGCACCACGGCGCGGCCGAAGATCGTGCCGCTGACGCACACCAACGTCACCGCCTCGGCCCGCAGCATCGCCGCGACCCTGGCGCTGGCGCCGGACGATGCCTGCCTCAACGTCATGCCGCTGTTCCACATCCATGGGCTGATCGCGGCCACGCTCTCCTCGCTGTCGGCCGGCAGCGCGGTGATCTGCACGCCGGGCTTCAATGCGCTGCGCTTCTTCGGCTGGCTCGATGCCGAGCGGCCGACCTGGTACACGGCGGTGCCGACCATGCACCAGGCGATCCTGCAGCGGGCCGAGCGCAACAAGGACATCATCGCCCGCGCGCCGCTGCGCTTCCTGCGCTCATCCTCGGCGTCGCTGCCAGCGCAGGCGATGAAGGACCTGGCCGCGGCCTTCGGCGCCCCGGTCATCGAGGCCTACGGCATGACCGAGGCCAGCCACCAGATGTGCAGCAACCCGCTGCCGCCGCGCGCCCAGAAGCCCGGCCTGGTCGGCCTGCCGGCGGGGCCGGAGGTGGCGATCATGGCCGATGACGGCAGCATCCTGCCGCAGGGCGAGATCGGCGAGGTCGTCATCCGCGGCCCAAACGTCACCAAGGGCTACGAGGCCAACCCGGAGGCGAATGCGAAAGCCTTCACCAATGGCTGGTTCCGCACCGGCGACCAGGGGATGTTCGACCCCGACGGCTACCTGCTGCTGACCGGCCGCCTCAAGGAACTCATCAAGCGCGGCGGCGAGCAGGTGAGCCCGCTGGAGGTGGATGGCGTGCTGAGCGAGCATCCGGCCGTCGCCCAGGCGCTGACCTTCAGCATCCCGCACCCGATGCTGGGCGAGGAGGTGGGCGCCGCGGTGGTCCTGCGGGAGGGCATGCAGGTGACCGAGCGCGAGCTGCGCGACTACGCGGCGAAACACCTGGCGGATTTCAAGGTGCCGCGGAAGGTGGTGTTCCTGCCGGAGATCCCGAAGGGCGCGACGGGCAAGCTGATGCGCATCGGCCTCGCGGAGAAGCTCGGCATCACGGCGTGACCCCGGCGGGGGACAGGAGACACGTCTTTCCCCCGCACCCGTCGAGCGCGATGCGCCCAACCCTCGCGTTCCATAGGTTG
This sequence comes from Paracraurococcus ruber, assembly GCF_004353985.1. GTDB lineage: Bacteria > Pseudomonadota > Alphaproteobacteria > Acetobacterales > Acetobacteraceae > Paracraurococcus > Paracraurococcus ruber. The sequence continues at coordinate 1,855 of NZ_SMOA01000118.1, read as the reverse complement.
GCTGACCCGCAGACAACGATGATGGGGGGCTTCGCGGGGAAGGCGTGCCTTCTCCCCCGCGTCTTCCCCCGGCAACTGAGAGGCATCACGCCGTGAAACTCTGCATCTTCGGCGCCGGCGCGATCGGCGGATTGATGGCGGCGAAGCTCGCGGCCAAGGGCGATGTCGAGGTGACCGTCATCGCCCGCGGCCCGCATCTGGCGGCCATGCAGGAGAAGGGGCTGACGCTGCGCAGCGACGGGCAGGAGATGGTGGTCCGCCCGCGCTGCGTCGCCAGCGCCGAGGAAGCCGGGCCGCAGGACTACGTGGTGGTCACGCTGAAGGCGCATTCCCTGCCCGGCGCGGCGCAGCAGATGCAGCCGCTGCTGCATGACGGCACGGCGATCGTCTCCGCCATCAACGGCATCCCCTGGTGGTATTTCCACAAGCTCGCCGGCCCCTTCGAGGAGCGCCGCGTCGCCAGCGTCGACCCTGATGGCCGGGTCTGGGACCTGCTGCACCCGTCCCGCGTCATCGGCTGCGTGGTCTATCCGGCGGCCGAGGTGCCGGAGCCGGGCGTGATCGAGCACACCTATGGCGACCGCTTCACGCTGGGCGAGCCGGATGGCAGCCGCAGCGACCGCGCCAATGCGCTTTCGGCCGCGCTGGTCGCCGCCGGCTTCAAGGCACCGGTGCGGCCCAAGATCCGCGACGAGATGTGGGTCAAGCTCTGGGGCAACATGGCCTTCAACCCGCTCAGCGCGCTGACGACCGCCACGCTCGACGTCATCACCGGCGATGCCGAGCTGCGCGCGGTGTGCCGGCAGATGATGCTGGAAGGCCAGGCGGTGGCCGAGAAGCTCGGCGTGCGCTTCGCCATCGATGTCGACAAGCGCATCGCCGGCGGCGCCGAGGTGGGCGCGCACAAGACCAGCATGCTGCAGGACCTGGAGCGCGGCCGGCCGATGGAGGTGGATGCGCTGCTCGGCAGCGTGGTCGAGCTGGCGGAGATGGTGGAGGTCCCGGCGCCGACCTGCCGCACCGTCCTGGCGCTGCTGCGGACCCGGGCGCGGCTGGCCGGCTGCTACTGATGCCGGCCGACGCGATTCGACGGGTGGCGAAACGGTCATGCCGCCACGAATTGCCCGCCACGCCGGTCCGCCGCATGCTGCCGGGTCAGGGAAGCCGGCGCCCGGCATGCATCGCGGCGCCGCGCCTTCGCGTCTGGAGGACACAAGCATGACCGCACATCTCAGGCTGCTGGCCCTGCTCGCCCTCGGCGCCTGCGGCGCGCTGCCGCCGGCGCAATATGCCAGCCTGCCACCGGATGCCGTGGCCGGCGCCGGCGACCCGCTGCGCAGCGCGGTGGCCAATACCTCCGTCGCCTTCGCCAGCCCGCAGAAGCTGGCGGGCCGCCCGGCCGAGGCGGCACAGGCCGTGGCGCAGATGGAATACCTGGCGGTCGAGATCCCGAACAATGTCCGCTACCCGTCCATCTCGCCCACCGTCGGCACGCAATTCGCGCAGGCGCGCCGGGAATGGCGCAGCGCGCTGGGCATCGCGCCGGATGCGCCGCCGCAGCCGGTGATCGAATCGCTCTATGCCGCCTCCCGCGCCATCCGCGCCGGCCAGCCGGATGCCGCGGCCTCGGCCCTGCCGGCCGCGGTCTTCCCGCAGGGCGGGCAGACCGCGGTGCTGCGCCTCGCCTCCATGCCCGGCCTGCCGCTGACCAACCAGGCGGCGGTGGCGGCGACGGATGCGCTGCGCCGCACCGACGGCGCCCCGCGCGGGCGCTTCTGATGCGGCTGGCCGCGGCCTTCCTGCTGCTCGGCGCCGCCGGCTGCGCGGAGATGCGCGTCCCGCCCGGCGCGCCGCC
>NZ_SMOA01000117.1 GCF_004353985.1 Paracraurococcus ruber | reverse complement strand
CGCTCGGCCAGGCGGCGCTCCTCGGCGGCGGCGGCCTGGGCGGTGCGGGAGGCGGCCTCGGCGGCGTCCCGCTGGGCGGCGGCGGCCCGCTGGGCATCCTGCAGGGCCTGGGGCGTCGGCTGGGCGGCGGCCGGGCAAGCCAGGATGGTCGCCAGCAGGGCGGGCGCCAGCCCGCCGATCAGGCCGCATGGCCGGCGCCGGCCAGGGGTGTGCGCATCGCGGCGGCCGGGGATGCGCGGCCCCCGGTCCGGATCGGCCAGGCGCGGCGCGGCGCGGGCGAAGGCCGCCGCGCCCGGTCTCCCGGGGCCGCCGCGGGGCCTGCCGTCAGGCCGTCTCGACAAGCGGCCGTCCCGTCATCGCCGCCGGCTGCGGCAGCCCCATCAGCCGCAGCAGCGTGGGCGCCACATCGGCCAGGCGGCCGTCGCGCAGCCGCGATCCCGCCGGCGCATTCACGAGGAAGACCGGCACCGGGTTGGTGGTGTGCGCCGTGTGCGGGCCGCCGGTCACCGGGTCCCGCATCATCTCGCAATTCCCATGGTCGGCCGTGACCAGCAGGGCACCGCCCTGGCGCGTCACCGCCTCGGCGATCCGGCCGAGGCCGGCATCCACCGTCTCCACCGCCTTCACCGCCGCCGGCAGGCTGCCGGTATGGCCGACCATGTCCGGGTTGGCGAAGTTCAGGACGACCAAGTCGTATTTGCCACTGTCGATCGCCGCCACCGCCTTGTCCGTCAGCTCGGGCGCGGACATCTCGGGCTGCAGGTCGTAGGTGGCGACCTTGGGGGAGGGGACCATGATCCGGTCCTCGCCCGCATAGGGCGTCTCCTCCCCGCCGTTCAGGAAGTAGGTGACGTGCGGGTATTTCTCCGTCTCCGCCATGCGGAGCTGCGTCCGGCCGGCGCGGGAGACCACCTCGCCCAGGATGTCGGCCATGCCCTGCGCCGGGAAGAGCGTGCCGAGGAAGGGATTGAGCGCGGCGGAATACTCCGTCATCCCCGCCGCGGCGGCGAAGCGCACCACCCGCCGGCGCGGGAAGCCCTGGAAGCCGGGGTCCAGCAGCGCCGCCAGGATTTCCCGCACGCGGTCGGCGCGGAAGTTGAAGCAGAGCAGCCCGTCGCCGTCCCGCATGCCGGCATAATCGCCGATGGCGGTGGCCGGGACGAATTCATCCGTCACGTCCTTCGCATGCGCCGCCTGCACCGCGGCCACCGCATCGGGCGCCCGGGCGCCCGCGGCATCCACCATCACGTCATAGGCCTGGGAGACGCGCTCCCACCGGTTGTCGCGGTCCATGGCGTAGTAGCGGCCGGTGATGCTGGCGATGCGCACGCCCGGCAGGTTGCAGATCGCCGCGACCAGGTCGCGCAGGTAGTCCGGCGCCGCGCGCGGCGGCGTGTCGCGGCCATCGGTGAACAGGTGCAGCGCCACCGGGATGCCGGCGGCCGAGAGCGCCCGGGCCAGCGCCGCCGCATGCCGCTGGTGGCTGTGCACCCCGCCGGGCGAGACCAGCCCCAGCAGGTGGCAGGTGCCGCCCGTGGCCTTGAGCCTGGCCGTCAGGTCCGTCAGCGCCGGCAGGGCGGCGATGGAGCCATCCGCCACCGCCGCATCGATGCGCGGCAGGTCCTGCATCACCACCCGCCCGGCGCCGAGATTGAGGTGCCCGACCTCGGAATTCCCCATCTGCCCGTCCGGAAGGCCGACATCGTGGCCGGAAGTGTGCAGGAAGGCGCGTGGCCCGGCTGCCCAGAGCGCGTCGAATTTCGGGGTGCGGGCCTGGCGCACGGCATTGTCCGCCGGGTCTTCCCGCCAGCCCCAGCCATCCAGGATGACGAGCATGACGGGGCGCGGCTGCGGCATGGGCTCTCTCCTCGGCAGGGCAAGGGGTTACCGCCGGGTCCCGGGTCCGGCAAGCGCCGCCGGGTCCCGCCGCGGGAAACCGCCCCCGCCCCCGGCCGTTGCCCCCGCGAACCCCCAAGGGCAGGAGAGCAAGGGCATGGTCGAGACCCGCAGCGACGCCGAGGCCAAGCGCAAGGTCTGGGAGATGATCAAGGACGTCGAGATCGCGATGATGGTCACGATGGACGAGGAAGGGCGCTTCCGCGGCCGGCCCATGCGCGCCTCGCAGAAGGAATTCGACGGCGTGCTCTGGTTCTTCACCCAGGCCGGCAGCCCGAAGACCGGCGAGGTGGCGCAGGACGAGCGCTGCCTGCTCGCCTATTCCGACCCGCGGGGGCAGAACTACGTCTCGATCTACGGCGTGGCCGAACTGGTCCGCGACGTGGAGCAGCAGAAGCGGCTCTGGGCCGAGCCGCTGCGGGTGTGGTTCCCCGGCGGCGCGGAATCGCCCGAGGTGGCGCTGCTGAAGGTGACCTGCGAGGGCGCCGAGTACTGGGACAGCCCGTCCAGCACGCTGGTGCATGCCTATGGGTACATCAAGGCGGTGACCACCGGCGAGCCGCCGCATCCCGGCGCCAACGACAAGGTGGACTTCACCAAGAAGGCCGGCTGAGGCAGGCCTGCGCGAGGAGGGCGCCGCCCTCCTCGACGCCCCGCCGCGAGGCCCGGACCGGCATCCGCCAGTCCGGGCCGCCGCTGCGTTGCCCCCCCCCCCGGATCGCCCCGGGCTCAGGCCGCCTGCGCGGCCGGCCGGCCGATGCGTGCCGCCAGCGCCGCATCCAGCGCGGCGCGGCGGTCCCAGAGATCCCGGTACCAGTCGAGCCGCCGGCGCGCCTGATAGGCCGTCATCCGCTCCGCCCGCACCCAGTCCCGCGCCGCCTCGGCGATCCGCCGCGCCGCCGGCGGATTGGCCAGGATGGCGCGCAGCAGCGCCAGCAGGTGGCCCGGATCCTCGGCGATCAGCCCGGTGCGGCCATCCTCCAGGCTTTCGGCATAGACGGTGGGGGAGGCGAGGCAGCAGAGCCGGTGCGAGGCCGCCTCCACCGCCTTGAGGTCGGACTTCATCCGGTTGAAGCGGGTGTCCGCCAGCGGCAGGAAGGCCAGCTCGCACCCCGCCATGACGCCGCGATAGGTGGCGTAGTCGCAGCCCGGCGTGTAGGTCTTGTGCGGGGTTTCCAGCGCCGCGAAGACCTCGCAGTCATTCACCACGGCGATGCGCAGCCGCCCCGCCGCCTCCGCCAGCGCCTGGTTCAGCGCCTGCAGGAAGGGCGCCGCATCCGCGGTGCGGTTCAGGGCGCCGAAGAACAGCGTCAGCGGCGCGTCGTCCTGGAAGTTCACCGGGTCGGGCAGTTCCGCGACGCCGTTCGGGAAGACCGCCACTTCCGGGTTCCATTGCCGCAGCTCCGCCGCCAGCGCGGGGGTCGAGGCCTGCACCGCATGCACGGCGCGGAAGCTGAACTGCCCGCTTTCGGCGAGCGCCGGCCAGCGATCCGGGTCGTCGTCGAATTCCTGCACCAGCACGGCGCCGGAGGCCCGCGCCCGCGCCACGAATTCATGCCCGGCCGGCGCGTCCGGCAGGTACATGCGCTGCACCAGCAGCACCCGTGGCACCGCCTCCATCCCCGGCGGCGGCGCCGGCAGGTCGAGGTCGGGCGCCGCCTGGATGGAGACGCCGGGCAGGGAGGCGAGGTCGCGCAGCGGCTGCAGCACCCGCACCTCCGCCATCGCCGCCACCGGGTCCGGCAGGGTCCGCGCCGCGACCAGCAGCGGCCGCGGCGGCCGGCGCGCCGCGCGCCAGACCCATTGCAGCGGCTGCGCCCGCGCCAGCCACTCGGCCGGCGCGATGCCCAGGGCCTCCAGCCCCGGCGCCAGGGCAGCGGCGAAGGCCTCCCCCTGCTCGGGCGCGAAGATGCGGGGCGCAACCTCCAGCGGGTGCAGCCCGGCTTCCGCCAGCGCCCGGTGCATCATGCGCGGGGTGAACCAGCGGAGATGCGTGCGGTCGAACAGCCCGTGCGGCTCGTAGTCGAAGCTGCCGGCCAGCAGCCGGGCGACGAAGCTCCAGTGCTCGACATTCGGCACGCAGGCCAGCAGCACCCCGTCCTCGGACAGCAGCGGCGCCATGCGCGCCAGCACCGTCCAGGGGTCCCGCAGATGCTCCAGCACGTCGCCGAACAGGATGGCGTCGAGGGTGCCGGGCTCGACCGGCGGCGGCGCCGCCTCGATATCCGTGGCGAAGAGCCCGTCCAGCGCCGGCGCCGCCGCGGCGGCCAGGGCCGCGTCGGGCTCCACGCCCAGCAGCGTGGCGCGCGGGTTGAGGCGGCGATAGGCGGCCAGCGTCGCACCGGCGCCGCAGCCCACGTCCAGCACGCGCCGCGCGTCGCGCGGGATGCGCGCCAGCAGGTCGGGGTTGGGGGAACTGCCGTACACGAAGCCCATGGCGGCGCCTTTTGCGTCTCGCCGGGACCATCGGGGCCGCGCGTTAAGGAAGGCTTTCGCGCCGCGGCCGCCGGCCGGGACGCCGCGAGGCCGGCATCACCCCCGAGGCACCAGTTGCCGGCGGAAGCTGGCGGTGCAGGCTTCCCAGGAGAAGCGCTCGGCATGCGCGCGGCAGGCGGCGCGGTCGCAACCCAGCGCCGCCAGCGCGGCGCGGCGCAGGTCGGTGTCCACCACCCCGGCGCCGGAGCCCGGGATGACGTCCAGCGGGCCGGTAACCGGATAGGCCGCGACCGGGGTGCCGCAGGCCATCGCCTCCAGCATCACCAGGCCGAAGGTGTCGGTGCGGGAGGGGAAGACGAAGGCATCCGCCCCGGCATAGGCCCGCGCCAGGGCATCCCCCGTCCGCCAGCCGGCGAAATGCGTCCGCGGAAAGCGCCGCGCCAATTCCGCCCGCTGCGGCCCGTCGCCCACCACCACCTTGGACCCCGGCAGGTCGAGCGCCAGGAAGGCCTCGATGTTCTTCTCCACCGCCACCCGCCCGGCATAGAGGAAGACGGGACGCGGCAGCCCCCACTCCTCCCGCGGCTCCGGCCGGAACAGGTCCAGGTCCACGCCGCGCGACCAGGGCCGGACCATGGTGAAGCCGCGCTCCGCCAGTTCCGCCCGCAGGGACGGGGTGGCGGCGAAGGTGCCCGCCCCGGCCTCGTGGAAGCGCCGCATGACGGACCAGGCCAGCCGCCGCGGCAGGCCGGTGCGGGCATGCAGGTAATCCGGGAATTTCGTGTGGAAGCTGGTGGTGAAGGGCCAGCGCCGCTGGCGGCACAGCGCCCGCATGGCCCAGCCCAGCGGGCCTTCGGTGGCGATGTGCACCGCGCTGGGGCCGAAGGCATCCGCCATCGCCGCCAGGGCGCGGCGCGGCCGCACCGCCAGGCGGATCTCCGGGTAGCTCGGCATCGGCAGGGTGCGGAAGCGGTCGGGGCCGACCACCTCCACCACGTCGCCCTGGGCCTGCAGCATCGCCGCAATGGTGGACAGCGTGCGGACCACGCCATTCACCTGCGGGTGCCAGGCATCGGTCACGATCAGCAGCCGCAGCGCATCGTCGTCGGGCAGCACCGGCACCTCGCCGTAGGAAGCGGCATCGAGCTCAAGATACATCGGCAATCCGGCGGCGCGACGGGCCGGCGGCGGGCATCCCGGGCGCCGGCGGCGCGCCGGCCGCGCCGCGCCTGCCCGGCCAGCGGGGGAAAGGCCGCGGCACGCCGGTCAGGCCGCGGCCACGGCGCGGCTGTCCGCCGTGCGCCAGAAGGACAGGCGGTTCTCCCGCGCCCAGTCCACCAGCTCGAACCGCCCGTCGGCATGCTCGACCAGGGCGGTGCAGCTTTCCACCCAGTCGCCGTCGTTCATGTACTGCACGCCCTGCACCGTGCGCATCTCGGCATGGTGGATATGGCCGCAGACCACGCCGTCCAGGCCGCGCCGCTTCGCCTCGGTCGCCAGCGCCACCTCGAACCGGTCGATCGCCTTGACCGCTTCCTTCACCTGCCGCTTCAGCCACTGCGACAGCGACCAGTAGGGATAGCCGAGCCGCCGGCGCGCCGCGTTGAAGACGCGGTTCACCGTCAGCGCCCAGTCATAGGCCCAGTCGCCGAGATGCGCGAGGAAGCGGGCATAGCGGATGACGCCGTCGAACTCGTCGCCATGCATGATCAGGTAGCGGCGGCCATCGGCGCCGACATGCACCGCATCCCGCACCAGCTTCACCCCCGCGACCTCCAGGCCAAGCCAGGCGCGGAACATCTCGTCATGGTTGCCGGGGATGTAGGTGACCTCGACGCCGCGCTGGGCGAGGCCGAGGATGTGGCGCAGCACCTCGTCGAATTCCTCGGTCCAGTACCAGGATTTCCGCAGCCGCCAGCCATCGATGATGTCGCCCACCAGGTACAGCCGCTCGCATTCGGTGCGGCGCAGGAAGTCGAGCAGGAAGTCGGCCCGGCAGCCGCGGGTGCCGAGATGCACGTCCGAGAGGAAGATCGTGCGGTAGTGCCGTCTGGTCTGCGTCGTCTGCATCGCCCCTGCCTTCCGGCGGCGGCCCGCGGCGAGTCGCCGGCCGTTGCGCGCCGTGCGAGTAACGCAGAGCGACGCGGCGCGTCGTGAATCTTGCGTGACGCGGCGGGCTTCCGGCCGGCCGCGCGGCGGATGTCATGCCGCTGCCACGCCGCTGTCGCGGCGCTGTCGCGCAACCGTCCCTACAGCGTCGCCGCCCGGACGGACGCGGCCTGCCCGCGCGACGCGCGCAGGCCTGCCCGGCGATCCGCGACGCGGCGGCGTTCCGCGCCGTGCGGCGCGGATGCCGGGGCGGCCGGGCCATCGCGCAGCGCAGGAGCCGGACCGCCGGATGCTGATCGTCTTCAACCCCGCCGCCGGCGCCCGCCGTCGCCGGCGTCTCTCCCGCGCGCTGGACACGCTGGCGCGCGCCGGCGTCCCGGCCCGCGTGGCGGAGACGCTGCATCCCGGCCATGCCACGCTGCTGGCGCGGCAGGCGGCGGGGGAGGGCGTGGCGCTGGTGGTGGCCGCCGGCGGGGACGGCACCATCGCCGAGGTCGCGGCCGGCCTGGCGGGCAGCGTCGCCCGGCTGGGCATCCTGCCCTTCGGGACCGCCAATGTGCTGGCCTGGGAACTGGGACTGCCGCCGCGGCCGGAGGCGGCGGCGGCGGTGCTGGCCGGCGGCCGGCCCGTGGCGCTGCGGCCCGGCCTGGCGCGCTTCGGCGACGGCACGCAGCGGCTGTTCGTGCAGATGCTGGGCGCCGGCTTCGATGCGCAGGTGGTGGCGCGGCTCGACCTCGGCCTCAAGCGGCGGCTCGGCCGCGGCGCCTATGTGCTGCAGGGCCTGCGGGAGCTTGGGCGCTATCCCTTCCCCCGCTTCACCGCCCTGCTGGACGGGGACGCGGTGGAGGTCGCCAGCGCCATCGTCTCCAAGGGCCGGCTCTATGCCGGCCGGCACCTGCTGGCGCCGGCGGCCTTGCCCGGGGAGGCGGGGTTCCAGGTGGCGCTGTTCCGTGGTGGCGGGGCGCTGCGGGCGGCGCTGTACGGCGCCGCCCTGCCGCTGGACCTGCTGCCGCGCCTGCCGGGGGTGGAGTTGCGGCACGCCCTGCGGGTGGAGATGCGGGGGCCCGCCGTGCCGGTGCAGGCGGATGGCGACCTGGCCGGGGCCTTGCCGGCGGCGATCGCCGATGCGGCCGGCACCATCGAGGTGATGCTGCCCTGACGGCGCCTTCCTGACGACGCCTTGCCCCTGGCCGCGCGCCGGGGGCGGCGCCAGCCGCGAGCGGCGGCCATCCGCCCGGGCAGGAAATCTTAAAACCTGGACAGGTACAGCTCCTGGCATGCTCTGGCGCCGCGCCGGGCAGCCAGGGACATGCGAGGCCGGCAGGACCGCCGCCTGCGCCCCTTCCGGGGAAGAGGCAGATGGCGAAACCGGTGCAGGCGCTGCTCGGCGGCGTGCTGGGCCTTGGGCTGGCGCAGGGTGCGGCGCGGGCGGAAGGCGGGCCCTATGTCAATCTCGGCATCGGGGTGAATTTCCGCGAACAGTCGGACCTGATGCTGCGCGGGGCGACGGCCGACCAGGGCCGGCGCTTCGGCCTGGGCCCGCAGGGGCGGCTCGGCTTCAGCGGCGGCGGCCTGGTCGCGCTCGGCAGCGCCGGCTGGAGTTTCGGCGCGGTCCGGGCGGAGGCCGAGTTCAGCTACCGCACCAACGACGTCGCCTCGGTCGCGCTGGCCGGCTTCCCGGGCCGTGCCGCCTTCTCCGGATCCTCCGACACCTATGCGGCCATGGCCAACCTGGTCTGGCAGCCCGCCACGCTGCGCTTCGACCTCGGCGTGCCGGTCACGCCGCATCTCGGCTTCGGGCTGGGGCATGCCTGGACGGCCTATCGCGAGATCATCATGCGGACCCGGTCGGCCGGCATCGGCACCTATGGCGTGGATGGCCGCTTCGCCTGGCAGGCGATCGCCGGCCTGTCCTGGGACTTGGCGTCGCTCCGCCCGGGCCTGAGCCTGACGACGGAGTACCGCTACTTCTCGGTGCCGGACCAGCAGGTGAAATTCGGCGCCCAGGTCGGCCGGCATGGCTTCCGCGACGGGACGCTGGGCGCAACCAACCACAACCACGCCCTGGTCATCGGCCTTCGCTACCAGTTCTGGAGCATGCCGGCGCCGGCGGCGCCGCGCTGAAGGCCGGAAGGCGCCGGCGGCCCCCCTGGCGCCTGCCGCCCGCGCCGGGACTGCCGCGGGGCGCTGCCGCAGGGCAGCGTCGGATGGTGAGATCAGAACAGCCGGTCGGGACCTGCCGGGCGGCGGGCGGGGATGATGCGGGGCGCGACGCCGCGTCCCGCGGGTGGTGGTGGGCGGGTCAGCCGGTGCGGCGCATGGCCACGGCGGCGGCGGCCAAGCCGCTGGCCAGCGACACGGCGCCGAGCGCCGGTGCCGCCAGCAGCATGCCGGGCGCGAGGGCGGCCGCCGGCCCGAGTGCCAGACCCACCGAGGCGAGCCCGCCCAGGGCGGCAAGCACGGCCAGGAAGCACAGGGCGATCATGCGATGGGACCTCCGGATCACGGTTCGTAGGCAATAGGCTGCCACGATCATGCCATGATTTGGCCCCGCCAGGCCACAATTACGACTGCGCCGTCCCGGCCAAAGGCGGGGACGGCGCGATTGTGACCGAAAGAAGGCTAGCCGGGGGCCGCAGCCCCCGGCCGGCAGGTCAGCGGGTCTGCTGGATCGCCGAGAGCAGCCAGGGCCCACCCTGGGTGCGGACGAAGGTCCAGAGCTCCGTCACCGTCTGCCGGCGGTTCGGGTCGCCTTCCACCACCGCCCCGTCGCTGAGGCGGGTGGTGACATCCACCTGGGAGAAGCGCATGGCGACGGTGGCGTAGTCCCGCGCGCCTTCCCGCCAGGCCTCGGCCAGGTCGCCCTTCTCCAACACGGTGTCCCGCGTCTCGTTCCGCCAGCCCCGGCGGGCCAGGTCGGCCAGGTCGTTGCCGAAATACTGCATCATCTCCGGCGTCGCGACCGTCCGCATGCCCTGCTCGTCCTGGCGCGACCAGGCCGCATTCACCGTCTGCAGCGCATGCTCGAAGGCCTGGAAATCGGCCGGGGTGAGCTGGATGGGCTGCCCGCCCGATCCGCCGCCGCCACCGCCGCCATAGGCACGGCGCGAGTCATCGCCCATGCCGTCCTGCGCCTGGCGGGCGAGGCCGCCGGGGATGCCGGCCATGGCCGGCTGCGCGCCATTCGCCGCCTGGCGGCGGCGGAACCAGCCGATGGCGAAGCGCACCAGCAGGGCGACGACCGCGATCTGCAGCAGCAGGCCGAGGAAGCTGGCGAAGCCGCTGAAGCCGCCGAACAGGCCGTGGCCGAACAGCAGCCCGCCCAGGCCGGCGCCGATCAGGCCGCCCATCAGCCCGGCCATGAAGGGGCTGCGGCTGAAGAAGCCGCCGGCCGGGTTGGGCTGGAAGGGCCGCTGGTAGCCCGGCTGGCCCAGCGGTGCGGAAGGCCGTCCCGGCTCCGTCGCGCTGCGCTGCATCGGCACGGCCGTGCCGGGCGCGGTCTGGGTGGCGGGCGGGGCGCTGTAGGTGCGGGAGCCGCGGCTGCCGCTGGAAGCGCCGCCGCCCGGCCGGGCATCCGCCAGCGCGGGCGCGAGCGCAAGGGCCGCGGCGGCGAAGGCCGCGAGCAGGAAGGCGGGGCGACGCATGGTTGGGGTTCTCTCCGGCATTGTCTTGCTTGTTTGCAATATAGGGAAGCGCCGGGGGGATTGCGACGGTTCCCTGGTGCCGTTCGCCGGAGCCGGAGGCCCGCTTGCGCCGGCGCCGGGGGCGCGACAGGCTTTCCATGCCTGATCCGGGGGACCCCGCATGCTTCGCCGACTTGCCCTGGCCGCGCTCTGCGGCCTGCCCATCCTGGCCGGGCCCGCCCCTGGGCCCGCCGCCGCCCAGACGCCGCCCAAGGTCTTCCGCTTCGCCACCGCCACGGATGCCGCGACGCTGGATCCGCATGCGACCAACGCGCTGTTCACCTACCTCGTCGTCTCCCAGGTCTATGAGCCGCTGACGCATCGCGGCGACGACCTGAAGCTGCATCCCGGCCTGGCGGTGCGATGGGAACAGGTGGAGCCGACCCGCTGGCGCTTCCACCTGCGCGACGGTGTGCGCTTCGCGGGCGGGGAGAGCTTCGAGGCGGAGGACGCCGCCTTCTCCATCGGCCGCGCCCGCGCGCCCACCAGCAATTACGGAATCTTCGTCGACACCGTCTCGGGCGCCGAGGTGGTGGACCGGCTGACGGTGGACGTCGTCACCCGCGTCCCCGACGCCACCATCCCCGACAAGATGAGCCGCGTGCTGATCATGGACAAGGGCTGGGCGGAGGCGAACCGCAGCGCCGCGCCGCAGAATTTCGGCGCGCGGGAGGAGACCTTCGCCAGCCGCAACACCAACGGCACCGGCCCCTTCGTGATCGCGCGCCGCGAGGTGGACCAGCGCACCGTCATGACCCGCAACCCGACCTGGTGGGGGATCGAGGCCAAGGCGGCGCCGGGCAACGTGACGGAGTTCCAGTACATCGTCCTCGCCTCCGACGCGACGCGCGTCGCCGCCCTGCTGTCCGGCGAGGTGGACATGGTGCATGTCGTCCCCTCCCAGGATGTCGAGCGGATCAGGCGCAACGACCGGCTGCGGGTGCTGGAGGGGCAGGAGAACCGCACCGTCTTCATCGCCATGAACCAGGAGGCGGAGGAGCTTGCATCCTCCGACGTGAAGGGCCGCAACCCCTTCAAGGACATCCGGGTGCGGCAGGCCGTGGCGCATGCGGTGGATGTGGAGACGCTGCGCCGCCGCACCCTGCGCGGCCAGGCGGTGCCGACCGGGTCCATGTGGACACAGTTCGTCAATGGCTGGTCGCAGGACCTCGACCGGCGCCTGCCGCTGGACCGGGACCGCGCGAAGGCGCTGCTTGCGGAGGCCGGCTACCCGAACGGCTTCGCGATCACGCTCGATTGCCCGGTCGGGACCTATGACGAGGCCTGCCAGGCGATCGTCGCCATGCTGGCGCAGGTCGGCATCCGGGCGAACCTCAACCTGGTGCCGAACACCGTCTTCCTCGGCCGGCTGCAGCGGCGGGAGGCGCAGTTCTACGTGCTGTCCTGGGGCGTGCCGACCTTCGATGCGCTCTACACCCTGCGCGCCGTCATGGCCTCCCGCTCCATGGCGGGCAGCGCGAGCTGGAATGTCGGCGGCTATTCCAACCCGCAATTCGACGCGCTGGTCCGGCGGGTGGAGGCGGAGACGGATGCCGAGGCGCGGCGCGGCCTGATCCGGGAGGCGCATGCGCTGCACAATGCGGAACTCGGCCACATCCCGCTGTACCACATGATGATCCCCTGGGCGGTGCGGCAGGGCGTGCAGGTGACCCACCGGGCCGACAACCAGCTGCAGGTGCGGGAAGTGCGGCTGGACTGACCACGGGGGGGGCGGCGCGGCGCCGCCCCCCCCTTACCGGTACCACATGGTCGGCAGCCACATGACCAGCCCCGGCACGTAGGTACACAGCAGCAGCACGCCGACCAGCGGCACCATGAAGGGCAGGACGCCCCGGGCCGCATCCTCGAAGCTGATGCCCGCGACGCGGGCCAGGATGAACAGCACGATGCCCACCGGCGGCGTCAGCAGGCCGATGCACAGGTTCAGCACCATGATCAGGCCGAAATGCACCGGGTCGACGCCGATCGTCTCCATGATCGGCAGCATGATCGGCGTCAGGATCAGGATGGCCGGCAGCGGCTCGATCGCCAGGCCGACCAGCAGCAGGAAGACATTGGCGATCAGCAGGATCAGCCATTTCTCCGAGGTGATGGCCAGCACCCAGCCCACCACCTGCTCCGACACCTTGGTCGTGGTCAGCAGCCAGCCGAAGATCTCCGACCCCGCGACGATCAGCAGGATGGTCGCGGTCACCTCCACCGTCTCGAAGCTCACCTTGATGATCGCGCGGAGCCCGAGCGTGCGGTAGACGAGGACGCCCAGCAGCAGGGCATAGGCGACGGCGCAGATCGCGCCCTCGGTCGGGGTGAAGGCGCCGGCGCGCATGCCGCCGATGATGATCACCGGCGTCAGCAGCGGCAGGGCGCCGCGCGCCAGGGTCCGCCCCAGCTCGTAGAGCCGGAACTTCGCATCGGCGCCGTAGCCCCGCACGCGCGAATAGTAGTAGACCATCCCCATCAGGCAGGCCGCCACCAGCAGCCCGGGGATGATGCCCGCGGCGAACAGCTGCCCGATGCTGGCATTGGCCGAGACGCCGTAGATCACCAGCGGCAGGGAAGGCGGCAGCAGCGGCCCCAGCATGGAGCTCGCCGCGGTGATGCCGACGGCGAATTTCGCATCGTAGCCATGCGACTTCATCGCCCGCACCTCGATGGTGCCGAGGCCGGCGGCATCGCCCACCGCCGTCCCGCTCATCCCCGCGAAGACCACGCTGCCGACGACGTTCACCTGCGCCAGCCCGCCGCGCATCCAGCCCACCGCGGCGACGGCGAAGTCGTAGATGCGCTCCGTGATGCCGGAACTGTTCATCAGCATGCCGGCGAAGATGAAGAAGGGCACGCAGAGCAGCGGGAAGCTGTCCACCCCGCCCACCATGCGGTGCACGATCGCCAGCAGCGGGATGGACCCGTCCACCAGCGCGAACAGGATGGAGGCGCCGGCGAGCGAGATGGCGACCGGCACGCCGAGCGCGAGCAGGCCGAAGAAGCCGAGCAGCAGGATGGCGGCGGTCATGCCACCACCTTCTGCTCGGCCATGCCCTCGCCGCGCGTCCAGCGGCGCCAGACCACTACGGCCTCCCGCAGGGTCATGCCGCAGAAGGCGAGGAAGACCGGCCAGTAGACCCAGGCCAGGGAGTGGTCGAGGCTGTCCATCGGCATCACGCCCATGCGGTCCGCCAGGTCGAAGCCGACCCAGGCGCCGAAGCCCCAGAAGCCGAGCCGGCAGGCATCCTGGAAGGCCCAGAGCGGCCTGCGCAGCGCGGGCAGGGCCTGCTCCAGCGCCTCCACCCGGATATGCGTCTGGCGCCGCACCGCGCCGACCGACCCGACGAAGGTCAGGACGATCAGCAGGTAGCGCGCCACCTCCTCGGTCCAGGCGACGCTGTCGTTCAGCGCGTAGCGGCTGAAGAACTGGGTGAAGACCAGGGTGCCGAGCACCCAGAGCAAGGCGAGGCCGGCCCAGTCTTCCGGCCCATGGCCGGCGAGGCGGAAGTGGCGGAGGTCGTCGGCGAAGCCGGCCTCCTCCGCCTCGGCGATTCCCTCGAACGGCTTCTCCACCGGCCTGCCTCCCCAGGTTCCTTGCGAAGGGGAGACGGGCCGGACGCGGCTGTCAAACCGCCGCCACCCGCACCCGCAGCGGCAGCAGGATCTCGGTCAGCCACTCCGACGGCGGCAGGCTGCGCGGGTCGTTCAGGTATTCCTCCATCACCGGCTGGTCCGCCGGCTCCTCCCCGCTCCCGGGGAGCCAGCTGCCGTAGAGCCAGGAATAGACCGGCTCCAGCTCGGCATAGGGGCCCTTGAACCGCAGCACGGCGCAGCGGGCGGCCGGCACCTCCAGGATCCGCACCTCGCCCTCCGCCGACACGTCCGGCGGCACGGTGATCCCGGCATCGGAGCGCAGTTGCGCCGCCGGCACGGTCAGCGGGTCGTCGTGATAGAGGGCGATGCTCCGGGTTTCCGGCCGGAACAGGCCGCGCGGCCCGGCCCAGGCCAGCAGCCGGTCGAAGCTGGGCCCGATCGCCTCATAGGGCCCGATATGCCGCAGCACGGCCAGGCGAAGCGCCGGCTCGTCGCGGAAGGTCACGCTGTGCATCGCTGTCTCCCTGCTGGCGAAGCCGGGCCGCGGGGGCAGGGCGCCCAGGCCGCCGCGCGCCCGGTAGGCGCCGGGCGGCACCCCGTAGGCGGCGCGGAAGGCGCGGGTGAAGGCGGCGGCGCTGCCATAGCCCGCCCGCCGCGCCACCCGGGCGATCGGCAGGGGCCCGCGCAGCAGGTCCACCGCGGCGCGGGACAGCCGGGCGCGGGCCAGCGTCTCCACCGGCGTCTCCCCCGCCACTTCCCGGTACACCCGGTGGAAATGGAAGGGGGAGAAGGCGGCGGCCTCCGCCAGCGCCTCCAGCCCCGGCGGGTCGTCCAGCCGCGACGCGATCAGCGCCATGGCCCGGGCGACCCGCCTGCCGTAGTCCTCCCGCGTCCGCTGCCGGCTCGGCATTCCTCTCCCCTCGGTCCGGTGGCCCATTCCTGCCGCAACCCGGATTGATCGCGCTTGCGAAGTTGCCGTCTAGCCCCGCCGCAAGCCGGGGTTGCCTCGGCCGGGCGTTGGCGGCAGGGTCCGCCCGCCTGTCTCCTCCCCCCCTTACGGAAACCCACTGCCCCATGCCCGAGAGCTTCGACGTCATCGTCATCGGCGCCGGCCCCGGCGGCTATGTCTGCGCCATCCGCGCCGCCCAGCTCGGCATGAAGGTGGCCTGCGTGGAGAAGCGGGCGACGCTGGGCGGCACCTGCCTGAATGTCGGCTGCATCCCCTCCAAGGCGCTGCTGCAGAGCAGCGAGCTGTTCGAGGAGACGCGGCACAAGATGGCCGAGCATGGCGTGGTGTTCGACGGCGTCCGGCTCGACCTGGCGAAGATGCAGGCGCGCAAGGGCGAGGTCGTCTCGGCCAATGTCAAGGGCGTGGAATTCCTGTTCCGCAAGAACAAGGTCACCTGGCTGAAGGGCGCGGGGCGGATCCTCGCCCCGGGCAAGGTGGAGGTCGCGGGCGAGACCTACGAGACGAAGAACATCGTCATCGCCACGGGCAGCGAGAGCAGCCCGCTGCGCGGCGTGGAGGTGGACGAGAAGCAGGTCGTCACCAGCACCGGCGCGCTCGACCTGGAAGCGGTGCCGAAGCACCTGGTGGTCATCGGCGGCGGCGTCATCGGGCTGGAGCTGGGCAGCGTCTGGCGGCGCCTGGGCGCCGAGGTGACGGTGATCGAGTTCCTCGACCGCCTGGTTCCCGGCATGGACAATGAGGTGGCGAAGCAGCTGGAACGCGTGCTGACCAGGCAGGGGCTGAAGTTCAAGCTGAAGTCGAAGGTCACCGGCGCGACCAAATCGGCCGAGGGCGTGACGCTGACGGTGGAGCCCGCCGCCGGCGGCGCGGCCGAGGAGATCAAGGCCGATGTGGTGCTGCTGGCCATCGGCCGCCGGGCGCACACGGAAGGCCTGGGCCTGGCCGAGGCGGGCGTGGAGCTGGACGAGCGCGGGCGGGTGAAGACCGACGCCCATTTCGCCACCAATGTCCCGGGCATCTATGCCATCGGCGACGTCATCGCCGGCGCCATGCTGGCGCACAAGGCCGAGGACGAGGGCGTGGCGCTGGCCGAACTCCTCGCCGGCCAGAAGGGCCATGTGAACTACGCCGCCATCCCCGGCGTGATCTACACCTGGCCGGAAGTGGCCTCGGTCGGCGCGACGGAGGAGGAGCTGAAGGCCGCCGGCATCGCCTACAAGGCCGGGAAATTCCCCTTCACCGCCAATGGCCGCGCCCGCGCCATGGGCGACCTGGACGGCTTCGTGAAGATCCTCGCGGATGCCAAGACCGACCGCGTGCTCGGCGCGCATATGCTGGGGCCGGATGTCGGCACGCTGATCGCCGAGATCTCGCTCGCCATCGAGTTCGGCGCCTCGGCCGAGGATGTGGCGCGCACCTGCCACGCCCACCCGACCCTGAACGAGGTGGTGAAGGAGGCGGCGCTCGCGGTGGACGGGCGGGCGCTGCACATCTAGGGCCTGTCGGCAAAGAGACCGGCGATGCAACGGCGCGGGAAGGTTCGTCCTGGCCAGGGCGCGGGCGCGGCCGGTGCTGGCGGCATCGGCCAGGCCGCGGGCGCCGGCCTTGCGCCAGCGCAGGGCGCCGCCCGCCCCGCGCGGGGCGGCG
>NZ_SMOA01000116.1 GCF_004353985.1 Paracraurococcus ruber | reverse complement strand
CGGCGCGCGGCGCCGGCAGGGCGCGGTCCAGCCAGCGCGCCGCCAGCAGCACCGCCAGCAGGCCGGCCAGCAGCCGCACTGGCAGCGCGTGGTAGGACCAGCCCTTGTGCTGCACCACGGCCGACAGCGCGGCGCCGAAGGCCGCCAGCGCCACCACCCGGGGCAGGTCGCCGCCGCCCGGCCGCGCCGCCGCGACCGCCAGCGGCAGCAGCAGCATCAGGCCGGTGCCCAGCCGCTCCGTCAGGATCACCTGCCACCAGGCGAAGCCGCCGATGTCCAGGTAGTAGCGCCAGACCAGCGGCAGCACCTGCCCGGCATAGTCGGGGAAGAGCAGCGGCAGGCTGGCGAGGTAGAGCAGCCAGAGCCCGGCCATGGCCCAGGGCAAGGGGTCGCGCAGCGCCCGCGCCGGGCCGCGGCGGAGCAGCACATAGGCCTCGACCAGCGCCGGCACCGCCAGGAAATGCGGCTTCAGGGCGAAGCCGATGGCGGCGAGCAGGGTGGCGCCGACCGCGAGTCCCCGCCCGGTGGCCGCCCCCGCCGCCCGCCGCGCCGCCAGCGCCAGGTAGGGCAGCGCCGCCACCACCATCAGGTGTTCCCGCTGGCCGAAATCATAGCCCGCCGCCAGCGCCGCCAGCGGGATGGCGGTGCCGAGTGCCGCCGCCTCCATCGGGCCCGCCCCTGGCCCCGCCCCCGGTCCCCCCCTGGGCCGCGCCAGCCGCAGGGCGAGCCAGGAGGCGAGCGCGCAGAGGCCCAGCAGGCAGAGCAGCAGCCCCTGCACGGCATCGAGCGGCGTCCAGGCGCCGATCGCCGCCGCCGGCAGGCTGAGCACGAAGACCAGCGGCGGATTGACGTCGATCAGGTCGGCATAGAGCGCCTCCCCGGCCAGCCAGCGCTCGGCGAAGTTCAGCACCGCCGCCACGTCGTGGTTCAGCGGCGGGGAGAGTGCCATGAGCAGGCAGGCGAGCGCCGGCAGCCCGGCGGCCAGCGCCAGCAGCCGCGCCGGCCTGCGCGCACCGTCCCGCGCGGCGGCGGCGGGCGGGCCCATGGGCGGGGTCATGGCGGCGGGCGGGGCTGGCTCCGGCGGGGTCACCCCCCCTCCATGGACCGGCGCCGGCGCGGCGGCAATCGGATTGCCGGGCGGTTGCGGTCGCCCACGGTCGCGCAACTCGCGCTATCGTTGCGCCGCCGCGCCTTGTTCCCGCGGGTGCGCACATGCCAGAAGCGCCGCGTGGAACCCGCCGAATACGACCTGATGGACGCGGCCGAGGACGGGATGTGGTGGTACCGCGCCCTGCATGCCCAGGTCCTCGCCGCCCTGGACGCCGCCCGGCCCGGGCCGGGCCGGCTGCTGGATGCCGGCTGCGGCACCGGCGGCTTCCTGGCGCGGCTGCGGGAACGCTGGCCGGACCGCGCGGCGATGGGGCTGGAATACCACCCGGCCGCCGCCGCCCGGGCCGCCGCCAAGTCCGGCCGGCCGGTCGCCATCGGCAGCGTGAACGACCTGCCCTTCGCCGATGCCAGCTTCGATGCGGTGGTCAGCCTCGACGTGCTCTGCCACGCCGCGGTCGATACCGACCGGGCCCTGGCCGAAATGCGGCGGGTGCTGCGGCCCGGCGGCGTGCTGGTGGTGAACCTGCCGGCCTTCGCCTGGCTGCACTCCACCCATGACATCCGGGTGCAGAATGCCCGCCGCTTCACCGCCCGCGGCGCCGCGGCGATGCTGGATGGGGCGGGGCTGCAGCGGGTGCGGCCGCATTACTGGAACAGCCTGCTGCTGCCGCTGATGGTGCTGCAGCGGAAGGTGCTGGCGCGCGCGCCCGACGGTCGCTCGGATGTCGCCACCTTCCCGCCCTGGCTGGACCATAGCCTCTACGCCATGTGCCGGCTGGAAAGGCTTCTCCAGGCCGGTGGCCTCCCCTTCCCCGCCGGCGGCTCCGTCCTCGCCACCGCCCTCCGGCCCTGAGAGCTCGCGACGCCATGCCCCCAGCGACCGGACAGATCGAGCGTGCCGCCGGGCCTGTCGCCGCGGCGTCGATGTCTTCACCGGCCCCGAGACGAGATCCCGCCATGCTCCAGATAACGCCGCAGGAGAAAGCCCATCCCGTCGGCCTGTCCATCGTCGTCCCGGTCTATCGCGGCGCCGCGACGGTGGGGCGGCTGGTGCAGGCGCTCTCGGCGCTCGACCCCGCCGGCGGCCTCGAGATCGTGCTGGTCAACGACGGCAGCCCCGACAATTCGGGGGAGGTCTGCCGCGAGCTTGCCCGCACCGCCAGCGTGCCGCTGACCTATCTGGAGCATGCCCGGAACTACGGGGAGCACAACGCGGTCATGACCGGCCTGCGGCACGCCCGCGGCGCCTATGTCATCACCATGGACGACGACCTGCAGAATCCGCCGGAGGAGGTGCTCAAGCTCTACAACCATGCCCGGCTCGGCGGCTGGGACGTGGTCTACACCCGCTATGCCGAGAAGCAGCACGAAGGCTGGCGCAACCTCGGCAGCCGCTTCGCCAACGGCGCCGCCGACATGCTGCTGGACAAGCCGAAGGGGCTCTACCTCTCCTCCTTCCGCTGCATGTCGGCGCTGGTGGTGCGGGAGGTGACGAAGTACCGCGGCCCCTATCCCTATGTGGACGGGCTGATCATGCAGGTGACGCAGCGGATCGACAGCATCGAGGTGCTGCACCTGGCCCGCATGGAGGGGCGCAGCAACTACACGCTGAAGCGGCTGGTGCTGCTGTGGCTGAACCTGGCGACGAATTTCTCGGTGCTGCCGCTGCGCCTCGCCATCATCGCCGGCGTCGCCATGGGCATGCTCGGCTTCCTCGCCGCCATCATGGTCATCGCCGAGGCGGCGATGACCGGCACGCCTTCCGGCTGGGCGTCCTCGATGACCACGACGCTGCTCATCGCCGGGGTGCAGTTCCTCATCCTCGGCGTGCTCGGCGAATATGTCGGCCGCGCCTTCCTCTCGGCCAACGGCAAGCCGCAGGGCGTGGTGCGGGAGGTGATCCCGGCGCGGCTCGCCGAACCGGCCGCGCCGGCCGGGGATGCGCGGCGGTGACGATCCACTGGCTCTCCCTCGCGGCGGCGATCCTCACCTCGCTGCTCGGCCAGGTGCTGCTGAAGAAGGGCGCGATCGGCGACGGCAATTTCCTCGACCAGGTCTTCCGGCCGGAGACGATGGTGGGGCTGGTCGCCTATGGCGGGGCCGCCTTCCTCTACATCATCGCGCTGCGCAAGATCCCGATGAGCGTGGCGCTGCCCTGCACGGCGGCAAGCTATGTCGCGGTGCTGGTGATCGGCCACCTGATGTTCGGGGAGGCGCTCTCGGCGCAGAAGATCGCGGCGATCGGGCTGATCTGCGGCGGGGTGGTGCTGCTGGCGACCGCATGACGGCGGGGCGGGCGGCGCCGGCGTAAAATCCCGCTGAGTCCGAATCGGCCCGATCCGGCGGAAGGCCAAGCTTACCGCGGGAAGCGGGGGCGGCGCGCCCCATGAATTTTGGAATTGAGCGGTTTTATTCCATCGGCCCCGGCCCGCCTGGCCGTGACCTGCCCGTGCCCGGGCCGTTGACCGTATTCCTATATGCCGCCCGCCCGCCGCGACGCAAGCGGCGCCGGAACACGCGGGATCGCCGCGTGGCGCGCCACCGCGATGGCACCCGCAACGCCCCGGGTCCGCGCCGGCGCCGGTCCTGGCCGCCGCCTCGCGGCCGCAGCCGTGCCGCCGCGGGGCAAGGGGCAGGCGCGTTGCGCCGCTTCGCGGCAGGGGGATGGTAGCCCTGCCCAAGGCATCGCCACCCCCGCGCCCGCCGGCGCATTTCGCCCCCTGGGGACGCGTTGCCGGCGGGAACGATGGCGGCGTGGCCTGTATAGTGGCCGGCAGGCGCTGAAAGGATGCTTCCCATGATCCATCGCCGCAGCCTGCTGGCCGCCCCCCTGCTGTCCGTGCCGCTGCTCGCCCCGCCCCGCCCGGGGCAGGCCCAGGACGGATTTCCCAGCCGCCCCATCACCCTGGTCGTGCCGCTCTCGGCCGGCGGGCCGGCCGATGTCGTGTTCCGCCCCATGGGCAATGCGCTGCAGGCCGAATGGGGGCAGCCTGCGGTGCTGGACTACCGCCCCGGCGCCGGCGGCACGCTGGCGATGGACATGGCGGTCCGCGCCCGGCCGGACGGGCATACCCTGGCGGTCTGCTCGAACAGCCAGTTCAGCATCGCGCCCTTCCTCTTCCCGATGCCCTACGACAACGACCGGTCCTATGTGCCGGTGGTGCTGGCCGCGAGCGCGCCGAGCTTCGTCGTCATCAACCGCGCCGTGCCGGCCGCGACGCTGACCGAGTTCCTCGACCTGGCGCGGCGCAAGCCGGACGGCATGAGCTTCGCCACCGCCGGCGTCGGCTTCACCAGCCACCTGGCGACCGAGTTGCTGATGGCGCGCGCCGGCGTGTCCATGCTGCACGTGCCCTATCGCGGCGGCGCGCCGGCCAGCCAGGCGGTGCTGACCGGCGAGGTGCAGATGAACTTCATGGAGGCGGCCTTCCTCACCGGCCTGCTGCCCACCGGCAACCTGCGCGCGCTGGCGGTGACGAGCGCGACGCGGCACCCGCTGTTTCCCGATGTGCCGACCGTGTCGGAAGCGGGGATCCCCGGCTTCGAGACCGGCACCTACTGGGGCCTGGTCGCGCCGGCCGCCACCCCGGCGCCGGTCCTGGCGAGGCTGCGGGAGACGACGCAGCGGTACTTCGCCAGCGCGGCGGAGCGGGAACGCCTGACCCAGGCCGGCTTCCTGCCGATCGCCGGCGACACCGCGGCCTTCGATCGCATCAAGGCCGAGGAATCGGCGAAATGGGGCAGGCTGATCCGCGACAGGAACATCAAGGTGACCTGAGGCCCGGGCGCCTTGCGACGGAACGCCCGCGAACCCGCCGCGCGCCCGCTGGCACGGTGCGGCGCCGGCGGGCCCCCATCCGCGAATTCGCCCGCGTCACGCAATCCGCGCAGATCGCGGCCGGGCCTGGATGCGCGAACCGGGCGACGTCGCCGCGCAGACGCCAGCCTGGGCCGCTTGCGGCTTCGCCCGAACCCACGATCCGTGCCGGCACCCGCTGGCGGGACACCCGGCGCGGCTTGTGCCGGCGACGCCCCGGTGGACCTGCCCGGCGGGCGGCAGGATGCAGCCGGCCAGTCTCGCCCCGCGGCGCTTCGCGTTCGCCCGCACCGACGCGGGGCGCTCAGGCGGCCGCGACGCCCGGGTGCCCGGCGCGCCGGGCCACCATGCCGAGGCCGAGCAGCCCCAGGCCCAGCAGCCCCAGGCCGCCCGGTGCCGGCACGGCCACGTTGCCGGCCGGCGTGAAGGTCAGCGGCACGTCGTTGACCTGGATGAAGCGCGTATCGCCCGCAACGACATAGGCAAAAGAGGACAGTCGCGGATTCGGCCAGGATGCCCCGGAGATGGTCAACTGCACATCGTCGGCCTGGGTCGGGAAGGCTGACGAGGGAAAGGTGATGCCGATGCCGGCCGGCGCACCGTCGACGAACAGTTCGTCGGACGCAGCGAAATAGCGGAACAGCAGCGTCCCGGGTTGAAACCCGCGGGCAGCCCCTGCAGTTGCGGCCCGGTCTGGGCCACCACGATATTGGCGCTGTTGTCGAAGGTGATGCGCAGGTTCACGGGGAAGGGATTGATGCTGCCGCCATTGGTGAAACTGCCGGAGAAGGTGCCGTCGACGATGGCGGCGGCGGCGGACCCGGGCGCTGCCGCGCTGCCCAGGGCGGCAGCACCCGCCAGCGCCAGCAAGGCCAGGACGCGAGTGCCCGGCGCGCGCGGGGCGGGACATATCGGCGGGCTGCATGGCTGATGTCGTGGATGTTTCGTGGATCTTAAATAATCGACAGATTCAGACGGTCAACGCCTCTATTTGCGGATTCATAATAATTTCCTGGTTGCGCTGACATCGGTCTGCGAGCGGCCGCCTGTGCGACGCACCGACCGCGAACCGGCCAGAGTGGATCACGGGAGGGCGTGAACGCCCGGACGCGTGACCCCGCTCTCCAATCAATAGGATAGAGCGGCCTGCGCGTTCAGAAGAACGCGCAGGCCGCTCTAGGGACCCGACGCGCCCGGGCCCGCCGGCGCGATGCCTTCGGCCGCCGCCCACCGGCTAGGTGTCGGCGGCCGGGGGGCGCCGGCCGCCATCGCGCCGACGCCTTACCTGAAGCCTGTCGGGTCCGGACGGACGCATCCGAACGGGTGAAGGCGTCCGGAAGACAACAGGCCTGGGCATGCTGCATGAGCGCTGCGAGGGCAGCATGCCTCGGCGCGCCTGGATCGACCCCGGCCGCGCTCCCGCCCCTCAGCGCCGCCGCAGGCTCCAGAATGCCACCGATCCCAGCGCATAGGACGCCATCGACAGCCAGAACCCCGTCCGGTAGCTCCCCGTCACGTCGTAGAGCAGCCCCGCCGCCCAGGACCCCAGCCCGGCGCCGAGGCCGGAGCCGATGGTGATGACGCCGAGGATGGTGCCCAGCCGCGGCCCGGGGAACAGGTCGGCGGTCTTCGCCGTGATGGCCGGGCCGCGCGCGCCCCAGGTGATGCCGAAGAAGGCGCTGTGCAGCCAGAACAGCAGGTGCTGCGACGGATCCTCGATCAGCAGCGCGAAGCCGACGCCGATGATGGAGATGCCATAGGTGATCACCGCCGCCGCCTCCCGCCCGATATGGTCGGACAGGGTACCGGTGACGATCACCCCCGGCAGCGCCAGGAAGGCGCCGATGCCGAGCACGCCGGCGGCATAGAGCGGGTCGAAGCCCAGGCCCACCGCGAAGGCGAGCTGGTGCAGGGAGACGAGGAAGCTGCCGATGCTGGTCAGCGCATACACCAGGCCCAGCACCCAGAAGCGCCAGGTGGACGCGGCCTCCCGCAGCGTCCAGTCGCGCGGCGGCACGGTGCCGGCGGCGGCGGGCGGGTCCTGCCGCTCCTTCGGGAAGAAGCCGGCCAGCGGCACCAGCGCCGCCAGGATGCCGGCCAGCAGCAGGTAGGAGTGCCGCCAGCCGATGCCGTCCACCAGCGCCTGCGCCGCGGGGGCGGAGACGGCGCGGCCGGCGCCGTTCGCCGATTGCAGGACGGAGACGGCCATGCCCCGCCGCGCGGTGAACAGCCGCGCGATCACCGGCACGAAGACCACCATGCCGACGAAATTGGCGCCCACCGTCATCACCACGCCGTAGAGCAGAACCACCTGCCACAGCGACTGCGCCTGGGCACTCAGCGCCAGGCCCAGCGCCAGCAGGCAGCCGCCCAGCAGCACCATGCGGCGCGACCCCAGCCGGTCCGTCAGATGCCCCGTCAGGGGAGAGGACAGGCCGCCCACCACCTGCCCGACCGAATAGGCGAGGCTCGCCTGCGCCCGCGTCCAGCCGAACTCCGCGACAAAGGCCAGCAGGAACACGGTGTAGGCGTGCATCAGGCTGGCGGTGATGGTGAAGGCGCAGAAGCAGCCGGCCAGGATGAACCAGGCGCGGCGGTCGCGCTCCGCGGGAAGGGTCATGCCCGGCGAAGCCTGCCAGGGATCGCCGCCTGTGCCCAGGCCGGCGGCCTGCCCCGGCGACCCGAGCCTCGCCCGATCCGCCGACGCGGTGAGCGCGACAACCGCCACGCGCCCCAGGGAGCGGCACGCCGCGGCGATCGCGCGGCGTCGCCCGCGCGGCTGGCTACAGCGCCAGCCGCGCCTCCATCACCTCCTCCTCCTCCAGGCTGCGCTTCACCGCGAATCCCAGCGACCGGACGAAGGCGAGCATCGGCGCATTGTCCGCCAGCACATGCCCCATCACCTCGCGCACCCCGTTGGCGCGGCCCCATTCGAACAGCCGCTGCATGAGGTGGCGGCCCAGCCCCTGGCCCTTCATGCCACGCAGCACGATGACGGCGAACTCCGCCGCCGGCGCCGACGGGTCGCGGATGAGGCGGGAGACGCCGACCGTCTCCTCCGTCCCGTCCGGGCGGCGGCGGGTGGCGACGAAGGCGATCTCCCGGTCGTAGTCGATCTGCGTCAGCCGGGCGACCAGCGTCGGCGCCATCTCCTTCAGCGGCGAGAAGAAGCGCCAGCGGATATCCTCGGGGTCGAGCTGGCGGAAGGCCTCCTCATGCGCCGCCGCATCCTCCGGCCGGATCGGGCGGACCAGCAGCACCTCGCCCGATTTGGCGGTCCAGGGCCGCGCCAGCTCGGCGGGATAGGGCGGGATGGCGAGCACGCCCGGCTCCCCCGCCGGCCGCAGCACGCAGTGCGCATCCACCGCCAGCACGCCATCCGCATCGGCGAAGAGCGGGTTGATGGTGAGCTCGGCGATCTCCGGGAAATCCACCGCGACCTGCGACAGCCGCACCAGCGCATCGGCGACCGCGGCCTGGTTGACCGGCGCATGGTCGCGCCAGCCGGCCATGATCCGGGCGGTGCGGGACCGGCCGATGAGCTGCCCGGCCAGGGCCAGGTTCAGCGGCGGCAGGTCATGCGCCTCGTCCTCCGCCAGGTCGGCGGCGGTGCCGCCCTGGCCGAAGCCGATCCAGGGGCCGAACATGGCGTCGTCGCCCAGCCGCAGCCGCAGCTCCAGCGCCCGGGCGGCCTGGCGCTGCACCAGGAAGCCCTCGATCCGCGCCTCCGGCCGCCTCGCCCGGATGCGGGCCAGCATCGCCTCCGCCTCCGCCCGGACGGCGCGGGCGGAGCCGAGGCCGGTGGCGACGCCGCCCACCTCGCTCTTGTGCCGCAGGTCGGGGCTGAGGATCTTCAGCACCGCCGGGAAGCCCAGCATGGCGGCGGCATCGGCCGCGTCCTCCGCCGCCGCGGCACGGCGGCCGGGCACGGTCGGCAGGCCATAGGCGGCCAGCAGGCCGAGCGACTCCTCCTCGGTCAGGCTGTGGCGGCCGGCGGCGCGCGCGGTGTGCAGGATGCGGCGCACCGTCGCGCGGTCGGGGGCAAGCTCCAGCACGTCCCGCGGCGGCAGCTCGGCGGCGGCGGCGCGGTTCTGCCGGTCCCGCGCCAGCTGCAGGGCGCCGCGCACCGCCGCCTCCGGCGTCGGGAACACCGCCAGACCGGCGCGCGCCATCGCCTCCCGCTGCCGCCCGGCGGTGTGCTGCCCGGCCCAGCTGACCAGCACGGGCGCGCTGCGCTGGCCGCCGGTGCGGCAGGCGGCGATCATCGCCTCGGCGGCGACGTCGCCCGCCTCCTCCGGCGCCGGCGCGTGCAGGGCGACCACCGCATCCACCTCCGGCAGGGCGGCCATCATGGTCGCCGCCTCGGCCAGGCGCGGGCCGCTGGCCGGGCCGAGCGAGAGCGGGTTGCCCGGCCGCCAGCCGGCCGGCAACAGCAGGGCGAAGGCGGCCAGCGCCTCGGGCGACAGGGTGGCGATCCGGCCGCCGCCGGCCAGCACCGCATCGGCCGCAAGCTGCCCCAGGCCGATGCCGTTGGTGACGATGGCGATGCGGTCGCCGCGCGCCGCCGCCGGCCCGCCGCCGATCCGCGGCCGCACCCGCGCCAGGGTCTCGGCGGCGGAGAGCAGATCCTCGAGCCCCGAGACGCGCAGCACGCCCGCCCGCCGCAGCGCCGCTTCCATGATGCAGTCGCCGAGCCCGCTCTGGTCCGCGCTGCGGCCGCCGGCGCGGATGGCGACGACCGGGCGCGTGCGCGCCACCGCGCGGGCCGCCGAGATGAAGGCGCGGCGGTTGCGGATGCGCCGCAGGTCCAGCAGCACCGCGCCGGTGTTGACGTCCCGCGCCAGCCAGTCCAGCGCCATGGCGAAGCCGATGGTGGCGTTGCCGCCGATGCCGATGACATGGCTGAAGCCGACCGCTTCCGCCGCCGCCCAGTCCAGCACCGCCCGCGCCAGCGCCGAGGATTGCGTGACCAGCGCCAGCTTGCCCGGCGCCGGCGCGATATGCGCGAGCGAGGCGTTCAGCCCGATGCCCGGCACGCAGAGCCCGAAGCTGCCCTGCCCCAGCGCCTTGATGCCGGTGCGGGCCGAGATCGCCGCAAGGTCCGGCGCGCCGCCCGGCACCACGGCGGCGAGCGAGCCGCGGGCGGCCAGGTCCGCCATCGCGGGTTCCAGCCGGTCCGGCGGCAGGCACAGCACGGCGAGGTCGGGCGGCTCGGCGATCGCCTCCAGGCTCTCGGCCGGGGTCAGGCCCGGGGCTTCCATGCCGATGACGTGCAGGCTGCCCCGGAAGCCGCCGGCCGCCAGGTTGCGGGCGACGATCGCCGCCTCCGGCAGCTGGGGCTCCGCCAGCAGCACTACGCTGCGGGGCCGGAACATGGCGGCGGCGCGGAAGCTCGCGGTGCCGCGGACGGAGATGAGGCTGGCCATGGTGCAGTGCAGCATGGTCCGTCGGCGGGGGTGGGCGCAAGCCGCGCGGGATGACGATGCCGGGGTTGCCGCCGCCACGCCGCGCGGGTCCACTGCCGCGATGCCGGTCCGGCGGGGCGCGGCGCGGCCCCGGCCAGCGGCCTGGCGCCGCACCGCCGGACCCGAGGCCAGGAGGAACCGCCATGCCCGATCCGCGACTCGACCCCGAGATGGCGGCGTTCAACGCCATGATGGACGCCCGCGCGGCGGCGCTGCCGCCCATCCGGCTGACGCTGCCCTTCGACGGCCCGCGCGCCCTGACCGAAGCGCTGAATGTGCCGTTGTCCGAAGGCGGGCCGGCGATGGCCGAGAGCGGCGACCGCTGGGTGCCGGTGCGCGGCCGCCGCGTGCAGTGCCGCTTCCACCGGCCCGACCTTCCGGGCCCGCTGCCGCTGCTGCTCTACATCCATGGCGGCGGCTGGGTCTGGAACAGCATCGACACGCATGACCGGCTGATGCGCGAATACGCCGCCGCGGCCGGCTGCATCGTGGTCGGGCCCGACTATGCGCTGAGCCCGGAGGCCGCGTTCCCGCAGGCGCTCGAGGATTGCGCCGGCGTGCTGCGCTGGCTCGCGGAGCACGGCGCGGCCTGGGGCATCGACACCGCGCGCATGGTCGTCGGCGGCGATTCCGCCGGCGCCAACCTCGCCGCCGGCCTGGCGCTGTACCTGCGCGACGGCGGCGCGCCGCTGCCCCCTCCCCTGGCCCTGCGGGGGCTGCTGCTGAACTACGGCGTTTTCGACAGCCGGATGGACACGCCGAGCTACCGCGAATTCGCCGAGGGCTACGGCCTGACGCTGGAACGCATGCGCTTCTACTGGAGCGTCTACGCCCCGCGCGAGGCCGACCGGCTGAGCCCGCTGGCCGCGCCGCTGCGCGCCGACCTGGCCGGCCTGCCGCCCTGCCTGCTGCACATCGCCGAACTGGACGTGCTGGCTAGCGAGAACCACGCCATGGCGGACAGGCTGCGCGCGGCGGGCGTGACGGTGGAGACCCGGCTGTTCCCCGGCACGGTGCACGGCTTCCTGCGGGCGCTGGGGCATGTGCAGAAGGCGCGGGATGCCGTCGCCGCAGCGGGGGCATGGCTGCGCGAACGCTTCGCGTGACCTGGGAAGGGGCCCCGCCCCTCCCGGGACCCACCCCGCCAAAGGCCACAGGGCCCTTGGAAACTTCGGGTCTAGGTGGCGCGGGCCATGAAGCGCGCGCCCTCGCCATAGCTGGCCAGGGCCGCGGCATCGGAACAAGGCGCATCCGCGAAGCCGTGGCGCGCCCAGTAGCCGCCGGTGCCGTCCACCGCCACCAGCGTCAGGCGCGGCAGCGGCGCCGCCAGCAGCGCCGCCACATGGCCGGCGCCGCGCGCCGCGGGCAGCAACGCCACGTCGTGGATGTGCCAGGCACCGGGCCGCGCCGGCAGCGCGCCCAGCAGCGCATCCAGTGGCGGCGGCGCCAGGCCGGTCCAGGGATGCGCCACCGCATAGCCCAGCAGCGCCCCGCCCGAGGCCAGCACCCGGCACCCGTCCGGCGCCAGCGCCAGGCGCTCGGCAAAGACCGCCATCGATTCCGGATGGTGCGGATGCAGCCGGTCCGCCAGCGCCAGCACGCCAGGCAGGTCCGCCGCCACCATCGCTCGCCAGGCCGCGCTCATCCAATGCCGGATAGCGCGGCCGCGCGCGCCATGCGAGCCTCCGCCGCATGAGCATCCGCCCCGGCCCGCGCAACCGCATCACCGACGTGGACGGCATCCTCGTCGGCAATGCCGAGGACCACCGCGTCCGCACCGGCGTCACCGTGATCTACCCGGAAGAGCGCTGCCCCGCCTTCGCCGATGTCCGCGGCGGCGCGCCCGGCACCTGGAACATCCAGGCCATGGACCCGGCCAGCCTGCGGAACGAAGTGGACGCCATCGTCCTCTCCGGCGGGTCGATGTACGGGCTGGAGGCCGGCTGCGGCGTGGTCGCGACGCTCGGCACGCGCGGGCGCGGCATCGCCTTCGGCGGCGCGGTGGTCCCGGTGGTGCCCGGCGCCATCCTGTTCGACCTGATGAATGGCGGCGACAAGCAATGGGGCGAGGCGCCGCCCTACCGCGCGCTCGGCCGCGCCGCGCTGGAAGCCGTGGGGCAGGATTTCGCGCTGGGCAATGCCGGCGCGGGGCTGGGGGCGCGGGCGAATGCGCTGAAGGGCGGCCTCGGCAGCGCCAGCACCGTGACGGCGGATGGGTTGCAGGTCGGCGCCATCGTCGCCGTCAACAGCTTCGGGAGTGTGGTCATGCCCGGGACCGACCGGTTCTGGGCCGGGCCGCTGGAGATGGGCGACGAGTTCGGCGGCCTCGGCCCGCCGCCGGCGGACTGGCGCGGCGAGGCCGAGATGCCGCTGCCGCCCAACTACCCGCTCAGCCCGATGGCCAACACCACCATCGCCGTCGTCGCCTGCAACGCCGCGCTGTCGAAGGGCGAGTTGCAGCGGGTGGCGATCATGGCGCAGGACGGGCTGGCGCGGGCGATCCGGCCGATCCACACGCCCTTCGACGGCGACAGCGTCTTCGCGATGGCGACGGGCAGGGTGCCGCTCACCAACCCGGCGATGCTGGCGCGCATCGGGCACCTGGCGGCGGATACGCTGGCGCGGGCGGTGGCGCGCGGGGTGTACCACGCGGAAGGGCTGGGGGACCGGCCGGGGTGGAATTCATTACAAAAAATATGATAACTGAGCCTAGCTATTCATGTAAACCCAAATACGATCTTGAATAGCTTTGAAACGGGGACCACTTCTTGCAGCAGCCATTTCGAGGAGAGCGTCGCCCCGGTGCCTGACAGTTCTTCCACTGTACGACAAATGTCTCACCAGTGTCTGGAGCAATGTTTTCCCCCGCAGTTTCTTCTGGTATTCGCCAAAAACATCATTAAATAACGCTTGATCAGGTTCAACATAATTTATTGCGGCGCGAAATACAGCATTGATATCATTTCCTCCGCGAGGAACGACGCGGTCAGGGTGGGCGCTTACAATAGTTTGCTGGCCTCGAGCGATTTGGGATATGCAAAACGAGAACCAACGACATAAATGCCTTAAGTCATTCGTATAACAAACTCTTTCCTCTGGATCCAGAAGGTTTTCGAGCTCTCCGTCCATTATAAGGTCGTTTTCAATGGAATACCCATCAGTAATAAAAAAATTTGATGCCGTTTGGTATTCATTTGGAACACCGAAAATAACCCAGAAATCTTGGTCGGCGACAAAACAAACTTTCAATTGTGAGAAACGGCTACGAGCTCTATAAATTTCCAGCAATTTTTGTTTTCCACCAACCGGCATAACTGATATATCTAAATCCACAAAGCGACTTTCTAGCTTCCGAAAAATTGTGAAATCGTCTCGTCCCTCAGTAATGATTGTGGGCAAGCTGCTGCGCCCAAGCGTTGAAATCAGTTCCTCAACGGACATGTCATCATGACCGCTCATTCACCCCGATCCTCTTGAAGGATGATCTCTTTTTCTGGGAATTTGCTGTAAATGAATGGCGAGTGTGTTGCCACAATGAACTGATTCGACGACCCTTGTCGCTGCAGAATGGGGAATATTTGTCGTTGCCAATCAACGTGGAGACTCAATTCAGGCTCATCAATAAATATAGTAGCATTCTGATAAAACGCGTTATAACAGATGAAACTCAGCATCTGCTTCTCACCAGCAGATAGCTGATCAGAGTTTACAGCATGTGCCGCGTCGCCAAAACTAACTCGCGCATTAAGTACGATCCCAGAGTGGTGAAACAGCTTTTCCACAAGATTTTTGATTGCTTCTAGTGGGGCAAGTGTTTCCAATCGAGCTGCATCGAGTTGCTCAATTTGTCGCCGTATCTCGTCGATTGTTTCTTCTGCACTTTGACGCGATTCTGGCAGAACAGACGTCCCCGCATCTGCTGTACGAACTTCATTTTTATGAAGCTTAATCCGCTCGATAATTCGCTCCGATACTGTACGCTGCAATACATTGTTTTGCTCTGAGAGTTCCGTATACTTCCTCATCAAGAGATCGACAATGTCTACCGTAGAAAACGATGCGATAAACAAATGCCTTCCGTTTGAAAGCCTGCGTGAAAGATCAAACAATCCCTCCTCAATCGATGACTGTGATCTAGGCAAACGTCCAGTGACTGCTCCGCGCCTTGTCGATGCTAATGAGAAGCCACCCTCGATCCGGCGGAAAGTCGGGAAAAACAAGGATGTGCCCAGCTTAGAACAAACCGTATTTGCTTCATCAATGTAGCTGTCAGGGGAACCGAAATCGTCATCATCATCACTTGGCGGGGAGAAATGCAAATTCTCCTGCCCCACCGAAACGCGGATGTCGGCATCATTATTTGATCTCCGATTAATAGAGATAATGTATTTGTCTGTTTCGACTTCTGCGGAAACAAAAGGGACTTCTTGAAGAGCGCGCTCAATATTTCCGCTAATGAGGTACCAAATCAGTTTCATGAGCGTGGTTTTGCCAGATCCATTCCGACCAGTAAATATATTGATTTCAGGATCGAATGTTTTTTCGATTTTTCCCTGTCCCCCAACGCCAGTCACAGAGAAGCGTCTAATCATTGTTTGCTCCATTTTCTGGCTGCGACAGGCTTCTCAAGCTTGGTGGGTACGCGCCGCTTATCGTCCCGCCAGCGCCCGCTTCGCCACCTCCGCCAGCCACCCGCTCGCCGCCGGCAGCACCGCGTCGTTGAAGTCGTAGTTCGGGTTGTGCAGCTCGCACCCGCCATCCCCCGGTCCGTTGCCGATCCAGACGAAGGCGCCCGGCACCTCCTTCAGGAACCAGGAGAAATCCTCCCCCGTCATCGCCGGCGGCAGGTCCCGCCGCACCTTGGTCACCGCGCCGGCCGCCACCGCCGCCAGCTCCCGCTCCGCCGGGTGGTTCGCCGTCACCGGCACGCCGACCCGGAACAGCACCTCCGCCCGCAGGCCGAAGGCGGCGGCGATGCCGTCCGCCACCCGGCGCATCCCGGCCTCGATCGCCTCGCCCGTCGGGTCGGACAGCCAGCGCGCCGTGCCCTTCAGCATCGCCCGCTGGGCGATCTGGTTCTGCGCCTCCCCCGCCTCGGCGATGGTCACGCTGATCACGCCGGCCTGCAGCGGGTCCAGGTTGCGCGCCACCACGCTCTGCAGCGCGACGATGCAATGGCCGGCGCCCAGCATCGGGTCGCGGGTCAGGTGCGGCAGGGCTGCGTGGCCGGCATGGCCCTCGAACATCACCTCGAACCGCGCGCCGGCCGCCATCACGGCGCTGTCATGCACCGCCACCGTCCCGGCCTCCAGCCCCGGCCAATTGTGCCAGCCGAAGATGCGTTCCATCGGGAAGCGGCGGAACAGCCCGTCGGCGATCATGGCGCGGGCGCCGCCGCCGCCTTCCTCGGCCGGCTGGAAGACCAGCTGCACCGTGCCCGACCAGCCCGGGTCCGCCACCAGCAGCGCGGCCGCGCCCAGCAGGGCGGTGGTGTGCCCGTCATGGCCGCAGGCATGCATCACGCCGGGGATGGTGGAGCGGTGCGGCAGGTCCGGGTTCACCTCCTGGATCGGCAGCGCATCCATGTCGCCGCGCAGGCCGACGCTGCGGTTGCCGCCCGCCCCGCCGCCGCGCCGGATGGTGCCCACCACGCCATGCCCGCCGACGCCTTCCGCCACCTCCACCCCCATCTCCCGCAACCGGGCGGCGACGAAGGCGGCCGTCTCCCCTTCCTGCAGGGTCAGGCCGGGATGCGCATGCAGGTGCCGGCGCCAGGTGGTGAGGGTTTCGGCGAGCGTTGGATCCATGCCAGTCTCCTAGGGCAGATCGCCGCCGGGCGGTATCGTCCGGCCGGGTGATTCTGCCCGAATCCTCATCGGCCGGGACAGATCGCCCTGCGGCGGCGACATGGGGGGCGAGACTCTGCCCGAACATCCATCCGCCGGGCCGGCTCGGCCGGCAGGCGGCAAGGACCGAGGCGCGGCCCCGCGCCGCCGCGCCGCGCCGGGACCGGCCTG
>NZ_SMOA01000115.1 GCF_004353985.1 Paracraurococcus ruber | reverse complement strand
GCCCGCGCCGGCGCCGGCCGCGGGCGCCGCGCCCGCCGCCCCGGCCGCCGAGCCGCTGATCGCCCCCAACACGGTGGGCGCCGCCCTGCTCTCGGGCCTCTCGGACCGGATCGGCACCGTCTCGGACGAGGTGCTGGAGAGCGTGCAGACCATGGCCGACCTGCCGGCGCTCTGGTCGGCGCTGGAAGGCCTGGTGCGCGACCCCGTCTCCCAGGCCCGGCTGCTGGATGCCGCCTGGAAGCTGCTGGCGCTGTTCGGCCTCGGCTTCCTGGCGGAATACCTGCTGGTGCGGGCGGTCACGCCCGGCCGGCGCTGGCTGGATGCCGCGGCGCCGGACACCGACGGCACGCCCTGGACCTGGCTGAAGCGGGTGCCGCTGGTGGTCGGCCGGCTGCTGCTGGACCTGCTGCCGATCAGCGCCTTCGGCCTGGCGGTCTATGGCGTCTTCGGCCTGATGAACCCGCTGCCCACCACCCGCCTGGTCGGGCTGATGATGGCGCACACCTATATGGGCGCCCGCGTCGCCTTCGCCGTGGCGCGCATGCTGCTCTCCCCCGCCTCCAACCACCTGCGGCTGATCCCCTGCCCGGACGCGGCGGCCGCGGCCGGGATCCGCTGGCTGCGGCGGCTGATGCTGGTCGGCCTGTCTGGCTACACCCTGGCGGAGGCCGGGCTGCTGCTGGGCATGCCCTGGTCCGCCTACGACGCCATCCTGAACGTCACGCTTCTGGTGATCTCCCTGCTGCTGGCCCGCATCGTGCTGCAGCAGCGGGAAGCGGTGGCCACGGTGCTGCGGGCCGACCCGCTGGCGGAAGGGGAGGATGCGTCGGGCACCCGCCACCTGCTGCGCAGCGCCCGCGACCAGCTGGCGGATATCTGGCACGTGGTCGTCATCCTCTGGCTGGTCGCCTGCTGGGTGGTCTGGGCCCTGGCGCTGGAGAACGGCTTCCAGCGCCTGGCGACCGGCACGGTGCTGACGGTGGTGATCGTCGGCCTGGCCAAGGCCTTGGACGAGGCGATCATCTGGTCGCTCGACCGCGTGCTGCATCCGGGGCCGGAGATGGCGCGGCGCTTCCCCGGGATGGCGGCGCGGTCGGCGCAATACGTGCCGCTGCTGAAGAGCCTGATCTCCGCCCTGCTCGGCTTCGCCGCGCTGGTGCTGCTGCTGGAGACCTGGGGCTTCAACAGCCTGAGCTGGTTCGAGGCCGGGACGCTCGGCCGCCGGCTGCTGGACACGCTGGCCTCCATCGCCATGACGCTGCTGATCGCGCTGGTGGTGTGGGAGGTGGCGAATTCCGCCATCCAGCGGCGCCTGACGCGGCTGTCGCGCGACAGCCACGCCGCCCGCAGCGCCCGGGTGCGGACGCTGCTGCCCATGCTGCGCACCGTGCTCGGCGCGGTGATGCTGGTCTTCGTGGTGCTGAACGCCCTCTCGCAGCTCGGCGTCAACGTGGCGCCGCTGCTGGCCGGCGCCGGCGTGGTCGGCGTCGCCATCGGCTTCGGCTCGCAGACCCTGGTGCGGGACGTGATCACCGGCATCTTCCTGCTGCTCGAGGATGCGATGGCGGTGGGCGACGTGGTGCAGCTCGGCGGCCTGTCCGGCGTGGTGGAGCACCTGTCCATCCGCTCGATCAAGCTGCGGGCGACCGATGGCAGCGTGCACATCGTGCCCTTCAGCGCGGTGACCACCGTGACCAACATGACGCGCGACTTCGCCTTCGCGGTGCTGGACATCACGGTCGCCTATTCCGAGGACACCGACCGCGTGGTGGCGGCGCTGAAGGAGATCGGCGCGGAGATCCGCGCCGAGGCCAAGTGGAAGCCGCTGATCCGCGACGACATCGATGTCTGGGGCGTGGAGAAGCTGGCCGACAACGGCGTGGCGATCCGCGCCCGGGTGAAGACCGAACCGGCATCGCGCTGGCCGGTGGCGCGGGAGTTCAACCGCCGGATCAAGCAGCGCTTCGAGGAGCTGGGGATCCTGATCCCCCGGCCGCAGCCCATGGTGCTGGTGGAGCGGCCGCCGGAGCCGCGCGCGCCGGATCCGGACCTGGCGCAGGCGGCGCAGTAAGGTAGCGCGGGTGGCGCCCCGGCCGGGCGCCGCCCGATACGCCAGGCATCGCCGGCGCGGCCGGCGGCGCCTCGCAGCGGTTTGAGGCGGAAACCCGGGCGGGCCCGGCCGGAATGTCGCATTTGCGTCGTTGATCGGCGACAGCGCCGCAGGCTGCGGGCGGGCTTGCGGGTGGCCGCGGCGATGACCGGCACCGGCATCGGGGACGCGGCATGGGCATCCTGCTGGCATTCGCGCCTTTCATCGCCTTCGCCCTGGTCGAGCGGCTGGCCGGCCCGACGGCGGGGCTCCTGGCGGGCGCCCGGGTCTCGGCCGGATTGCTGCTGCGCGACCGCGTCGCCGGCCGGTCGGCCAAGCTGCTCGAGATCGGGACCGCCCTGCTGTTCGGCGCCCTGGCGCTGGTCGCGCTGCTGGGGCAGCCGGCCTGGTCGGTCATCGGCGTCAGGCTGGCCGTGGATGCCGGCCTGCTGGCGATCGTGCTCGCCTCGATCGCGCTGGGCCGGCCCTTCACGCTGCAATATGCCCGGGAAAGCGTCCCGCCCCAGCTCTGGGACACGCCGGAATTCCGCCGCGCCAACCTCGTCGTCACGGCCGTCTGGGCGCTGGCCTTCGCCGTCATGGTCGCGGCCGAGCTGGTCCTGCTCCTCCTGCCGGGCGTGCCGCGCGGCATCGGCATCGCCGCCATCGTCCTGGCCTTGGTCGGGGCGGTGAAGTTCACCGGCTGGTACCCGGACCGGGTGAAGGCCAGCGCGGCGCGGTAGGACGTGCCGGCACAGGGACCGGCGATGGATCAGCGCGGGAAGCTCCGGCCCGGCCAGGACGCAGGCGCAGCCGATGCCGCAGGGACGGAAAGGACCCGCCGGGACGCGTCGCCGCCCCGTGCGGGCACGCCCCGGGGGCGGCGCCTCAGCGCAGCAGCACCGGCAGCATGGCGTCGAGCCGCATCCGCCCCTCGGCCGTCGCCAGCAGGCGGCCGCCGGGCGTCCATTCCAGGTAGCCCTCGTCCAGGCAGGCGGCGAGCATCGCCGGGTCCACCGCCTCGGCCAGGGTCCGGCCGCTGCGGGCCAGCAGGCGGGCGGGGTCCACGCCCTCGGCCAGGCGCAGGCCCATCAACAGGGCCTCCCGCGCCCGGTCCTCCGGCGCCAGCGCCTCTTCCTCCGTCGCCGCATGGCCGTCGCGCTCCACCCGCGCCAACCATTCCTCCGGCGCGCGATGCCGCCGCGCCGCCAGCAGGGCGCCGTCCAGCGTCAGCCGCTGATGCGCGCCGGGCCCGATGCCCAGGTAGTCGCCATAGCGCCAATAGGCCAGGTTGTGCCGGCTCTCGGCGCCCGGCTGGGCGTAGTTGGACACCTCGTAGGGATGCAGGCCGAAGCGCGCCGCCTCCTCCACCGTCGCCCAGTAGAGACGGGCGGCATCGTCATCCTCCGGCAGGGCGAAGGCGCCGCGGGCATGTTCGGTCGCGAAGCGCGTGCCCGGCTCGATCGTCAGCTGGTAGAGCGAGAGGTGGTCGGCGGCGAGGGAGAGGGCACGGCGCAGCTCCTCCCGCCAGGCCGCCTCCGCCTGGCCGGGCCTGGCATAGATCAGGTCGAAGGACAGGCGGGGGAACAGCGCCCGCGCCGCCTCCAGCGCCGCCACCGCCTGCGCCACGTCGTGCTTCCGGCCGAGGAAGCGCAGCGCCTCCGGCTCCAGCGACTGCACGCCGAGCGAGAGGCGGTTCACGCCGGCGGCGCGGAACCCGGCCAGCTTCGCGGCCTCGACGCTGGTCGGGTTGGCTTCCAGCGTCACCTCGAGGTCGGCGGGCGCGTCGAACAGCGCGCGGGCCTCGGTGATCAGCGCCGCCACCGTCTCCGGCGCCATCAGGCTGGGCGTCCCGCCGCCGAAGAAGATGGAGGCCAGCGGCCGCCGGCCCGCCCGCGCCGCCTCCCGCGCCAGTTCGCGCCGCAGGGCGGCGCGCCAGCGGGCCTGGTCCACGCCGTCCCGCACATGGCTGTTGAAGTCGCAATAGGGGCACTTGGCAGCGCAGAAGGGCCAGTGGATGTAGAGGGCGAGCGGTTCGGTCACGGGGATGGATATGGGCGCGCCGGGGTCCTCTGTCGAACGGGTGCGGGCGGCGCTGCTGGCGGCTGGCCATCCCGACACCATCCAAGCCTTCCCCGAGGGCACCCGCAGCGCCGCCGAGGCCGCGGCGGCGGTGGGCTGCGCCGTCGCGCAGATCGCCAAGTCCATCGTCTTCCGCGCCGGGTTGCGCCCGGTGCTGGTGGTGGCCAGCGGCGCCAACCGGGTGGACATGGGCAAGGCCGGCGCCGCGCTGGGGGAGAGCCTGAGGCGGGCGGAGGGCGGCTGGGTGCGGGACGTCACCGGCTTCGCCATCGGCGGCGTCGCGCCGCTGGCGCATCTGACGCCGCCGCTGGTGCTGCTGGACCGGGACCTGCTGGGCTTCGACCAGGTCTGGGCGGCCGCCGGGTCGCCCATGCATGTCTTCGCCACCAGCCCGGCCGAGTTGCTGCGCCTGTCGGGCGGCCAGGTCGCCGAGGTGGCGGAGGGCTGAGCCTGGGCCGCAGCCGCGCCGCCGGCCCCCAGCCGGATGGCCGCGGCCGCAGGAGGCCTGGGTGGCGGGCCGGGCCGGAGTTTGTTGTGCTGCCGATCACGGCCGCATCCTACGGAGGAGCCCGAGCATGCCGCTGCCCGCCACCGCCCTCTATGCCGCGCTTCTCGCTGCCCTGTTCCTGGCCCTGGCCATCCGCGTCATCGGCATGCGCCGGCGCTACCAGGTCGCGCTCGGCGCGCCGCACCGGCTGGTGGAGCGGGCGGTGCGGGCGCATGGCAATTGCGCGGAATATGTCCCGCTCGGCCTCATCCTGCTGGCGCTGCTGGAAGGCATGGGGCTGCCGGCCTGGGGCGTGCACGCGCTGG
Organism: Paracraurococcus ruber; assembly: GCF_004353985.1. GTDB lineage: Bacteria > Pseudomonadota > Alphaproteobacteria > Acetobacterales > Acetobacteraceae > Paracraurococcus > Paracraurococcus ruber. Next base: position 11,455 of record NZ_SMOA01000115.1, on the reverse strand, counting down.
GCACCGCCCTGGTCATCGGCCGCGTCAGCCATGCCTGGGGCATCAGCCAGGAGCCTGAGGTGTTCCGCTTCCGCACCATCGGCATGGCGCTGACCTTCACGGTGCTGGGGGTCGGCGCCGCGGCGCTGCTCGGCCTCGTCCTCGGAGACGCCTTCGGATAGGCTGCCGCCATCCAAGGGACAGGGGAGGGACGCCATGCCGACCACGGTGAAGGACATGCTCGCCGCCGCGAATGCCGCCGTGCCGCGGATTTCCGCGCAGGACGCGAAGGCGCTGCACGCGAAGGGCGAGGCGGTGTTCATCGACCTGCGGGAGCCGGCGGAGCTGGCCGCCAGCGGCACCGTCCCCGGTGCGCTGCCGATCCCGCGCGGGCTGCTGGAATTCCGCGCCGACCCGGACAGCCCGGACCGCAACCCGGCCTTCCAGAAGCCGGTGGTGGTGACCTACTGCGCCTCCGGCGGCCGCGCCGCGCTGGCCGGCAAGCTGCTCCAGGAGCTCGGCTACAAGGACGTGCGGAACCTGGGCGGCTTCAAGGACTGGGTGGAGGCCGGGGGCGAGGTGCAGAAGGGCTGAGGCCCGGCGGCGCTCACCCGCCGACCAGCTTCGCCACCAGGTAGGCGACGGCGGCCGCGAGGCCGCCGATCCCCAGGGTCTGCGCCGCGCCGCGCAGCGGCGGCAGGCCGGTGGCCCGCGCCTTCAGCCAGCCGAAGCCGAACAGCGCCATGCCGGTCAGCGCGGAGGACCAGGCCAGCGCCAGCCCGGTCTCCGCCAGCAGGATATAGGGCGATAGCGGGATGAGGCCGCCGACCACATAGGCGCCGCCGATGGTCGCCGCCGATTGCGCCGCCCGGCCCGGCGCCGGCTCGCTCAGCTCCAGCTCGAACCGCATCATGAAGTCCACCCAGCGCTTGCGGTCGGACGCGATGGCGTCCGTCGCGCGCTGCAGCACCTCCCCCCGCAGGCCGTAGCGGTGGAGGATGGCCGCGACCTCCCATTTCTCGCGGTCGGGGTAGTCGAGCGTCTCCTGCTCCTCCCGCTTCCGCTCCGCCTGGTAGTGCTGCGCATCGGTCCGCGCCGCGAGGTAGCCGCCGAGGCCCATGGCGACGCAGCCCGCGGCGATCTCGGCCAGGCCCGCGGTGACGATCAGCGGGTTGGCGGCGACCGCGCCGGACAGCCCGGCGGCCAGGGCGAAGGGCACGGTCAGCCCATCGGCCATGCCGATGACCAGGTCGCGCACCGTCTCGGAACTGGTGAAGTGCTGCTCGCCATCCGGCGGCCCGGGCGGCTGCGGCGGCAGGCCTTCGCGATAGGGCGCGGGCGCGGGGGCGGCGGTGGCGGTCTCCATGCCTGGAGCTATACCGCGCCGCCGAAGGGGGGTGCCACCCGGCTTTCCGGCGGAGGCGGGAGGTGCCAGGGTTCCCGCAACGACCATCGGGGACGGAAACCCATGCCACGCCTTCGGATCGCGGCCGCTCTGGCGGCCGTGCTCGCCATGCCTGCCTTCGCCCAGGAACCCCTGCAGGTGCGGGAGATCGGCAGCCTGCATGTCGGCGGCCGCGTCGCCACCATCGAGGGGCTGCCGGAGCGGGAGATCACCTTCTCCCCCGGGTCGCCGCCGCTGCGGATGAACCCGAACGGCGACTTCCAGGTCGAGCAGATGTACGCCCAGTACGTGAAGCTGGCGAACCCGCGGGCGCGGTATCCGCTGCTGCTCTGGCATGGCGGCGGCCTGACGGGCGTGACCTGGGAGACGACGCCGGATGGTCGCCCGGGCTGGCAGATGGCCTTCCTGCGGGCGGGCCATGATGTCTGGGTTTCCGACGCCGTGGAGCGCGGCCGCAGCGGCTGGGCCCGCTTCCCGGAAGTGCTGGCGGGCGAGCCGGTGTTCCGCACCATGGGCGAGGGCTGGGGCCTGTTCCGCCTGGGCGAGCAGGCCGGCTGGAACCGCGACCCGGCGCGGCGCGTCGCCTACCCAGACAGCCGCTTCCCGCTGGCCCACTGGGACCAGTTCATGAAGCAGGGCGTGCCGCGCTGGGTGACGACGGACCGGCAGATCCAGGCGGCCTATGACGCCTATGTGCAGGCCGCCTGCCCCTGCGTGGTGATGGTGCACAGCCAGGGCGGCAATTTCGGCTTCACCGCGGCGCTGACGGCGCCCGACAAGGTGAAGGCGCTGATCGCCATCGAGCCCTCCGGCGCGCCGCCGCAAGCGGCGGAGGCGGCGCGGCTGAAGGACGTCCCGCACCTGGTCGTCTGGGGCGACCATGTCGCGGAGAACGCCTTCTGGGCCCGGATCCGGCAGAACATCGACCGCTGGCAGGGCCAGATCCGCGCCGCCGGCGGCACGGCGGACACGCTGGACCTGCCGGCCGAGGGCATCCGCGGCAATTCCCACATGCTGATGATGGACACCAATTCGGACGAGATCGCCGGCCGCATCCAGGCCTGGATGGCGGCGAAGGGCCTGATGCGCTGAGCCGTCGCGGCGCGCCTGCGACGCGCTGGATCGGACAGGATCCGGGGTGGATCGCCGGGCGGCAGGCATCCACCCGCCGATCCATCGTTCGGGACGGCGTGCGCATCCGCATGACGTCGCGCGCCGCGTCCGGCCGGGGCCGGGACGCCACGCAGGCCTGATCGCCGTGGCCGGCCGCCGGGCCGGGCGCGCGGTTGCCGCCCCCGGCCGAGGGACGTATAGGGCGCGGGCCATCCGGAGACCTTCGCTTTGGCAAGCATCGCCCTGAGCCCCGACGCCCCCAACCCCGCCCTGGCGGCGCAGGCCGCCATCCTGGCGCGGCCGGCGACGGAGGAGCGGCGGATGGCCGACGCGATCCGGGCCCTCTCCATCGACGCGGTGGAGAAGGCGAAGTCCGGCCATCCCGGCATGCCCATGGGCATGGCCGACGCCGCCACCGTGCTGTTCACGAAATTCGTGAAATTCGACGCCGCCGATCCGCGCTGGCCCGACCGCGACCGCTTCGTGCTCTCGGCCGGGCACGGCTCCATGCTGCTCTATGCCCTGCTGCACCTGACCGGGCATGCGGGCATGGGGATCGAGGAGCTGCAGCGCTTCCGCCAGCTGCATTCCCCCGCCGCCGGCCACCCCGAATTCGGGGAGCATCCGGGGATCGAGACCACCACCGGCCCGCTCGGCCAGGGCATCGCCAATGCGGTGGGCATGGCGCTGGCCGAACGCCTGCTGGCGGCGCGCTTCGGCAAGTCCCTGGTGGATCATCGCACCTGGGTGATCGCCGGCGATGGCTGCATGCAGGAAGGCATCAGCCACGAGGCGGCGAGCCTCGCCGGCCATCTGCAGCTCGAGAAGCTCTGCGTCCTCTACGACGACAACAGCATCACCATCGACGGCGACACGGGGCTGTCCTTCAGCGACGACACGCTGAAGCGCTTCCAGGCCTATGGCTGGGCGGTGCGCCGGGTTGACGGGCATGACTCGGCCGAGGTGGAGGCGGCGCTGGCCTGGGCGACGCGCAGCCGCAAGCCGACGCTGATCGCCTGCCGCACCATCATCGGCTTCGCCGCCCCCACCAAGGCCGGCACCGCCGGCAGCCATGGCAGCCCGCTGGGGCCGAGCGAGGCGGAGGCGGCGAAGAGCGCGCTGGGCTGGAACCACCCGCCCTTCGAGGTGCCGGAAGGCATCCGGGACCGCTGGAACGCCGCCGGCCGCCGCGGCGGCGGCACCCGCCATTCCTGGCTGAAGCGCCTGGCGAAGCACCCGATGCGGGCGGAGTTCGAGCGGGCCATGGCCGGCAAGCTGCCCGAGGCCTGGCACGAGCCGCTGGCGGCGCTGCGCGCCTCCCTGGCCGAGGGCAGGCCGAAGCTCGCCACCCGCGTCTCCTCCCAGAAGGCGCTGGAGGCGCTGGTGCCGGCGGTGCCCGAGATGGTGGGCGGCTCGGCCGACCTGACGGGGTCGAACAACACCAACGTGAAGGGCATCCCGTCCGTGGTGCGCGGCAATTTCGCCGGCCGCTACATCCATTGGGGCGTGCGGGAGCACGGCATGGCGGCGGCCATGAACGGGATGGCGCTGCATGGCGGCATCATCCCCTATTCCGGCACCTTCCTGGTCTTCGCCGACTACATGCGCCCGGCCATCCGCCTGGCGGCGCTGATGCGCCAGCGGGTAATCCATGTGTTGACGCATGACAGCATCGGGCTGGGCGAGGACGGGCCGACCCACCAGCCGGTGGAGACGCTGGCCGGGCTGCGCTGCATCCCCAACCTGGCGGTGTTCCGCCCGGGCGATGCCATGGAAACCGCCGAGTGCTGGGAATTGGCCGTGAAGCGGGCGGACGGCCCCTCGGTCCTCGCCCTCTCCCGGCAGAACCTCGCCGCCTTCCGGGCCGATGCCGGGGAGAACCGCTGCGCCCGCGGCGGCTATGTGGTGGCGGAGGCCTCGGGGCCCCGCCGGGCCACGCTGATCGCCAGCGGCTCGGAGGTCGGGCTGGCGCTGGCGGCGCGGCAGGCGCTGGAGGACAGCGGGATCGCCACCGCCGTCGTCTCGCTGCCCTGCTGGGAACTCTTCGCCGCCCAGGATGCCTCCTACCGAGAGGAGGTGCTGGGCAACGCGCTCCGGGTCGGGGTGGAGGCGGCGATCGGCTTCGGCTGGGAACGCTGGCTGGGCCCGGAGGGGATGTTCATCGGGATGGCTGGCTTCGGCGCCTCGGCCCCGGCCGAGGACCTGTTCCGGCATTTCGGCATCACCGCCGAGGCGGTGGTGGCGGCCGTCAAAAAGCGGCTTGGGTAGGCCTATATCCAGCAAGCTGTCGGGAAGAAGGAAGACGACAATGGCCGTGAAGGTCGCCATCAACGGGTTCGGGCGCATCGGGCGCCTGGTGCTGCGCGCCGCCATCGAGAGCGGGCGCGATGATGTCGAGATCGTCGCGATCAACGACCTCGGCAGCGTCGAGGCCAATGCGCACCTGCTGCGCTACGACAGCGTGCATGGCCGCTTCCCTGGCGAGGTCGGGGTCGAGGGCAACAAGCTGCTGCTGAAGGCGAATGGCCGCACCTATGCGCCCATCACCGTGAGCGCCGAGCGCGACCCGACCAAGGTGCCCTTCCAGGGCGTGGACGTCGCCGCCGAGTGCACCGGCATCTTCACCAGCAAGGAGAAGGCGAGCGCGCTGCTGCAGGCCGGCGCCCGCAAGGTCGTCATCTCCGCCCCCGGCGACAATGCCGACGCGACCATCGTCTACGGCGTGAACCACAACGTCCTGACGAAGGAGATGACCGTCATCTCCAACGCGTCCTGCACCACCAACTGCTTGGCGCCGATCGCCAAGGTGCTGCACGACAATTTCGGCATCCTCCGGGGTTACATGGTCACGATCCATGCCTACACCGGCGATCAGAACACCGTCGATACCCTCCACAAGGACCTGCACCGCGCACGCGCCGCGGCCGTGTCCGCCATCCCGACCTCGACCGGCGCCGCCAAGGCGGTGGGCCTGGTGCTGCCGGAGCTGAAGGGCAAGCTGGACGGCACCGCCATCCGCATCCCGACGCCGAACGTCTCGCTCGTCTCGCTCGACTTCGTGCCGAAGAAGGAAGGCGTGACGAAGGAGGCGGTGAACGCCGCGATGAAGGCGGCGGCGGAGGGCGAGCTGAAGGGCATCCTCGGCTACAACACCGCGCCGCTGGTCAGCATCGACTTCAACCACGATGCCCATAGCAGCACCTTCGACGCCACCCAGACCCAGGTGGTCGATGGCGGCCTAGTGCGCGTGCTGTCTTGGTACGACAACGAGTGGGGCTTCTCCAACCGCATGTCCGACACGATGGCGCTGTTCGGCAAGCTGTAGGCCGGCACGCGGCGGTTCCCCGATGACGGGGCGGATCGACGCGGCGCGGCCGTCGCGCCGCGACCCGCCCTGACCCATCGGGACGCCATCGCCTGACGCGGGGGGCGGGTGCCGGGCGGCGCCCGCCCCCTTCGCATTCCAGGCATCGGGGGGCACCCTGTCTGGACGTCGCGCGTTTGGCAGTGAAAAAGGGGCGCCACGCCGGCGCCGCCCGTCCCCGGAGCAGAGCGTGCCCAGATGGCATCATCTGGGCACGTGAGGATGCTTCGAAAACAATGGTTCAGCGCCCGCCCCAAACGCCGAGGATCCGCCCATGGCCGCCTTCCGCACGCTCGACAAGCTCTCCCCGCAGGGCCAGCGCATCCTGCTGCGCGCCGACCTGAACGTGCCGGTGAAGGACGGCCGCATCACCGACCGCACCCGGATCGAGCGGTTGACGCCGACCATCCGCGAGCTGGCGGAGAAGGGCGGCCGGGTGATCGTCTGCAGCCATTTCGACCGCCCCAAGGGCAAGCGCGTGCCGGAGATGTCGCTGCGGCCGATGGCGGAAGCGCTGGCCGAGGCGCTGGGGACCCCGGTCACCTTCGTCGAGGACTGCGTCGGGCCGGAGGCCGAGGCGGCCGCCGCCGCCATGCGCGACGGCGACGTCATCCTGCTGGAGAACACCCGCTTCCAGGCCGGGGAGGAGAAGAACGACCCCGAGCTGGCGAAGGGGCTGGCGCGCCTTGCCGATGCCTATGTGAACGACGCCTTCTCCGCCGCGCACCGCGCCCATGCCAGCACCGAGGGCGTGGCACGGCTGCTGCCGGCCTATGCCGGCCGGCTGATGCAGGCGGAGCTGGAGGCGCTGGACGCCGCGCTCGGCAGCCCGTCCCGCCCGGTGGTCGCCATCGTCGGCGGCGCCAAGGTCAGCACCAAGCTGGACCTGTTGGGCAACCTGACGAAGAAGGTGGATGTGCTGGTCATCGGCGGCGCCATGGCCAACACCTTCCTGGCCGCCCAGGGCCATGCCGTCGGCAAGTCGCTGCAGGAAGCCGAGATGCACGACACCGCCCGCGCCATCCTGGAGGAGGCGAAGGGCAACAACTGCGAGATCCTGCTGCCGCTGGACCTGGTGGTGGCCGCCACCTTTGCCGCCAATGTCCCGACCCGGACGGTGGGCATCGACAATGTGCCGTCCGAGATGATGGCGCTGGATGTCGGGCCCGACACCGTGTCGGCGATCGAGGGCCGGCTGCGCCAGGCCTCCACCCTGGTCTGGAACGGCCCGCTCGGCGCCTTCGAGACGCCGCCTTTCGACACCGCCACCGTCTCCGTCGCGCAGTCGGTGGCGGCGCTGACCCAGTCGGCCGGGTTAAAATCCATTGCCGGCGGCGGCGACACCGTGGCCGCGCTCAAGCATGCCGGGGTGGCGGAGCGGCTGACCTATGTCTCGGCGGCGGGTGGCGCCTTCCTGGAATGGCTGGAAGGCAAGACCCTGCCGGGCGTCGCCGCGCTGGAGGGCTGAGGGACCCCGTCCCGGGCGCTTTGCAACCACTGGTTACTGGAAGGTTAACGGGCGGGTGGCGCAGGCTGCGGCCATGCGCGTCAGCCCCGCCCGCCCCCCCGGCCCGGCCCGCCCGCCACGGCGGGTGGCCTTAACCGTCGATTCGTCGCTGGCGCCTATCATCCTGCGCATGATCGCCACCCAATCCCTCAGCGCCTTCACGCCATCGGTCGGCACGGCGCCGGTGGGCCGGCCAGGGGATGCTATCCCGGTCCGCGGCGTCGCCCCCGGCGCGCCGGTCGGCGGCCAGTCCGCCAGCCAGGCCTCCCCGCAGCGGCCGCTGGAAGCCGTGCCGCCGCAGCCGGGCAAGCCCCTGCCGCGCGGCTCCCTGCTCGACCTGCGGGTCTGACGCCGGCGCTGCCGCGCCCGCGGCCACGGTTCCGCGGCGACGCCGGGCGGCGGATCGCGTGACGACCCCGCGCGCCCCTTGCGCCCCTGCGCGGCGCCGCGCATCGTCGTCGGCATGCCGGATTTCGTCCGCACCGTTCCGCCCGGCGACGACCGGGAACGCCTGACCTGCCCCGATTGCGGCTTCGTCGCCTACGAGAACCCGAAGGTCGTCGTTGGTAGCGTTGTCTCCGAAGGCGGGCACATCCTGCTCTGCCGCCGCGCCATCGAGCCGCGCCGCGGCTTCTGGACCCTGCCCGCCGGCTACATGGAACTGGCCGAGACGGTGGAGGAAGGCGCCCGCCGCGAGGCCTGGGAGGAAGCCCGGGCCCGGATCGCGTTGGAGGGCGTGCTGGCGGTCTATTCCATCGCCCGCATCGGCCAGGTGCAGGTCATCTTCCGCGCGGGGTTCGAGACACCAGGCTTCGAGGCGGGGCCGGAAAGCCTGGAGGTCCGCCTCTTCGCCTGGGAGGAGATTCCCTGGGGCGAGATCGCCTTCCCCTCGGTCCATTGGGCGCTGCGCCATTGGCGGGAAACGGCGGACCGTCCGCTGGGGCTGCCGGCCATGAACCCGCCGGAGGATCCTCGCGGCACCAGTCCCATGCCCCGGCAAGCTAGGTTCTGATGCCGCGGCGGGGGCTGCTGCCTGGCCTGCTCGGCGGCCTGGCGGCCATCGCGACCGTCTGTCTCGCGCCTGCGCCCGCCCAGGCTCAGCGCAGCCGCAAGCCGCCGGCGCTGGAGATCACCAAGCAGCCTTCCATTCCGCAGCCGACCAAGTCGGGCACCTTGCCGCAATCCAGCCTGGCGCCGATCCCAGATCGCAACCGCGAGGGCCCGCGGGTGGTCGAGGAAGACCGGGCCCGGCTGAACCCCAGCATCATCAACCGCAACATGCCGGGCCGCGGCCAGGTGGACCAGGGCAGCCCCGACCTGCTGGAGGAGAAGCTGTTCCGCCCGGCCCCGGGCGTGCGGCTGCAGGCGCCTTTCTCCTACTGACCCCGCAGGCGGTTCGACGGTCCATCGGCACGGGCGGGTCCCCGCAGGCCATCGCCTGGGGAGCGGCGTCGGGCGGCGCGCCCTTCACCCCGCGCCGCGACCCGGTCCCATGACCGGCGCGCGGGACCGGCCACGGGTGGCCGGCCGGGGCCCGGCGCGGATCGCGGCGGATCCGGCGCATCGCTTCGCTCCGCAGCGAAACGCCGCGGCGTCGCCGCTTCCGGCGCCGAAGGTCGCCCGCCGGCCTTCAGCGCTGCGCCCGGCCCGCGGACCAGACATCGTCCGGCGTGCTCCACAGCGCCGGGTCGCGCATGGCGGCGGCCAGTGCCTGGGTCACCGCGGCCAGGATCGCCTCGCCCTTCTCGGCCGTCGCGGCGCGCGGGTCGCCGCGCACGCCGGTGCGCGGCGCCCGCTCCTCGAAGGACCAGAAGCGCACCATGCCGGCCGGCGGGTTGGGCGGCGGGTTGGAGATCGCCGCTTCCAGCTGGTCGGTCCGCACCTGCGCCGGGTCCAGCGCCAGCCACAGGCTGGTCTCGCCCTCGCAGGCATGCTGGATGCCGGGCTGCGTCGTCAGGATCTCGCCGATCGCCTTCGGCGCCAGGTTCGGCCAGGTGGTGACCACCACGGGGATGCCGAATTCCACCGCCAGCTCCCGCGTGCTGACCGCCAGCGGGTCGATGTTGCCGCCATGGCCGTTGACGATCAGCAGCCTGCGGAAGCCGTCCGCCAGCAGCGACCGCACCACGCAGCGCAGCACGGCGTGGAAGGTGGCGTGGTCCAGCGTGATGGTGCCGCCGAAGGGCAAATGGTGCTCCGACAGGCCCATCCACATCGGCGGCAGCACCACGACGGGCAGGTCGCCCGCCGCGGCGGCGCCGCGCAGCGCGATCGCATGCGCGCAGGCGCTGTCGGTCCAGACCGGCAGGTGCGGCCCGTGCTGCTCCAGGCTGCCGATCGGCAGCACCGCCAGCGCGTCGCGCGCCGCCAGCGCCTTCAGCTCCGGCCCCGTCATCCTTTCCCAGCGCAGCTCGGCCATCGCGGTCAGCCCCTGCCCATGGCGTAGAATTCCTCGTTCGGCCGCAGCGAGGTGAAATTCGCCAGCCGGTTGGACATGCCGAAGAAGGCGGCGATGGCGGCGATGTCCCAGATCTCGTCGTCGGTGAAGCCGTGGTCGCGCAGCGCGGCGCTGTCGGCCTCCTCCACCTCGTTGGCGCGCTGGGTGACCTTCAGCGCGAATTCCAGCATCGCCTTCTGCTTCGGCGTGATGTCGGCCTTGCGGAAATTGGCGGCCACCTGGTCGGCGACCAGCGGGTTCTTCGCCCGGATGCGCAGGATCGCGCCATGCGCGATGACGCAGTACTGGCACTGGTTGTGGGCGGAGACGGCGACGACGATCATCTCCCGGTCCGCCTTGCTCAGCCCGTCCTTCTTGTCCATCAGCGTGTCGTGATAGGCCATGAAGGCGCGGAATTCCTCCGGCCGGTAGGCGAGCATGAGGAAGACGTTGGGGATGAATCCCGACTTCTCCTGCACCGTCTCGATCCGGCTGCGGATGTCGGCCGGCAGGTCGGCAAGCTTCGGGACAGGGTAGCGGCTGATGGGCGCGGCGGCCATGACGGATACTCCCTCCGCGGTCCGGCCGCGGATCGTCGTTGCGGGGCGGGCCGCGGGCCGGCCCCCCGTGCCGCGACCCTACGCCGGCCGGCCGCTCAGTCCAGCCCCATCAGCCCGCGGGCGAAGTCGCGCGCCTCAAAGGGCCTGAGGTCGCCGGCCTTCTCGCCGACGCCGACGAAATGTACCGGCAGGCCGAATTCCTGGGCGAGCGCCACCACCACGCCGCCCTTGGCGCTGCCGTCCAGCTTCGTGACCGCCAGGCCAGTGACGTTCACCATCTCCCCGAACACCTTGCATTGCTGGATGGCGTTCTGGCCGGTGGTGGCGTCCAGCACCAGCAGCACGGAATGCGGCGCCGTCTCGTCCACCCGCCTGATGACGCGGACGACCTTGCGCAGCTCCTCCATCAGCGCCGATTTGTTGTGCAGCCGGCCGGCGGTGTCCACCAGCAGCACCTGCGTGCCGTCCTCCCGCGCCGCCTTCAGCGCATCGAAGGCCAGGCCCGCCGCATCGGCGCCTTCCTTCGCCGGCGCATGCACGCGGCAGCCGGTGCGGTCGCCCCAGATCTGCAGCTGCTCGACCGCCGCGGCGCGGAAGGTGTCGCCGGCGACGAAGGCGCAGGACAGCCCTTGGTCCCGGTATTGCTGGCCGAGCTTGGCGATGGTGGTGGTCTTGCCGGTGCCGTTCACGCCGACCACCAGCACCACATGCGGCGCGTGGCCGGGGTCCAGCGGCATGGGCTGCGCGACGGGCGAGAGGATCTCGGCGATGGCGTCGGCCAGCGCGCCCTTCACCTCCTCGTCCGTCACCTCCTTGCCGAAGCGGGTCTTGCGGAAGCCCTCGACGATCCGGCGGGATGCGGCGACGCCGAGATCGGCGGCGATCAGCGTCTCCTCCAGCTCCTCCAGCGCCTCCTCGTCCAGGCGGCGCTTGCGGAAGAGTGTGGTGACGCTTTCGGTCAGCTTGGCGGTGGAACGCGACAGCCCGGCCTTAAGGCGGGAGAACCAGCCGCCCCGCGCGGCGGGTTCCGCTGCCGGCGCCGGCGCGGGAGGGGCGGGCGGCGGCGGCGGCCCGGCATCGGCCGCGGCGG
>NZ_SMOA01000114.1 GCF_004353985.1 Paracraurococcus ruber | reverse complement strand
CGGCGGCGCGCCCGGACGCCTGCGGCGGCTGCGGGCGATGCCTGTCGCGCCGCATCACGCCAGCCCCGTCGAGACGAAGAGCAGCGCCGCCGCCAGCAGCGCCAGCAGCAGCGCGGCGCCGAGGAATTCCGGCACGCGGAACACCCGCATCTTGGCGATCGCGCTCTCGAAGGCCGCCAGCGCCAGGCACAGCGCGCCCATCTTCGCCGCCCAGGCCAGCAGCCCGCCCGCCCAGGCCAGCGGCCCGCTGCCTGCCGGCGCGGCGCCGAAGGGCACGAAGACCGCCGCGACCAGCGCCAGCCACAGGGTCAGCCGCAGCGCCGCGCCATACTCCCACAGCGCCAGGTGGCGGCCGCTGCTCTCCAGCAGCATCGCCTCGTGCACCATGGTCAGTTCCAGGTGGGTCGCCGGGTTGTCCACCGGGATGCGGGCATTCTCGGCGACCGCCACCGCCAGCATCGCCACGGCGGCGAGGCCGAGCGAGACGCGCAGGCCCAGCGCCCCGTCGCGGAAGGTGGCCGCGATGGCGTCCAGGTTGGTGGTGCCCGCCAGGATGGCGAAGGTCAGCACGCAGAGGAGCAGGGCCGGCTCGGCAAAGGCGGAAAAGCTCATCTCCCGCGCCGCGCCCAGGCCGCCGAAGGCGGTGCCGACATCCATGCCCGCCAGGGCCAGCGCCACCCGCGCCAGCGCCAGCAGCCCGGCCAGCAGGATCAGGTCCGACAGCGGCGCCAGCGCCATGCCGCGGGCGAAGCTGGGCACCAGCGCCGCCGCCACCACGCAGGCGGCGAAGGCGGCATAGGGCGCCGCCTCCGACACCAGGGACGCGTTGTCGGCCAGCACCGGCCGCTTGCGCAGCAGCTTGTCCAGGTCCCGGTAGGGCTGCAGGGGGGAGGCGCCGCGCCGCCCCAGCATCCGCGCCTTCAGCCAGCGCCCGGCGCCCACCACCAGCGGCGCCGCCGCCAGCATCAGCGCAAGATGCAGCAACTGGGTCACCACGGCGCCGAGGGCCTGCATCTCAGCGGCGCTCCAGCCAGGCGAGCAGGGCCAGCAGCCCGACCAGCGTGCCGAAGCCGAGCGACAGCAGGTGACGGATGGTCAGGTCCCGCAGCCGCTCCGCCGTCGCGGCGATGCGGTCGCGCAGGGCGGCCGCCGGCGCGACGACCAGCGCCAGGGACGGATCCTCGAAGCCCGAGTCGTAGCGGCCGGCGCGGGTTTCGCCCGGGCGGGGCATGTCCAGGCTTTCCCGTGCCCGCAGCAGCGGCTCCCCCAGCATGCGCCGCAGCGGCTGGGCGATGCCGGCGGCGCCGGGCTGGGTCAGCGGGTCGCCGAAGGGCAGGTGCGGCGGCGGGTCGATGAAGCCGCAATTCCACGCCGGGCCGCGCGCCGCCGCCAGCGGCGACCGGCGCCGCACCAGCCACCAGCCGCCGCCCAGCGCCAGGGCCAGCAGCGCCAGCACGCCGACCGGCAACAGGCCCGCCGCACCCTCCCCCGCCGACAGCCACAGCCCGGCCGGCGCCGGCGCGGCGCCCGGCACCAGCAGGCGCACCGCCGGGGCGGCCAGGGCCAGCAGCAGGCCGGGGACCAGGCCGAAGGCCAGCGTCAGCCCGGCCGGCAGCAGCAGCGCCGCGCGCTCGAGGCGGGAGACCTCGTGCGCCCCCGCCCCGCGCGGGCTGCGCGGCCGCCCCAGGAAGACCAGGCCGAACAGCCGCACCATGGCCGCCGCGGCCAGCGCCGCCGCCATGGCGGCCAGCGCCGCGGCCGCGGCGGCCAGGACCTGGAAGCCGATCTCGCTGACCCGCCAGCCCGCCAGCAGCGCCTGCAGCAGCAGCCATTCCGAGGCGAAGCCGGACAGCGGCGGCAGCGATGCCGCCGCCGCCGCCCCGACCAGGGCGCAGGCGGCGGTCACCGGCATGGCGTGCACCAGCCCGCCCAGCCGGTCCAGCCGCCGGCTGCCGGCGCTGTGCGCGACCGCCCCGGCCGCCAGGAACAGCAGGGTCTTGAACAGGCCGTGGTTCAGCGCGTGCAGCAGCGCCGCGCCGGCGGCCAGCGCCGCCAGCGGCGCCAGGTCCGCCCCGCGGAAGGCGAGCGCGAGGCCGAGGCCGAGCGTGATGAAGCCGACATTCTCGATGGTGGAGCAGGCTAGCAGGGTCTTGCTGTCCTCCTCGAGATTCGCCCGCAGCGCGCCGAGCAGCGCCGAGGCGGCGCCCACGACCAGCAGCGGCACCCCCCACCAGGAAGGCTGCGCCGGCCCGCAGAGATCGAGCAGCAGCCGCGCCAGGACATAGAGCGCGACCTTGGTCATCGCCCCGGACATCAGCGCCGAGACATGGCTGGGCGCCGCCGGATGCGCCAAGGGCAGCCAGGCATGCAGCGGCACGAGCCCGGCCTTGGCCCCGGCGCCGGCGAGGCCGAGGGCGAGGACGGCGGCGGCCCGCCAGCCTTCCGGCGGCGCGGCGCGCATCGCCTCGAAGGTGATGGCCCCGGCGCCGCCGGCCAGCAGGCCGAAGGCCGGGATCAGGCAGGCCGCCGCCAGCACCGCGAACATCAGGTAGAGCCGGGCCGCCGCCCGGTTCTCCGCCCGCTGGTGCTCCGCCGCCACCAGCGCCCAGGAGGCGAGGGACATCAGCTCGAAGCCCAGCAGCAGCAGGAAGGCGTCGGTCGCCGCCAGGGTCAGCGCCATGCCGGCGAGGAACAGCGGATAGGGCGGCAGCGTCCGCGCGGGCAGGGCCGGGTGGCCGAGGGCGAACAGGGACGCGCAGGCGGCGGCGAGGCCGAGCAGCAGCAGGAACCAGGCGGAAAGCCCGTCCAGCCCGATGCGGGCCGGGGCCCAGGGCGGGCCGACCGGCAGGGTGAGCGGTTCCGCGGGCGGGCCGGCCAGCAGCGCGGCCAGGGCGATGGCGGCGAGGCCGGCCGCCAGGACCAGGCAGCCGCCATGGACGACATGCCCCGCCCGGGGATGCCGGCCCAGCGGCACCGCGGCGGCGGCGAGCAGGACCAGGGCCCCGAGGCAGAGGGCAAGCGCCGTCAGCACGGGCGCGGAGGGCGGGGTGTCACGCGCCCCAGTGTAACCACCCGGGCCTGTGGCTGCGAAGGGGGCACCGGCCGGCATCGTGACGGAAACACACCCTTAACAAGCTTGCCGCACCCGATTAGAAGCCGCGCGGCCCCTGCCCGCGGTGGGGCCCAACGGGCGGAGGCTGCACCAGCTATGGATCGTCGAGGATTTGTCGCCGGCGGCGCACTTGCCGGCACGGTCGCCCTGGCGGCGCCCGCCCTGGCGCAGGGCATGCCGGAGGTGCGGTGGCGCTGCGCCTCCTCCTTCCCCAAGTCGCTGGATACGATCTACGGCGCCGGGGACCATGTGGCGAAGCGCGTCGCCGCGCTGACCGAAGGGCGCTTCCAGATCCGCATGTTCGCCGCCGGCGAACTGGTGCCGGGCCTGGCGGTGGCCGATGCGGTGCAGGCCGGCACCGTCGAATGCGCCCATACCGCGAGCTACTACTTCGTCGGCAAGGACCCGACCTTCGCCTTCGACGGCGCCATGCCCTTCGGCTTCAACATGCGGCAGATGAATGCCTGGCTGCAGGCCGGCGGCGGGCGGGACCTGCTGCGGGACTTCTTCGCCGGCTACAACCTGGTGTCGCTGCCGGCCGGCAACACCGGCGCCCAGATGGGCGGCTGGTTCCGCAAGGAGGTCCGCACGCCGGACGACCTGAAGGGGCTGAAATTCCGCATCGGCGGCTTCGCCGGCAACGTCCTGCAGAAGCTGGGCGTGGTGCCGCAGCAGATCGCCGGCGGCGACATCTACCCGAGCCTGGAGAAGGGCACGATCGATGCCGCAGAATGGGTCGGCCCCTATGACGACGAGAAGCTGGGGCTGAACCGCGTCGCCCCCTTCTACTACTATCCCGGCTGGTGGGAGGGGTCGCTCAACCTCTCCTTCTACGTCTCGAAGCCGCAGTGGGATGCGCTGCCGCCGCTGTACAAGGAGGTGCTGGAGAGCGCCTGCCGCGACAGCACGGTCGAGACCATGGCGAAGTACGATGTGCAGAACCCGCAGGCGCTGCGCCGCATGGTTGCCGCCGGCAGCCAGTTGCGCGCCTTCCCGCGGGAGGTTCTGCAGGCCTGCTATCGCGCCGCCTTCGAGTTGTATGACGAGACCGCGGCCCGCAACCCGAACTTCAAGCGGGTATACGAACCCTGGAAGGCGTTCCGCGAGACCCAGTATCAGTGGTTCCGGGTGGCGGAGAACACCTTCGACAACTTCAGTTATTTCATGCACGCTCAGGAACAGCAGCAGCGCCGCTGAGACGGCGCCACAAGCATCTGGCGCCCCCTGCGGAACGGGGGGCGCGAGGGAGGAAACACGCGCCCATGGGTCCCCTGCTCGCCTTCAGCCGCGGCGTGGACAAGCTGAACGCCGCCGTCGGCTACCTGGCCAACTGGGCGGTGTTCCTGTCCTGCGCGATCAGCGCCGGCAACGCGTTCATCCGCTACGGCCTGTCCTACTCCTCCAACGCCTGGCTGGAGGTGCAGTGGTACCTGTTCGGCGCCACGGTCATGCTCGGCGCCTCCTACACCCTGTTCAAGAACGAGCATGTGCGGGTGGACATCCTCTATGCCAGCGTGTCGGTCCGCACGCGGCTCTGGATCGACGTGCTGGGCTTCATCTTCTTCCTGCTGCCGGCCACCATCCTGCTGGCCTGGATGACCTGGCCCTTCTTCCTCGACAGCTTCATCCGCAACGAGGGCAGCCCGAATGCCGGCGGCCTGCTGCGCTGGCCGGTGAAGATCCTGATGCCGATCGGCTTCTTCCTGCTGACGCTGCAGGGCCTGTCCGAGCTCATCAAGCGCGTCGCCCTGCTGCGCGGCCTGCAGCCGGATGCCGAGGTGGTGGTCGAATACCACCGCCCCGAACAATAACCCGCACGGCAGGATCCGCCCACCATGGTCATCGACATGGACGTGATGGCGCCGCTGATGTTCGGCGGCCTCATCGTCTTCCTTATCCTCGGCTTCCCGGTCGCCTTCAGCCTGTCCGCGGTCGGCCTGTTCTTCGGCTTCCTGTCGATCGAACTGGGCTTCTTCGGGCCGCAATACCTGGGCAACCTGCCGCTGCGGGTGTTCGGCATCCTGGCCAACGACCTGCTGCTGGCCATTCCGTTCTTCACCCTGATGGGCGCCATCCTGGAACGATGCGGGCTGGCGGAGGACCTGCTTGAAGGCACCGGCCAGCTCTTCGGCAAGGTGCCGGGCGGGCTGGCCTATGCGGTCATCCTGGTGGGCGCCGTGCTGGGCGCCATCACCGGCACGGTGGCCGCCAGCGTCATCGCCATGGGCATGATCAGCCTGCCGATCATGATGCGCTACGGCTACGACATGCGCATCGCCACCGGCGTCATCGCGGCCAGCGGCACCATCACCCAGGTGATCCCGCCGAGCCTGGTGCTGATCGTGCTCGGCGACCAGCTCGGCAAGTCGGTCGGCGACATGTATGCCGGCGCCATCGGCCCCAGCATCCTGCAGGTGCTGCTGTTCATCGCCTTCATCGCCGCCGTCTCCATCTTCGCGCCGCACAAGGTCCCGCCCCTGCCGGACGAGGCGCTGACGATGCGCGGCTGGCCGCTGATCTGGCGGGTGATGAAGGGCATGGTGCCCTCCGTCGTGCTGATCTTCCTGGTGCTGGGCACCATCTTCCTGGGCCTGGCGACGCCGACCGAGGCGGGCGCGATGGGCGCCGTCGGCGCCGGCGTGCTGGCCTGGATGAACGGCCGCTTCACCTGGGACCTGATCTGGCAGGCGACGCAGAACACCGCCCGCATCACCGCCATGGTGATCTTCATCCTGATCGGCGCCACCGTGTTCAGCCTGGTGTTCCAGGGAGTGGACGGCGCCATCTGGATCGAGCACCTGCTGGCCAAGCTGCCGGGCGGCCAGGTGGGCTTCCTGATCTTCAGCCAGGTCTTCATCTTCTTCCTGGCCTTCTTCCTCGACTTCTTCGAGATCGCCTTCATCATCATCCCGCTGCTGGCACCGGTGGCGGCCAAGCTGGGCATCGACCTGGTGTGGTTCGGCGTGCTGGTCTGCGTGAACATGCAGACCAGCTTCATGCACCCGCCCTTCGGCTTCGCGCTGTTCTACCTGCGCGGCATCGCCCCGCCGACGGTCAAGAGCAGCGACATCTACTGGGGCGCCGTCCCCTGGGTGGGGCTGCAGCTGATCCTGGTGGCGATCGTGATCTTCTGGCCGGAAAGCGTCACCTACTGGATCGACAAGGGGACCGGCGTGGACCCGAGCACGGTGAAGATCGAGGTGCCGCTGCCGGACCTGCCGGAAGACGACGCGCCGCCGGTGTTCCGCTGACCCGGGGAGGGCGCTGCCCTCCCCCCGGACCCCGCCTGCCAAGGGCCGAAGGGCCCTTGGAACCCTTGGGTTCGGGCAATCCAGGTCCTGCATCCGGGGCCGCGGTCGCGGTGAAGCAAGGCGCCGCGAATGCGCCGGCCCGTCATCAGCCCGCCCGCAACGCCTCCACCGCCTGGCCCAGCGCGGAGACAAGCCGGTTGCGGGCCCGCCGCGCCGCCACTGCCGCCGGCAGGACGGCGTCGCCCGTCGCCGCGGCCAGCGCGCGCAGCGGGTCCAGCACCGGCCAGGGCGGCATGGGCAGGGCCGGGTCATGCGCGAAGCGGTCGCCGGTCGTGTAGTCCAGCGGCACCAGCGCGCGGCAGGCCCGCATCAGCGCGGCATCGGAATGCGCTTCCGGCACGGCCGCCCGCAGCGCGGCGACCAGCGCCAGCACGCCATCCAGCGGCACGCCGCGCGCGGTGCAGGGCGCGGCCAGCGGCGCCAGTTCGGCCGCCAGCGCCTCCGCCGGCGCGGCATGGTCCAGCGGCAGCCGCGCATCCTCCAGCAGCCGCGCGATCGCATGCACATAGACCCGCGTGTCGCGCGCCAGGTTGGCGGGGTCGATCTTGTCCAGCAGGTCGTCCGGCGTGTGCCACCACCAGCCCAGGCTGTTGCGCATCTTCACCGTGCCGGGCGCCTGCTCGCTGAGCATGGCAAACAGGGAAGGGATGCCGATCCCCCAGAAGGACTGGTCGGAGTTGCGTGCCATCCGCCGCCCGGCGAGGTCCGCGCCGGTCTCGGCCTGCATCGCCTCGGCCGCGAAGGCGCGCAACTCGGCGCTGCTCGGAGCCTGCGACAGCACCGTCGCGCCGACGCCGCCCGTCGAGTCCACGTTCACATGCACGGCGCAGCGCCGGTCCAACTCGGCGAAATGCTCGTCGGCATACCAGGCTGAGCCGGAATAGCGGCCATGCGAATGGCCGGACCAGAAGCACAGCCGCAGGCCGCGCTTCCATTCGGCGTGGCGCGTGGCGCAGAGCCGCGCCACCTCCAGCATGGTGGCGTTGGCGGCGCCATTGTCCATGACGCCGTAGTACCAGGTGTCGTGATGGCCGGAGAACAGGATGAAGGGTGCCTCCGGCGCGGCGCTGGGCGCCTCCATCTCCGCCACCAAAATCGGCGTGCGGCGCCAGCCGGTGTCCACCTCCGCGTGCAGCGCCACCCGCGGCGCCTCGCCGCGCGCCAGCCTGTCCCGCAGCGCGGTGCCGTCGGCGTGGGAGATGGTGCAGGCGACGGTGCGCGGCAGCGACGCCATGGTCGCCGTGCAGGGGCTGCCCCAGACCGGGGAGATGCACATCTCGTGCAGATGCTCATGCGGGCTGACATGCAGCTGCCCCGCGGCGCCGGCTGCCGCGGCGCGGGTGGCGGCGGCCGGGCTGGCGATGCCGTCCAGCAGCAGGATGCAGCCGCGCAGGTCGCCGGCGCGGGCGAAATCGGCCTCGCCGCCCTCGCCCAGGTCCACCACCTGTCCCACCAGCCCGCCGGGCGGGGAGGGCAGGGACATGGAATGCGTCAGCGCCTTCAGCGCCGCATTGTCCACGGTGACGCGCGCCGCGCCGGGCAGGCTGACATAGGCGTCGTGCTCGTGCCAGGTGGTGCGGTAGCCGATGCCGTCCAGCAGGCCGCGGATATGGCGCAGGCTCTCCGCCTCCTCCGGCGTGCCGCTCAGCTTCTGCCAGCGCGCGAGCGCTGCCAGGTCCTGCATCATCCGCCCGGCATCCACCTGGGCGGCGAGCGTCGAGGCCTGCGTCATGCCATGCTCTCCCCTGCTGGTGTCCTGCCCGCGCAGGTCGCAGCCCCCGGCTGCGAACGGAACGGTCAAGCGGCCACCGAAAGCCAAAGCTGGTGGAACGCGCCGGACGGAGCCGCCGGCGGCGCGGTTCGGCGTCAGGCCACCAGCGCGTCGAGCTGTTCGATCAGCCCCTGGCCGATCACCGCTTTCCCGTCCTGCACCGCCTCCACCAGCGCGACCAGCCGGTCCGCCAGCGGCGTGGCGATGCCTTGCCGGCGCGCCGCCGCCCGCACCGGCGCGAGCTGCGCGGAGACATCGGTCGGGCGCTTGCGCACCGCGAGGTCCCGCCAGATGCCGCTATGCGACTTGGCCGAGGCACGGTTGTAGGCCTCCAGCCGATCGAGGCTCGCCGCCATCCCGGCCGCGTCGTTGCGGGCGAAGGCCGCGGGGTCGAAGCCGTCGAAGCCGATGGGCGTCACCCCTTCCGCCGCCGCGATGCGCAGGATCTCCCGCGCCAGGGCGATGACCAGCGGCCTGCGCGCCGGGCTGGCGATGAAATCCGCGATGGAATCGTTGGTCAGCGCCGAGGCCTTCAGGATGGCGCCATAGGCCGCCTTGCCCCAGAGATAGCCGAAGACATTGTCGCTCAACACCGCATCCGGCTCGAATTCCAGCAGCATGGCGTGCAGCGCGGCGATCCGCGGCGTGCGCGCCCCGTCGAGTTCCCCCACCACCACGGCGCCACGGTTGCCGAACATGATCCGGCCCGGCGCGTGGTAGTCGGCGCCGAAATTGACGAAGGCGCCGATGGTGCGGCCGCGACCGGCCCGCTCCGCGATGACAAGCTCGTTCAGTCCGTTCTGGCAGGAGACGACGGCGCCGTCCTCCGCCAGGTGCGGCGCCAGCGCCTGCATCGCGGCCTCGGTGTGGTGCGCCTTCACCGCCAGCAGCACCAGGCGGTGGCGGCCCCGCACCGCCTCCGGCGTCACCGCCCGGGCCGGCACGCTGAACTGGGCGACCGGGCCCTCGATCGTCAGGCCCCGATCGTTCATGGCGGCGACATGCTCCGCCACCATGTCCACGAACAGGACGGGGTGGCCGGCGCGGGCGAGATGCGCGCCGATGGTGCCGCCGATCGCGCCCGCGCCCCAGATCACCACCGGCTCGTCCATCGCCCGTCCCCTCCGCGCCGCCGGCCAGATTGCCACCCGGGCGGGCGGGTGCAAACATCGCCCGTGCTGCGGAGCACCCTCGCCATGGACCTGGACTTTGCCGGCCGGACCGTCCTCGTCACCGGCGCCGCCACCGGCTTCGGCCGCGCCATTGCCCGCAGCTTCGCCGCCCGCGGTGCCCACGTCTTCGCCGGCGACCAGGACTGGCCGGGGCTGGAGGAGACCGCGGCCGGCCATCCGCATATCGCCTGCCACCGCCTGGACCTGACGGAGCGGGAGGCGGTGGGCGACTGGGTCGCGGGGATCGAGCGCGAGACCGGCGACGCCATCCATGTGCTGGTGAACAATGCCGGCGGCGTGCTGGGGCGCCGCTTCCACCCGGTGGAGGAGGTGACCTTCGAGGACTGGGATGCCGTCCTCGCGGTCAACCTCTCGGCCGGCTTCACCGTGGTGCGCGCCGCGGCGGCGGCGATGAAGCGGGCGCGGCGCGGGCGCATCGTCAACATCAGTTCCGGCGCCGGGCTGCGCGCCTCCCGCACCGGGATCCAGGCCTATGCCAGCGCCAAGCATGCCATGGTCGGGCTGACGCGCCAGCTTGCGCAGGAATTCGGCCCCTACGGCGTCACGGTGAATGCGGTGGCGCCCGGCCTGTTCCCCGTCTCCCCCGGCACGACCGCGCAATGGGAGAGCTACGGGAAGGACGGCCAGGCCCGCGTGATCGAGGGCATCGCGCTGCGCCGCATCGGGGAGGCGGAGGACATCGCCCATGCCGTCCTGTTCTTCGCCTCCGACCTCGCCGCCTATGTCACCGGGCAGGTGCTGCCGGTGAATGGCGGGTCCTTCTGAAGGGTGCCTGCATGACCACGCGTCGTTCGCTGCTCGCCGCCCCGCTGCTGGCCGCGCCCCTGGTCGCCCCCCTGGTCGCGCGCGCGCAGACCGGCCCCTGGCCGAACCGGCCGGTCAAGGTGGTGGTGCCCTTCGCCACCGGCGGCGGCACGGACATCACCATGCGCCTGCTGGCGCCGAAGCTATCAGACATCCTCGGCCAGCCCATCGTCATCGAGAACCGGCCGGGCGGCGGCAGCACCGTCGGAACCGATTTCGTCGCGAAGTCCGTGCCGGATGGCTACACCTTCGTGCTCGCCACGCTGTCCTCCACCGGGATCGCTGCCGGGCTCTATGCCAACCTGCCCTACGATCCGGCGAAGGACCTGGTGGCGGTGGCGCCTACGGTGTTCATCCCCACCAGCCTCGCCATCACCGCCCGCGGCTGGGATGTGCGGACGCTGGATGCCTTCGTCGCGGCGCTGAAGGCCCGGCCCGGCGCGCTGTCCTATGGCAGCAGCGGCATCGGCACCACCGGCCACATCGCCAGCGCCAATTTCCTGCGCCATGTCGACGCCCGGGCGGAGCATGTGCCCTATCGCGGCGGCGGGCAGAGCTTCGCCGCGTTGATCGCCGGCGAGGTGCAGTTCACCCACGACATCCCCGCCCTGCTGCGCCCCTTCCACGAGGCGGGGACGGCCCGCATCCTCTTCGTCAACCAGCCGGCCCGCTGGCACATGCTGCCGGACGTGCCGACGGCGCAGCAGGTCGGCCTGCCGGACTACAAGGCCTATTCCTGGTACGGCCTCTTCGGCCCCGCGGGCGTGCCGCGCCCGATCGTGGAACGGCTTGCGGCGGCCGTGGACCAGGCGCTGGCCGATGCCGCCGTGGTCGCCCGGCTGGACGAGCTGAACACCCCCGGCATGCGCGGCTACACGCCGGACCGCTTCGCCGCCTATGTGCGGGACGAGATCGAGACCTGGGTGCCGCTGGTCCGTGCCTCAGGCGCCAGGGTCGAGTAAGGGACGCAGAGCATGAGCAGCATCTTCCTGGCCAATGCCCGCATCGTGGATGGCAGCGCACCCGAGCCCACGGCGCCGCAGGGCGTGGTGATCGAGGGCAACCGGATCCGGGAGGTCGGGCCGGGCGCCCGCGCGCCCGCCGGCGCGACCACCATCGACCTGTCCGGCAAGGTGCTGATGCCGGGCCTGATCGACTGCCATGTCCATGTCGTGGCGGTGGAGGCCAGCCTGGCCCGCAACGCGCTGCTGCCGGATGCGCTGGTCATGGCGCGGTCCATGAAGCTGATGGGCGAGATGCTGATGCGCGGCTTCACCACCGTGCGCGACGTGGGCGGCGCCGCCCATGCCCAGGTGGTGGCCTGGCAGGAAGGGCTGTATCGCGGCCCGCGCCTCGTCATCTCCGGCAAGGGGCTCTCGCAATCCGGCGGCCATTGCGACTTCCGCGGCCCCTTCGACGACACGCCGCCGCGCTTCAGCACGCGCCTCGGCTCGCTTGGAAGGCTGTGCGACGGCGTCGCCGAGATCCGCAAGGCGGCGCGGGAGGAGATCAAGGGCGGCGCCCGCTTCGTGAAGATCATGGCGAATGGCGGCGTCGCCTCCCCCACCGATCCCATCCATTTCCTCGGGTTTTCGCGGGAGGAGATCCTGGCGGTGGTGGAGGAGGCGCGGAATGCCGGCACCTATGTCGCGGCGCATCTCTACACCGATGAGGCGATCCGCCGCGCGGTGGAATGCGGCGTGCACTCGCTGGAGCATTGCAACCTGATCGAGGAGCCGACCGCCCGCCTGGCGGCCGAGCGCGGCTGCATCGCCTGTCCCACCCTGGTGACCTACGACGCCCTGTCGAAGGAGGGCGAGGCGCTGGGCATCGGGGCGGAATCGGTGGCCAAGGTGGATGATGTCCGCCTCGCCGGCATGGACAGCCTGCGGAAGATGAAGGCCGCCGGCCTGCCCATGGCCTTCGGCACCGACCTGCTGGGCCCCATGCACCGCCACCAGTCGGAGGAATTCGTCATCCGCGGCCGGGTGCTGCCGGCGCAGGAGGTGATCGCCACCGCCACCAGCGTCGCCGCGAAGCTCTGCCGCATGGAGGGCCAGATCGGCGCCGTGGCGCCCGGCGCCTTCGCCGACCTGATCGTGGTCGAGGGCGACCCGCTGCGCGACCTTTCGCTGCTCACCCATCAGGGCCGCCACATCCCGTTGATCATGCAGGATGGCGCCTGGGTGAAGGGCGCCTGATGCTCGACGGCCTGCGGTTGCGGCGGCTGGCGCTGCGCGGCGCGGCCGGCTTCGCCCTGGCCTTCATCCTGTTGCCGTTGCTGCTGGTGACGTGGCTGGCCTTCTTCCGGCAGGAAATCCCGGCCTTCCCGCCGCAGGGCTACACGCTGCACTGGTTCACCACCATCCCGGCGAACCGTGCCTTCGCCTCCGGCTTCTGGCTCAGCCTGCAGGTCAGCGTCGCCGCGACGACGCTCGGCCTGCTGCTGGCGGTGCCGGCGTCGCTGGCCCTGGCCCGCGCCGGCTTCCGGCTGCGCACGCCGCTGGCGACCTTGCTGACCCTGCCGCTGATCGTGCCGGGCGTGGTCTTCGGCGCCGCCTTCTATGTCGGCGAGATGGAGCTGGAGATCGCCACGGAATGGCCGCTGCTCGGCTCCGCCGCCGGCCTCGTCCTCGCGCATACGCTGCTGGTGGTGCCCTGGGCGATGCGGCTGGTCGGCGCCAGCCTGGCCACGCTGAACCCGGCGCTGGAGGAAGCCGCGCGCAACCTGGGCGCCACGCCCTTCACCGCCTTCCGCCGCGTGGTGCTGCCGGCCATCCGCCCCGGCGTCGTCGCCGGCGCGCTGTTCGGCTTCGTCACCTCCTTCGGCAATCTGGAAGCCAGCCTGTTCCTGGTCGGGCCCGGCCAGACCACCTTGCCCATCGCCATCCTGCAATACCTCGCCTGGAAGATCGACCCGACCGTCGCCGCCGTGTCCCTGCTGCAGATCCTGCTGCTGGGCACCGCCATGCTGGTGACGGACCGCTTCGTGAAGCTGTCGCAGGTGGTGTGATGGCGCGGCTGGAACTGGAAAGCCTCTCCCGCCACTACGGCGCGACCGTCGCCGTGCGGGATGTCACGCTGGACATCCCGGATGGCGAATTCCTGGTGCTGCTCGGCCCCTCCGGCTGCGGCAAGACCACCACCCTGCGCATGGTGGCGGGCTTCGTCGAGCCCAGCGGCGGAAGCATCCGCCTGCGGGGGGAGGACATCACCCGCCGCCCGCCCTGGCGGCGCAACACCGGCATGGTGTTCCAGAACTACGCGCTCTTCCCGCACATGACGGTGGCGGAGAATACCGGCTTCGGGCTGGAGATGCGGAAGGTCCCGAAGGCGGAGCGGGAGGCGCAGGCGCGCGAGGCGCTGCGCATGGTGCGGCTGGAGGCGCTGGCGGACCGCCTGCCCCGGCAGTTGTCGGGCGGGCAGCAGCAGCGCGTCGCGCTGGCCCGGGCGCTGGCCATCCGCCCCGACGTGCTGCTGCTGGACGAACCGCTGTCGAACCTCGACGCCAAATTGCGGGAGGAGGTGCGGATCGAGATCCGCGAATTGCAGCGCCGCCTGGGCCTGACGACCATCATGGTCACCCACGACCAGGAGGAGGCGCTGACCATGGCCGACCGCCTGGTGGTGATGGCGGAAGGCGCCATCCGCCAGGTCGGCACCCAGCGGGACCTGTACGAGCGCCCGGCCGACCGCTTCGTCGCCGGCTTCGTGGGCCGCAGCACCTTCCTCTCCGGCACGGTGGAAGCGCCGGGGCGTTTCCGCACCACGGGTGGCCTCGCCCTCGCCTGCGACCCGGGGGCGCCGCCCGGCCGCGCCGTGCTGGCCCTGCGGCCGGAGGCGATCGGGCTGGACCCGCCGCCGCATGCCGACAACCGCCTGGGCGGCGAGGTCGAGCTGCTGTCCTATCTCGGCCCGGTGCTGGAGATGCATGTGCGGCTCTCGCCCGAAGACCGGGTGGTCGTGCATTTGGCCAACCGGGCCGGGCTGGCGGCGCCGCGGATCGGCGACCGCGTCGCCCTGGGCTGGCCAGCCGGGGCCGGCATGGTGTTTGCTGAACCATAACCATTCCGCCGGAGGCCCCCCGCATGCGCCACCTCACCCGCCGCAATGCCCTGCTGGGCGCCGCCGGCCTGCCCCTGCTGGCGCGCGGCGCGGCCGCACAGCCCGCCGGCCGCGTCGTGGTCGGCACCTGGGGCGGCGACTATGCCCGCCTGCTGCGCAAGAATGTCGAGGAGCCCTTCCTCGTCTCGAAGGGGTTCGAGGTGGTCCAGGACCAGGCCGGCGACGCCCCGCGCCGCGCCAAGATGGTGGCGGAGCGGCGCCTGCCGCGCGGCACCGTGGACATCCAGGGCCTGTCGGCCGCCAACATCTACGAGATGGGCGAGGCCGGCGTGGCCGAGCCGATCGACTACGGCCGGCTGAAGAATGCCGCCAACCTGATCCCCGCCATGCGCTACCAGTTCGGCGTCGGGCACATCTATTCCGGCAAGGTCGTGCTGTTCAACCCGAAGCTGGTGGAGGCGCCGCGCGGCTTCCGCGACTGCCTGGACCCGAAGCACGGGTCGAAGATCGGCATCATCGACATCCAGTACCAGTTCGTCATGGTGGCGGCGGCGCTGGCGGCGGGCGGCAGCGTCTCCAACATCGAGCCAGGCAAGGCGCTGCTGCTGGAAGCCAAGAAGGCCGGTGCCCGCGTCTATCCCACCAACGAGGCCTTCGCCCAGGCGATGAAGACCGAGGAGATCGGCCTCGGCCTCATGTGGAAGGCGCGCGGCGTGCAGTGGCAGAATGCCGATATCCCGGTGCAGCTCGTGGCGCCGGTGGAAGGCATCCCGATGTATGTCTCGGGCTTCTCCATCCAGAGGAATGCGCCGAACAAGGCCGGCGCCTATGCCTACATGGATGCGATGCTGGAGAGGCAGGCGCAGGAAGCCTTCGCGGTCGACATGGGCTTCAACCCGACCGTGACCAATGCCGTGGTGGCGCCCGACCTGCAGGCCCGCATCGGCTTCACCGAGGCGGAGCGGGCGCGCCTCGTCGATCTCGACTACGCCTATCTCGCCAAGGAAAACTCGGCGATGAAGGAGTGGTGGGACAAGGTCTTCAAGGGATGAGGGCCAAGGGGTGAGAGCCGGCGCCCTCCTGCTGCCCGCGACCCTGGTGGTGGTCGCGGGCCTCCTCCTCCCGCTCCTCCTGCTCTTCCGCTACAGCCTGAATGCCTTCGTGCCCGGGCAGTTCATGGTCGAGGCGGTGACGGCCGCCAACTACGTCAAGTTCTTTACCGACCCCTTCTACCTGGCGGTGCTGTGGCGCACGCTGCGCGTGGCGGCGCTGGTGACGGTGATCTGCCTGATCCTCGGCTTCCCGCTGGCCTATGTGCTCGCGCGGACGCAGAGCCGCCACAAGAACCTGCTGATCATCGCGGTGGTGCTGCCGCTGTTCGTCGGCAATGCGGTGCGCGCCGCGGGCTGGATGGTGGCCTTCGGCGCCAAGGGGGCGGTGAATGCCTCGCTGCTCGGCCTCGGGCTGATCACGCGGCCGATCGACATCATGTACACCGAGACCGCGGTGGTCATCGGCATCGTCGCGGTGAACCTGCCCTTCATGGTGCTGAGCCTGCAGAGCGTGATCGAGGGCATCGACCGCGCGGTGGAGGAGGCCGCCTTCAACCTCGGCGCCCCGCCCGGCGCCATGCTGCGGCGCGTGCTGCTGCCGCTGGCCATGCCGGGCGTGCTGGCCGGGTCCATCCTCACCTTCATCCTCGGCATGAATGCCTATGCCACGCCGGTGCTGCTGGGCGGCCCGCGCTTCCAGACCATGGGGCCGCTGGTCTATGGCCAGTTCATCGAGCAGAACAACTGGCCCTTCGGCGGCGCCATCGCCTTCGTGCTGATGGCCGTCACCCTGCTGCTGACCACGCTGGCCAACCTCGTGGTGCAGCGCCGGATGCGGCGCTGAGCGGGTTTTGCCGCTCGTTAACGGTCTCCTGGCTAAAGCGGGGTAGCCGGGCGCGAATGCGCCGATGGCAGGACCAGGGCCATGGCCCCATGACCGGGGGCAGGATGCGCGCTGCGGCGAGCGCGGATCATCCCCCGGGCGCGGGGCCGAAGGCCTTCAACCAGGACCCGTAGGGGGCCGGGCAGGACGGGGCACGACACCCGCCGCGGCACGGCAACCGGGGGCGAGGCGCCGGGATGCAGAACCTGGAGGCGGCGCGCCGGAAGCGCTTCGATCGCATACGTGCCGCGGCGGATCTCGCGGCCTCCGCCGGGGCGGCCGCCGCGCCGCGCCGCGCCGCGCCGGTG